>NZ_CP114904.1:3036666-3338888 GCF_027497215.1 Micromonospora sp. WMMD812 | reverse complement strand
CAGCGCGTCGACGATCTCCTTGAAGCCGGCGAAGTCGACCATCGTCACGTGGTCGATGCGGACCCCGGTGAACTCCTCCACCGTCTGGACCATCAGCGGGACACCG
Organism: Micromonospora sp. WMMD812; assembly: GCF_027497215.1. Classification (NCBI taxonomy): domain Bacteria; kingdom Bacillati; phylum Actinomycetota; class Actinomycetes; order Micromonosporales; family Micromonosporaceae; genus Micromonospora; species Micromonospora sp. WMMD812. The sequence goes on along the minus strand of NZ_CP114904.1, from coordinate 3,338,782 downwards.
CCCCACGCGTACGCTGCGTTGATCTTGGCGTCGGTGCCGCCCCGGCCCTCCTTCGACTTCGGCACGTGCACCCACGTGTCGCGCGGGATGGAGATGAGCTGCGCGCTCGACCGGTCCTTCGGCAGGTGGGCCAGGATGATCGTGTCCGACCGGGAACCCGACGCGTTCTCCGGGTCGCGCGAGTCGCTGCCCAGGATCATGATGTTCATGGCGCCCGTCGCCACCACCTGCGGGCGGGACTCCTCCGGCACACCCTCGAACGCGTCCACCCGCTCGATGCCCGAGTTGATCGAGCGAACGTACAGGCCGCCCGCCACCACACCGGCGCCGGCAAGCACCACCAGGACGATGACGGTGATCAGGGCGATCCGGCCCCACCGGCGGCGGCGCGGGCGGGGCGTGGCCTGCTCGCCGTCGTCCGGTTGCCCAGAATCGACTGCCGGCCCGGTGTTCGTCGACAGGTGAAGCTCTGCGGTCTGGTCTGCACGGGGCATGGTCGCGATGCTACTGATTCGCATTTCGGCCCGCGTACCCTCGTCCGGCCACAACCGGCCACCGGTCCGTCGGAGAATGCCCCCGTGGGTAAACGAAAGTTGCCCAGGCATCGGTCATCTTCACCTGGTATGAACTCAGCGTGGACGCCACCAAGCTGCGTCGGGCCATCGCCCGTACCCCCCTCGCCCCCGTCGCCGCCTTCCCCAAGCGGCTGGTCTCGGTCGCCCGTCACGACGCCAAGGTGCTACGCACCTCGGCGCGGTGGCTGGTCACCTCCCGGGAACACCACAACTACACGTACGACCTGACAAAGCTCAGTCGCCAGCACCTGGCCTGGTTCGTCAGCGTCGTCTGCGACGTACCGGTCAAGCAGGTCCGCGGCTACTTCGCCGAGATCGAGTCGGACGAGGCCCTCCGAGCGCACATCGAGCAGACCACGGCGGCCGCCGCCCGGCGCGGCCTGGCCGACCGGCGGGTCCGCTACGCCCGCCGCATCGGCTGGTACGCCATTGTGCGCGCCACCCGCCCCACCCACGTCGTCGAGACCGGGGTCGACAAGGGGCTCGGCAGCTGCGTCCTCGCCTCGGCCCTGCTGCGCAACGCCGCGGAGGGCCAGCCGGGGCGACTCAGCGCGTTGGACATCAACCCCGAGGCCGGCTACCTGGTCCGCAGCGGACGGTGGTCCGAGGTGGTCGACCTGGTGATCGGTGACTCCATCGCCTCGATCGGCGCGTTCGACCGGCCGGTCGACCTCTTTCTGCACGACAGCGACCACAGCCGCGAGCACGAGAAGCGTGAGTTCGACGCGGTCGAGCCGAAGCTCGCCCCTGGCGCGATGCTGCTCACCGACAACGTCACCACCACCAACGTCCTCGCCGAGCACGCCGAGCGCACCGACCGCCGGTTCCTCGCCTACCGGGAGACGCCGGCCAACCACTGGTACCGCGGCGACGGGATCGGCGTGGCATGGTGAGTCTTCGCGGCTGTCTCCGCCTCACTCTCCCCTTCTTTTCGGTGACGGTGATCTATACGGTCTAGCGGTCCTGTCTCGCATCCACGGGGGTTGCAGTGACCGTACGGTTGATGCACGCTGCTCAAGCTAGGCAAGATCGCCCCGTCCCTGGGCTGAGGCGAATCGCCGCGACAGTGGTGTTAATCCTCGCCGCGATGTTCCTTCAGCCGGCTGTGCCAGCTATGGCCGACGACGAGATCGACCCTCCTTGGGACCCCCAGCTGGCCCGGGAGGGTGTCGTCTACTACCTAACCGAAGGGACTCCGTCGGTCCGGCGCGCCGCTGCCGCGGCGATCCTCGGCACTGACGAGCAAATCACGGCATTCCTCGCCGGGGGCGTCAAAGAGGCACACGCCGCTGATGCACGCGCTGCAGCGCAGTCGTTGGCGGGGATGGACGGTCCGGCGATGCGTGCAGCGGCACTGCACGCCTTGGCGGGGTCGACCGAGGATGTGCAGGCCTTTGTCGACGGTGGGTGGGAGACGTCGTGGGCGTCGGATGAGCGGGTGCGGGCGTATCGGCTGGTGGAGTCGGGTGGTCCGACGGTCCAGGCGGCGGCGCAGCGGGCTCTGGACGGGACGCCGGAGGAGCTGACGGAGTTCCTCGCGGACGGTCGGGATGCGGCGGCGTACGCGGATGACCGGTTGGCGGCGACGCGGATGTTGACCGGTGGTGCGAACAACAGTGGTCCGGTGTTGAACACGGCGGCGTCGCAGGCGTTGGCGGGTACGGCGGAGGAGCTGCGGGAGTTCATCGTCTCGGGTCAGTTCGTGGCCCGGGCCAGGGATGCGGAGCTGGCGTCGATCCGGAGTCTGACGGAGCAGGCGAAGGACGCCAGCGAAACGACGTCGCGGGAGGCGCTGGCGGCGACGGAGGCGTCGAACCGGGCGGCGGCCGCCGCCGAGGAGGCGAAGAAGGCGGCGCAGACGGCCGCGGCGGAGACGGCTGCCGCCGGTGGGGCTGCGGCGAAGGCGTCGGCGGCGGCGGGTCGGGCCGCGGATGCCGCGGAGGGCGCGGCGGAGGCGGCCCGGGAAGCCGTTGGTGCGTCGAACGCGGCGATGCGGGCGGCGCGGGTGGCCGCGGACGCGGCGCGGAAGGCGACGACGGCGGCGTCGTTGACGGCGCAGGCAGCGTCGCGCGCACAGCGGGCGGCTGCCGATGCACGTACGGACGCGGGCAAGGCGGCGGCGGCACGCCAGGCGGCACAGGCGGCTCGGGACGCGGCGGCGAAGGCACGGCAGCTGGACGCGGTCCGCGCGGAGCGTGACCGGGCGTTGGCGCAGGCCAAGGCGGCGTCGAACGCGGCGAAGAGTGCGAGTACGAACGCGGATCAGGCGGCCGCGGCGGCGAACTTGGCGGCGGGGCACGCCGGGGTGTCTGCTGCGGAGGCGCAGCGCGCGCGGGATGCGGCGGCGAGGGCACAGGCGCAGGCGGCCGCGGCGTCGCGGGCCGCGGATCGCGCGTACGCGTTGGCGCAGGCTGCGGCGAAAGCGTCGGACGAGGCGTTCACATATGCGGCGCGTGCGGCGGCCCACGCGGAGGCGGCCGCGGACGCCGCAGAGGCGGCGGCCGCGGCGGCTGGTGTGGCCGCGGTGGCTGCTGCGGAGTCGGCCAAGCACGCGGCTGCGGCAGTCGAGGCGGCGAACACGGCGGTGGAGGCAGCGAACAAGGCCGTCGAGCTGGAGCAGCTGGCCCGCCAGGAGGACGACGCCCGACTGGCCGAGGCCACCGAACAGGGCGTGCAGGCTGCCCAGGAGGCACTCGCAGCCGAGCAGGCGGGAAACCATGCCGTCGGTGACGTGGTGGCGTGGAATCGGAAGCTGTTGTGGGACAGCGCGGAGGAGGATCGCGTGCACCCCACCACGCGGCAACTGCTCAACGAGGCGACCGCGGCGGGCACCCCTACTGAGCTGGTCCTTGACAAGGGGCGCCGCGCCGCACTCGAGTTGCTGAGCACGGGTGGCGAGCGGACCAAGGCGTCTGCCGCCGAGGCGCTCAAGGGTGACGAGGTGGAGTTGCGGTCGTGGCTGACGGAGGGCCGTCGCCTCGCGGCGGGTCAGGATGATCGGGCGCGAGTGTGGCATCTGATCGACACGCTGCCGGACGGGAACGAGAAGACGGCAGCACAGACGGCGCTGGCCGGGGATGACGCGGCGGTGCAGCAGTTCCTGCGGACCCGGAACTACGCGGGTAAGTACTCGGCGGACCGGTTGGCGATCTACAAGATCCTGGAGACCGCTGGGCCGACGCTGAAGGCGGCGGCGGAGAGGGCCCTGGCCGGCACAGGCGCGGATATGCACAAATTCCTGCGGGAGGGGCAGCACCCGGCCCGCACGGCGGACGAGCGGCTCGAGGTCTACCGGGCGATGGACGCCGGTGGGCCGCAGGTGAAGGCCGCTGGTCAGGTGGCCCTGGCCGGTCCGGCGTCATACATTTCGTACTTCCTGACCGCGTCGCGGTATCAGGCGGCACAGCGGGACCAGGAGCAGACCGCCCACGTTGCCGCGGTGCAGGCGCTTATCGCAGAGGCGCAGCGGTACGCGCAGAGCGCGCTGTCCGACGCGGCGGAGGCCAAGCGGGTAGCGGCAGTCGCGGCGGGCAAGGCGGCCGAGGCGCAGACCTGGGCTCAACAGGCGGCGGCGTCGGCCCAGCAGGCCGCGCAGCACGCGGCCAACGCCCAACAGTCGGCAAATGCCGCGAAGGCTTCCGCGGACCAGGCGGCCCAGTCCGCCACCACCGCCCGCAACGCCGCCAACAGCGCGCAAGCCAGCGCCAACCAGGCCGCTAAGTCAGCGGCAACGGCAACCGCGGCGTCGGAGCGCGCCCGCCGGGACGCGGCCGGCGCGGCGCAAGCCTCGCGGGACGCGCGCAAGGCCGCGATCCAGGCGGGCAAGGACGCCGTCGAGGCTGACCGTGCGGCTCGTGAGGCCGAGCAGATCTACAACACCAAGCTCAAGGAGTGGGAGGCGGCGCAGCGCAGCACTCAGCCAGGCAGCGGTAGCGACGGTAACGGCACAGCGCTTGAGGATCACATGACCTGGGGTTGCTTCGTGCCCGAGCCCCAGATGACCAGGGAGTGCGCGAAGGTCTATGTTGACTTCGCGGACGCGCTGATGCGCCCGGGCAAGTGCAGCAATCCCGCGTTCAACGTCGGGCCGGGCTGCGAGATGCTCACGGACGTCCAGGAGTTCGTCAAGGACAATCAGGAACTGCTCCTCGACATCACTCAGCTTGTCCTGATGCTTTGCGGTCTTGCGCCGGCGTACGGTGAGCCGTGTGACGCCGTGGACGCCGGCATCTCTCTGGCCCGCGGGGACTACGTGGGGGCCTTCCTCTCGGGAGGAAGCGCCGTGCCGATCTTGGGCTACATCCCGGCCGCCATCAATATGGGCAGGCTCGCCGATCGGTTCCGCGACACACTGAGGGTGTTCGGTGAACTCAACAAGAGTTGCAAGGTACCGGGCAACAGCTTCATGCCAGGGACGCCGGTCCTGATGGCAGACGGTAGCCGGAAGGCCATTGAGCGGGTACTAGTGGGCGACTCCGTAATGGCGACGGATCCCGTTGCCGGCGTCACGGGCGCACGCGTGGTCACCGCGGCGATCACCGGCTCGGGGGCGAAGATCCTGGTCGACGTGACCGTGGACACAGACGGCGCGGCCGGCTCGGAGACGGCTGTGATCACCGGTACCCACAACCATCCCTTCTGGGTTACCGATTCCCGGGCCTGGAAGGACGCGCAGGACTTGCGACCAGGCTCGATGCTGCTCACGGCGGACGGGAACGAGGTCGAGGTCGAGAGGGTCTCGACCAGATCGGAGCGGACCACGGTTTACAACCTGACCGTGGCGGGCCTGCACACCTACTACGTGTTCGCCGAGGACACACCTGTGCTCGTTCACAACTGCGGGAAGGTGGACCTCGATCACGGTGTCTACGGTGCTCACCCGAAGGATCACATCGGCAAGAGCGATGACGACCTCGTCCATCGCGCCCAGAACGACCCGAAGGTACCCGGCAAGGCGTCGAGTCTTGCTGCGGACAAGGCTCAGGCGATCATTGACGAGATGGTTGAGCCCCAGCGGGATTCCTTGACCAAGTGGGCGGGCAAGCAGGCTGTCGTGCCTGGGAGCGAGCGGCAGATCACCAAGACCTTTCCTTATCCCGTCGGTCGGGTGGCGTTCAAGGACGGTACGGTGAGGGACGCCTTCAAGGTCACCTTGATCATCAAGAAGGTTCCCGAGGCGCACAAGGGTGGTAAGTGGGTGCTGTATACCATTGTCGCCGAATAGGCTGGGGCCTGTCTCGATGCTCGGCCTGATCGGAGGTTGATTTGAAACCGGACCACCGGCTGGCCATGACGCTAGTCGGCCTCGTGCACCAAACTCAACTTGCGATCGGGGAATACGGGCGACAGATCTGGCTCAGGTATGACTACGTGGCAGGCGGAGTTCACCTTCCTTACTTACTCACGCACGCCACGGACCAGGAATCGTCGGTGGACATCCGAAGTTCTCTCGAGGTGTCCTCGTCGATCAATGCTGGACAGTCCAACGTATTCGTGGTCCGCCTCGTGCTGACCTTCCGGATTGATGAGGTGCGAGTCGCATCCCTCGTCGAAGCTCATCTCGACGAATCGGTGGGAAGGTTCGAGCCGGGCTCGCACGTGCTGTATGAGAGGAGGTCGGACGGCTTGGACGTCGAAGAGGCGATGACGGCCGCGAAGTCGCACATCGATTCCTTGTATGGCATTGAGGATTACCCGGTCACGCTGGGCTTGGCGACGTGAACGTTGCGGACATGTACCGCACGGGTGGATGCCCGCAACATTCACGTCGTTGCTGACGGATAGCCGTTCGAACTCGGCCATGACAGGGTGGCGTGATGCGGCTGAGCGCGATCCACACCTACCCGGTCAAGGGCTCACACCGGCTCGACCAGGAGACCGCGACGGTGCTGCCGTGGGGCCTGGCCGGCGACCGGCGGTGGATGGTGGTCGACGCCGACGGCGTCGGCGTCACCCAGCGGGAGAGCGCCCGCCTGGTCGGGCTGCGCGCCGTGTCCCGCGATGGTGGCCTCGTGCTGCGCGCCGACGAGCGGCCCGACCTCGACGTGCCCGAGCCGGCCGAGGGTGACCCGATGCCGGTGCGGACGTTCCGCAGCCGGAAGCAGCCGGTCCCGGCGCTGGCCGCCGGGCCGGCCGCCGACGCCTGGATGAGCGCCCTGCTCGACCGGCCGGTCCGGCTGGTCTGGCTGGCCCGTCCGACCCGGCACCTCCCCGCCGACGACCGGGAGCACGACACCGGCGACCGGGTCAGCTTCGCCGACGCGTACCCGCTGCTGCTGGCCAACGCCGCCTCCCTGACCGCGCTCAACGACTGGCTCGCCGAGGCCGGTGAGGAGCCGGTGCCGATGACCCGCTTCCGACCCAACCTGGTGGTGGACGGCGCGCCGGCCTGGGCCGAGGACGGCTGGGTGGGCCGGCCGCTGCGCGTCGGTGGCGTGCCGTTCCGTGCCGCCGGGCCGTGCGACCGGTGCGTGGTCACCACCGTCGACCAGGAGACCGGGGTACGCGGCCGGGAGCCGCTACGCACGCTCGGCCGGCACCGCAACGTCCGGCAGAAGCTCCTCTTCGGACTGCACCTGGTCCCGATGGACACCGGGCCGGTGGCCGTGGGCGACCCGGTGACCGTCGAGGGCTGACTCGGGCCCGTGTGGCCGGTGGCCGATCGCGCAGTGTCGCGGGCGGCCGCTGATCGGGCCGAATTGCCGACGGCAGCCGATCGGGCCGTGTCCCCGGAGGCCGTTGATCGGGCTGGGTCGCCGGCGGCGGCTGATCGGCGTTGTGGCGGCGGCTGATCGGGCCTTGTCGGCGGCGGCACGCCGATCGATGATGGTGACACGGCGTGCCGGAGGTGACGAGATGACGGTGCTGCACCAGCCCCGGGTGGCGTGGGACACGGCCCGGGTGTTCGTCGGATCGGTGTACGACGAGGACCTGTTCACCTGGCTCAGCGCGGAGGTCGGCGAGCTCCTCGGCCCGGCCGACCGGGCGGCCCTCGGCGAGACCCGGGAACGGTTGCGCGCGGCGACCGACCAACTGCCCGGCCTGCTCGAGGCCGGCCGGTGGCGGGTCCGGCTGGAGGACGTGCTGCGCGGCCGGCCGGAGCTGGCCGAGCCGCTGCGATCGCTGACCGCGGTCGCCGCCGGCGTGCTGCGGGAGCGCGCCGGCGGGCCACTGCCTTAGCTTCCGCTACGTGGGGAGGCTCACCCGGCCTCGCCGGAGTGTCCGGCGGCCGTGCCGCGTGGCCTGCGGGTCTACGCCGAGACGGCCGCCGCGCCGGCCGGCCTGAGGTCCAGCCACATGAGCACCTCGTCCCGGTCGTCACCGGGGGCGACCCGCAACGCGCCGGGCAGCCGGCCGATCTCCCGGTACCCGAGCCGCCGGTAGAAGGCGTCCAGGCCCAGCCCGTCCCGCACCGTGACGTGCAGCGCGCTCAGGCCCAGCTCGCGGCCGAGGCGCTCGGCCTCGCGCATGAGCGCGAGCCCGTACCCCTTGCCCTGCGTGTCGGGGTGGACCATCACCCGCTTCAGCACGCACCAGTGCGCCTTGAGGTTGAACCGGTTGTCACTGAAGATCAGGGCCGCGACGAGCCGGTCATCCGCGTAGCCGAGCAGCAGCCGGTCCGGCCCGTCGACGATCCCGGCGAACGTCGGGTCGGCCAGCGTACGGACGTCGGCGGCGGTCACCGGTGGCACGAAGCCGACGGCCCCACCGGCGTTGGAGACGTCCGTCCAGAGCGCGACGATCTGCTCGCGCAGGTCGGGGGTCAGGCCGGGTTCGAGGACGAAACGCAGGCTCACGCCGCCATCCTCGCCCGCGCGGCGCGGTGCTGGCCCACGATCGTGACGCGGACGACAGCACCTTGGACGGGCCGCCGCTCGGCCAGCACCGCCGGGCCGGTTGTCGGGTGAACTGGTGCTGATCGTGCGGGAGAGGGGACTTGAACCCCCACGTCCTCTCGGACACAGGAACCTAAATCCTGCGCGTCTGCCGAATTTCGCCACTCCCGCTTGCGGTAGAGAGTCTAGAGCGTCGGGCCGCGACGATGTTGAGCCCGGCCTCGCGCAGGATCGCCGAGATGGTGCCGTGACTGACACGGTGCCCGCCGCCCGGCAGCGCACGGAGCAACCCGGCCAAGCGATTCGGCCCGAATTCCGGGTTCGCCAAAGCCTGTGCGATCACCACGTCCCGGCGGGCGGCGGCCCGCCAGCGTCGGCCGGGTCGCGGCGCCAGCACCCCGCTCTGCTCAGGCCGGGACCGGAGTCGATGCAGGCGGGCGGGGTGGCAGCCGATCCGTCGTGCGGCCTCCTTCGCCGTCAACTCCTGGGCATCGATCTTCTGAAAGAGGCCCACCAGGTCGTGGTGTCGGGCGAGGGACTCGTCCCCTGCGGCGGCGTCCGTCGGACGGCGCTTACCCGGAGAGGCCACGGGAGTCGGGTCCCCCCGTGTCGACCGGGCACGGCCGGCGTAGGTCGGCGTCTGGCTGTGGCAGTTCGGGCACAGGAGACGCAGGTTGGGTGGTCGGTTGTCGAGAGAATCGCCGTTGATGTGATCAACGTGCAGGACCAGGGGCGAGCCCCGCCAGATCGGCCCGGCCCCGCACTCCTCGCACTCCTCCGGGACCCCCAGCGTGCCGAGAGCCCACTTCAGGCGGACACCGGGCGTCCGTCGGGCGCCGTCCGGCGACCTCACCAGGAGCTGAGATGGCGTCGTGCGACGTGGGCCTCGACGACGCCCGGTGGCGTGCGACGAGTCGAAGTGGGACGTGTCGATCCCGAAGCGCTTGAGTTGGCGGCTGATGTGGGCGTGTGAGCCCCCGCTGACCCGTACTCCGAGCAGCCGCATCACCTCGGCGATGCTGCGCGCGGCGGCCGCCGCCTCGGCGAGCGTGGCCGGGGTGTAGTTGTATCGGATCACCCACGCACCGTAAGCGCCCGGTGCGGCAGGTGCTCACAGTCAGTCGAGGCCGAGGTCGCGGCGGAGCTTGGCGACGTGCCCGGTGGCCTTGACGTTGTAGAGCGCCCGTTCGATCTTCCCGTCCGGGTCGATGACGAAGGTCGAGCGGATCACGCCGGTCACCGTCTTGCCGTAGAGCTGCTTCTCGCCGAACGCGCCGTAGGCGGTCAGCACCGACTTGTCGGCGTCCGACACCAGCGGGAAGGTGATCATGTCGCGCTCGCGGAACTTCGCCAGCTTCTCCGGCTTGTCCGGCGAGATGCCGATGACCTCGTAGCCGGCCGCCCGCAGCGAGTCGAGCGAGTCCCGGAAGTCGCACGCCTGCTTGGTGCAGCCGGGGGTCATCGCCGCCGGGTAGGCGTAGAGGATGACCGTGCGGCCGCGCAGGCCGGCCAGGGAGAGCGTGGTGCCGGTGTCGGTCGGGAGGGTGAAGTCGGGGGCCGGGTCACCGGGGGAGAGGCGGGCGGGAGCGGTCATGGCCTTGACCCTACCGCTGGTGTCGGACGCCGGGCCGACCCCGGCGCGCCGTGGCCTGGTGATCAACATCTTCGCTTAATGCCAGATCTTTGCAAGAGAAAGGTTCGGGAAATAGTCTGACCTCGCCGGCGTGGACGGACCCGCCGACGCGTGGGAGGTCGCGTGGAAACCCTGGCGATGCACATCTCGAACGGGATCATCGACGGTCCCGTCGCCGCGGTGTTCGCGGCACTGGCACTGGCTGCTCTCACCATCTGCGTCCTGCGTGGCCGGCGGGACCTGGACGACCGGTTGGCCCCGATGGCCGGCCTGGTCGCGGCGTTCATCTTCGCCGTGCAGATGCTCAACTTCCCGATCTTCACCGCCGGGGTGAGTGGCCACCTGCTCGGCGGCGCGCTCGCCGCGATGCTGGTCGGTCCCTGGGTCGGCGCGCTCTGCGTGGCGGTGGTGCTGGTCGTGCAGGCGCTGGTCTTCGGCGACGGCGGCGTGGCGATGCTCGGCCTGAACATCACCAACATGGCGCTGATCGGCACCGCCGCGGCGTACCTGCTGATCGCGCTCCTGCTCCGGGTGCTGCCGCGGACGCCCGCCGGTCTCGCGGTGACCGCCTTCGTGTCCGCCGTGCTCAGCGTGGTCGTCGCGTCCCAGGGCTTCGTTCTCGAGTACTGGCTGGGCGGCACCACGGATCTCGGCAGCAATCTGGCCGGCCTGGCCGGCACGATGGCCGGCGCCCACCTGCTGATCGGCATCGGCGAGGGCCTCATCACCGCGACCACGGTGGTCACCGTCGCCAAGGTCCGACCCGATCTCGTCTACGCGCTGCGCGGGCTCCGGCCCGTCGCCGCGACCACCGTTCCGGTTGCTGGAGGTGTCCGGTGAGCAAGCGTCCCTGGGCGTTCGTCGTCGGCGGCCTGCTGGTCGCCCTGCTGCTCGCCGGCGTGGTGAGCAACTACGCCTCGTCGCACCCCGACGGGCTGGACTCGTCTCTGCTCAAGGGCTGCACCGTGGACGCCGACGACAACATCACCGGCGGAAGTTGCCCGGCCCAGCAGGCCAAGGACCACGAGCTGGCCGACAGCCCGCTGGCCGACTACGGCGTACGCGGCATCGACAACGCCTTCCTCTCCACCGGTCTCTCCGGGGTGCTCGGCGTGCTGCTGACCTTCGCGATCGGCGGCGGCGTCTTCTGGCTGCTGCGCCGCCGCTCGGTCGCCACCGCGGGATCTGCCGCCGGCACCGGGCCGTCCGCTGGCACCGGGGAGCCCGAGGGCACCGGAGCGGCCGCCGGCAGCGGGGAGTCCGACGGCACCGGAACGTCCGGCGACGCCGGCGTGGCGGCCGGCAGCGAGCCGGCCGGCGGCCGGGCCTGACCACGGTGGGCGCCGGGCACGGGCACGTGCTCTACCGCGAGAGCTCCTCGCCGGTGCACCGGCTGCCCCCCGAGGTCAAGATCGTGGCGATGGTGGTCTTCACCGTGGCGGTGGTGGCCACCCCGCGCGAGGCGTTCTGGGCCTTCGGCGGGTACGCCCTGCTGGTGGCGGCGGTCGCCGCGCTGGCCCGGGTCGGCCCGCGCTGGCTGCTCAGCCGGGCCCTGATCGAGCTGCCGTTCGTGCTTTTCGCGGTCGCGCTGCCGTTCCTCGGCGCGGGCGAGCGGATCACGGTCGCCGGGCTGCACCTCTCCGTGGACGGTCTGTACGGCAGCTGGAACATCCTGGCGAAGGGCACGCTCGGCGTCCTCGCCTCGCTGCTGCTCGCCGCTACCACGACGACCCGGGACCTGATCCTCGGCCTGGACCGGCTGCGCTGCCCGCAGGTGCTCACCCAGATCGCCACCTTCATGCTCCGCTACCTCGACGTGCTGGTGGGTGAGGCCCGGCGGATGCGGGTGGCCCGGATCTCGCGGGGCGACGACCCCCGCTTCCTCTGGCAACTCCGCGGGTTCGCGGCCGGTGTCGGCGCGCTCTTCCTGCGCGCGTTCGAGCGGGGCGAGCGGGTCTACCTGGCGATGCTGTCCCGCGGCTACTCCGGCCGGATGCCGGCGGTCTGGCAGGGCGCGGGCGCGGCCACGGCCGGGCAGTGGCTCGTCGCAGCCACCGTGCCGGTGCTGGCGGCCTCGATCGCGGCGACCGCCCTGGTGCTGGGATGATCCACGCCGTGGAACAGACAGCGCCCAGCCTGGACGTCCGTGGCGTCCGGTACGCGTACCCGGACGGGCACCAGGCCCTGCACGGGGTGGACCTCACCGTGCCGCGCGGCGAGCGGCTGGCGCTGCTCGGCCCGAACGGCGCCGGCAAGACCACGCTGGTGCTGCACCTCAACGGCATCCTCACGCCGACCGAGGGCAGCGTGAGCGTCGGCGGGCTGACCGTCACGCCCGACCGGGCGACCCTGGCCGAGGTGCGGCGCCGGGTGGGCATCGTCTTCCAGGACCCGGACGACCAGCTCTTCCTGCCCACGGTGGCGGAGGACGTGGCGTTCGGCCCGGCCAACCTCGGGCTGCGCGGCGCCGAGCTGGACGCTCGGGTCGACGAGGCGCTGGCGGCGGTCGGGATGAGCGCGCACCGGCACCGGGCGCCGCACCATCTCTCGTTCGGCCAGCGCCGTCGGGTGGCGGTCGCGACCGTGCTCGCCATGCATCCGGAGATCCTGGTCCTCGACGAGCCGTCGTCGAACCTCGACCCGGCCGCCCGGCGAGAGCTGGCCGAGATCCTGCGCGGCCTGCCGGTGACCCTGCTGATGGTGACCCACGACCTGCCGTACGCGGCGGAGCTGTGCGACCGCTCGGTGATCCTGGACGGCGGGCGGATCGCCGCCGACGCGCCCACCGCCGACCTGCTGGCCGACGACGACCTGCTGGCCCGACACCGCCTGGAACTCCCGTACGGCTTCAACCCCCGCACCGCCACCCCCCGCTAACCCCGCCCCGAGCCCTCAGCCCTCGGCGATCTTGCAGTTTCTGCCGCGGCAAAGGCCGTGAATGCCGCAGATCAGGGGCTCTAACTGCAAGATCGCGGGGCCGTCGGCCTGGGGGGCGCGGTCAGGCGTGGGTGTGGGTGCGGGCCTGGGTGGGGGTGCGGGCGGCGTGCAGGCGGAGGGCGCCGGCGGCGGTGGCGCCGGCGCCGGCGACGAGGACGATCGCGACCAGCACCCGGGCCGACGTCGCGGGCCACGGCACCGGCGCGACCCCGCGGGCGAAGACGGCGACGTTCGCCACCCCGGCGAAGAGCGCGAGGCAGGCGCCGGCCAGCGCCACGGCGAAGTCGGCGGCGGGCCGGCAGGCCAGCGCGTAACCGCCCGCGGCGATCGCGCCGAGACCGGTGAGCAGCGCCCAGATCTGCCCGCCGAGCAGCCCGAGGAGCACCCCGCCCACCCCCTGGGCGCCGGCGTCCAGCTCCCGGCCGACGGTGTAGACCATGGCGGCCACGCCGCCGGCGATCAGCAGCCCGCCGAGCCCGGCGAACGCCCGGGCGCCGGGCAGCGATCCGGCCGGCAGCAGCCCGAGGGCGCCGACCGCGAGGAGGCCGACCGTGGCGACCACCCACCAGGTGTACGCGTCCGGCGGCGGGACCCAGTCCAGCGTGCCGCGGATCTCCATCCGGTCGGTGCCGTCGCGCAGCGGCACCGCCCAGTCCCGGACCCGGTGTTCCCGCTCCGGGGCGGCCCGGACCGCGGCCGGCGGCGCCGACTCCCGGTACAGCGCGCGCTGGTCGTGCCAGCGCACGCTCGGCCCGTCGGCCACCCGCCGCCAGGACGGCGGCGCGGCCGGGTCGGCTTCCGCCGGGAGCGTGGTGTCCCCGGCGATGGTGCGGTTGAGGTACGTGGCGGGGGAGCGGGTGTTCTCGAAGACGCCGTCCGGGCCGACCCGCAGGTACGGCTCACCGGAGTAGCCGATCACCTCGACCGGCCGCCCGGTCCGGTTGGTCAGCTCCAGCCGGGCGCCCGCCTCGACCACCCGGACGCGCAGCCCGTCCCGGGCGGGGGCGACTCCGGTCACGACGGTGCGGTAGTCGGTGCCGTCCGGGGCGTCCGCGCCGTGCGCGGCGGCCGGGGCGGCGGTCGCGAGCGTCGCGGTGAGCGCGCCGGCGGCCACCAGGGCGGCGCGCAGCAGGGTGCGGATCACTTGCCGGCCGCCTCCACGGCCGCCCGGATCCCCTCCGGCGAGCGGTCGCCGAGCTGCTCGCCGTCGATGACCACCGTCGGGGTGCCGGTGATGTTGTTCCTGCTCGCCTGCTCGGTGACGTGCTCGGTCCACGGCTTGAACGAGCCGTCGCGTACGCAGGAGCCGAAGGAGTCGCGGTCGAGCCCGACGCCGGCGCCGATGTCGATCAGCTGGTCGTCGGTGAGCCCGGCGCTGCCCTCCGGCGGCTGCTGCTCGAAGAGCGCCTTGGCGTACTCCTTGTACTTGCCCGCGTTGGCGGCGCAGCCGGCGGCGGCGGACGAGCGGGTCGAGTACTCGGTGGTGGAGAAGCGGTTGAGGTACGCCACCGGGTGGTAGACGGCCCGGATCTTCCCCTCGCTGATCAGCTGGTCGATGGTGGCGCCGCTGGCCTGCTCGAACTGCTTGCAGACCGGGCAGAGGAAGTCCTCGTAGATGTCGACGGTCACCGGCCCGGAGCCGGCCACCACCCCCGTGCCGCCCTCGACGGACCCGGTGGGGGGTGTGAAGTCGCCCGACCGCTGGCTCGACCAGACGCTCCAGCCGATCAGGCCGGCGATCACCAGGACGACCACCGCGGCGACCGACACCCACAGCGTCCGCCGGCGTCGCCGTTCCCGGGCGATCTGCTGCCGGACGACCTTGGAGGCGCCCTTCTGCCCCTTACGACTACTCATCCTCGTCCTCCACGACGGGGTCACCCGTCAGCCACCCGTCCACCGAGACGGGCGTGCGGGGCCAGATCAGCAGGAATCCCGCCAACACCAGGAATCCCAGGTCCCGGAGGATCTCCGGGAGGTAGCTCGGCGCCTGCCCCTCGGCGAGCTGCCCGCCGCTGCCGAAGCAGCCGCAGTCGATGGAGAGGCCGCGCGCCCAGGCCGAGGCGATCCCGACGATGAAGACCACCAGCAGCGCCGCGGACACGCCCGCGACCAGCCTGGTGGCCAGCCCGAGCAGCAGGAGCACCCCCAGGGCCAGCTCGACGAAGGGCAGCGCCGCGCCGACCACCGTCGACACGTCGTACGGCAGGAGCTGGTAGGCGTTCACCGCGCGGCCGGAGGCGGCCAGGTCGTCGACCTTGGACGCGCCGGCGAGCAACCACACGGCGGCCAGGCCGAGCCGGGCGGCGATGCCGAGCCAGGGCCGGACGGCGGGCCAGCCGGCGGCCCGGGCGCGGGGTGCTGTCACGGTCATTGGTCGTCCCGTCTCCACCGGAAGTTCCACCCGGTCACCCGGCGAGCGCGTCGCCGACCGCCGCCACCAGGTCGTCGCGGGCCCGCGCGACCCGGGACCGGATGGTCCCCACGGGTACGCCCTCCACCGCGGCGGCCTCCGCGTAGGAGAGGCCGAGCACCTGGGTCAGCACGAACGCGCCGCGCCGCTCGGCGGGGAGCCGGCGGACCAGGTCGGCGGCGCCGAGCTGTCCGGCCGGGTCCGGGTACGGCCGGTCGGTGTGGGCGTCCGCGGCGAGCCGGGCGTCGAGGCGGCGGCGCCGGACAACGGTGCGCAGGTGGTCGGCGCAGGCCCGGCGGGCGATGCCGAGCAGCCAGGTGCGGGCGCTGGACCGGCCCTCGAAGGACGGCAGCGCCCGGAACGCCCGCAGGTAGGTCTCCTGGGTCAGGTCGTCCGCGGTGTCCGGGTCCACCAGCGCCGCGGTGAACCGCCAGACCTCCACCTGGGTGAGCCGGACGAACGCGGCCTGGGCGGTCGGGTCGCCGTCGCGGGCGGTCAACGCCCACTCGGTGGCCGCGTCCCGGGCAGCACCGCTCGTCGCCTCGGCCGGGCCGGCGGCGGCGCTGTCGCGCGGGGCGGGGATCACGACAGACCAGGTTACGCGGCGCGGAACGGCCCGGGAGGGTCCTTGGTCCCTTCCATGGTCTGCGCCACGCCGGGAACTTTTCCCGCACCCAGGCCGACTACCCACTCGTGACATGCGACCACGTACGGGCGGCGCTGTCGGCACGGCTGGACGGCGAGGACCCGCGGGCGGCGTCGGCGGTGCTGGACGGGCACCTGCGGGAGTGCCCCGGGTGCCGGGCCTGGCTGTCCCGCGCCGAGCGGGTGACCCGGCTGGTCCGGGTGCAGCCGGTGCAGGTGCCCGACCTCACCGCGTCGGTGCTGGCGGCGGTGGCCGCCGACCCGCTGGCCCCCGGCCGCGCGCCGGCGGCGGCGCTGCGCGCCCGGCGTCAGGTGCTCCGGGTGGCGGTGGCGGTGGCCGCCGTCGCCCAACTCGCCATCGCCCTGCCCATCCTGCTCGCCGGCCTCGGCGTGTCCGTGGACCCGCACACCAGCCGGGAGATGGCGTCGTTCGACGTGGCGCTGGCGGTGGGCTTCGCGCTGGCCGCCTGGCGGCCGGAACGGGCCCGCGCGTTCGTGCCGGTGGCGCTGGTGCTGGCGATCTGCCTGGCCGGCACCAGCGCGGTGGACATCGCCAACTCGACCACCGCCCTGGTGCACGAGGTCGGCCACCTGGCCGCGGTCGTCCAGGCCGGGCTGCTCTGGGCGCTCGGCCGGGTCAGCGGCGACGCCAACCGACCGGTCAGCCCGGCGCTGGCAACGGGGCGCGGATGAGTAGGGGTGGCCGCGGGCGGCTCCGGTCGGCGAGCATGATCGGCATGACTGCCGCCCCTCGTCGCTGGCTCGCGCGGTTCTGCGTCGCCGCCGGTCTGCTGGTCACCGTCGTAGCCCTTCTGATCGCCCCCGCCGGCCCCGCGAGCGCGCACGCGGTCCTGGTCAGCAGCAGCCCGGCCGCGTCGGCCGTGGTGCCGAGCGGCCCGTCGGAGGTGGTGCTCACCTTCAGCGAGTCCGTCCGCAAGGTGCCCGACAAGATCCGGGTCATCGCGCCGGACGGCTCCCGCGCCGACCGCGGCGAGCCGTCCTTCGGCGGCAGCGTGGTGACCATTCCCGTCGACCCGGCCGGCGAGCGCGGCACCTACCTGGTCACCTACCGGGTCATCTCGGCCGACAGCCACCCGGTCTCCGGCGCTTTCACCTACTCGGTCGGGGCGCCCTCGCCGCCGCCGGTGGACACCGGCGGCGACGATCGCGCCGACCCGGTCGTCGGCACGGCGGTGAAGGTCGCCAAGGGCCTCGGCTATGGCGGTCTCGTCCTGCTGGTCGGGCCGGTGCTGGTGCTCGGCGCGCTCTGGCCGCGGCGGCTCAGCCGGCGCGGCCCGTCCCGGCTGGCCTGGGCCGGCCTCGGGCTGGTCGCCCTCTCCACCCTCGCCGACCTGTGGTTGCAGGTGCCCTACACCGCCGGCGGCGGGCTCTTCGACGTCACCGGCGAGGGCCTGAGCAGCGTGCTGGGCAGCACCTTCGGCGCGGCGCACCTGGTCCGGCTCGGCCTGCTGGCCGCGGCCGCCTTCCTGATCCGGCCGGTGCTGGCCGGGCCGGTAGGCCGCACCGACGCGATCATCCTCACCGTCCTCGGCGTGGCCGCGCTGCTGACCTGGCCACTGGCCGGCCACCCGGCGGCGTCGCCCGCGCCCGCGGTCTCCGTGATCGTCGACGCGGTGCACCTGGGCAGCATGGCGGTCTGGCTCGGCGGCCTGCTGATGCTCGGCGGCTTCCTGCTGCGCCGGGCCGACGAGCGGGAGCTCGGGGCGATCCTGCCGATCTGGTCCCGCTGGGCCGCCGTGGCCGTCTCCGCGCTGCTGCTCGCCGGCACCGTCCAGGCGCTGATCGAGGTGGCCACCCCGAGCGCCCTGTTCAACACCACCTATGGCCGGTTGCTGCTGGCCAAGATCGGGCTGTTCCTGGTGGTGATGGCGGTGGCCGCGTACTCCCGGCAGCTGGTGCGCCGGCGCGTCGCCGAGCAGCGACCGGCGCCGGTGCGCCGGGCGGTCTGGGTGGAGCTGGCGGTCACCGCGGTGGTGCTCGGCCTCTCCGCCACCCTGGTGCAGACGCCCCCGGCCCGCACCGCCGCCTCGGACGTGGCGGGCGCGGAGACCGGCTACTTCACCACCACGGTCAGCAGCTCACTGTTCAACGTCCAGATCGAGATCGATCCCGCCGAGCGGGGCAACAACTCGATCCACCTGTACGCGTACACGAAGGACAACCGCCCCCAGCCGGTGGTGGAGTGGCGGGCCACCGCCGCGCTGCCGTCGGCCGGGATCGAACCGATCGAGATCCCGCTGCTGCCGCTCACCGACAACCACGCGACCGGCGAGATCAACCTGCCCGCGTCCGGGGAGTGGCAGCTGCGCGTCACCGGCCGGACGTCCGACATCGACCAGGCCACGGTGACCGCCACCGTGCCGATCCGTTAAGAGAGGTTCCGTTCCCATGATCCGTACCCGGCGTACCGCGACGGCCGCCGCCGCCCTGGCGCTCGGTGTCGTCGCCACCGCGGTGCTCGGCTTCGCCGCACCCGCCTCGGCCCACGTCACCGTGAACCCGAAGGAGGCGACCCAGGGCGGCTACGCCCGGGTGGCTTTCCGGGTCCCGAACGAGAGCGACACCGCGTCGACCACCAAGGTCGAGGTGGTGCTGCCGGAGAACGCGCCGGTGGGCTCGGTCTCCACGATGCCGGTGCCGGGCTGGACCGTCGCGATGGAGAAGCGGAAGGTTGACCCGCCGATCGAGGTGCACGGCAGCCAGATCACCGAGGCGGTGTCGAAGCTGACCTGGACGGCGACCGGCGACGCCGCGATCAAGCCGGGCCAGTTCCAGGAGTTCCCCGTCTCCCTCGGGCCGCTGCCGCAGGTCGACAAGATGGTGTTCAAGTCGCTGCAGACCTACTCCGACGGCAACATCGTGCGCTGGATCGACGAGCCGACCACGGGCGGGGAGGAGCCGGAGCACCCGGCGCCGGTGCTCGCCCTGACCGCGGCCTCTCCGTCGGCGGCTCCGGTCGCGGCGACCGCGCCGGCCGCCGACGATGACGACGACGAGGCCGAGGGGAACGGTCTCGCCACCGGGCTCGGGATCGCCGGCCTGGTCGCCGGGGTCGCCGGCCTGGCGCTCGGCGGCCTCGCGTTCGCCCGTACCCGCCGGGAACCGGCCGCGAAGGCCTGACCCGCAGCTCAACCCGTGGGCCCGCCGGACACCGTCCGGCGGGCCCACGCGTATTCCTCCGATCGCGTGCCGTGGATATCCCCTGATCGGCGGGCCGACGTCGGTAAGGTCGGCCGGGTACCTGGCCACGGAGGGGGACGGAACGAATGCGGTTCGTGCGGGCGCTCGGCGGATTGCTGCTGCTGATCATCGGTCTTCCGGCGCTGATCGCCGGCGGTGCGCTCTGGACGGTCACCCGGCACGCCGACCCGAGCGGCGCCTTCGCCGCCCGGTTCGAGACCGTGCAGACGCCCGGGCACGCGGTGGTCGTCACCGACCTCGGCGAGCTGCTGCGGCGGGAAGCCCCGTTCGTCCGGGCCGGGCAGGTCGAGCTCCGGCTGGAGGCCCGTACCGCGGACGGCCCCGCGTTCGTCGGCCTCGCCCCGACCGACGACGTCCAGCGCTGGCTGGAGTCCGTGCCGCACGCCACGGTGCGCCGGGTGGCGCTGTCCCGCGGCCCGCTCCCGGTCCGGCTGGACGAGGGCGCGACCTCGCCCACCACCGGCACACCGGCCGCCGGGCCGACGCCGATGGGCCGCCCCTTCTGGGTACGGGAGGGGATCGGCACCCTGGAATGGACCCCGGACGACCTGGCCGGCCGTTCGCTGAGCCTCGTGGTGATGCGCCCGGACGGCCACCCGGACCTCGCCCTGGACCTGCGCGCCGAGCTGCGTGCCGGGTGGGTCACGCCGGCCACGTGGGGGCTGCTCGCCGCCGGCGTGCTGCTGGTGATGTTCGCCGTCCTGCTCCTGTTCCGCCCGGTCCGCCCCCGGGAGGTGGTCTTCGTGGTCGAGCCGGACCAGGTGCCGGTGCTCGCCGGCAGGCTCGGGGTCAGCTCGCTCAGCGGGCTGGGCGCCCCGCCGCCCGACGCCGACGAACGGGTGGTGGCCCCCCGACAGCTCGCCGCGGTCGGGTCGGTCTCGGCCGAGCGGTCCCCCGCCGCGATCGGCGCGGTGCCCGCACGCCGACCGGCCAGCCTGGCGGACCTCGTCGCGCCCGAGCTGACCGGGACCGGCGGCGCGGACACGGGGCCGGCCGCCGAGCCCGGGCGACCGCCGGCGCTGGCCCTCACCCTGGCCTGGCCACCGGTCGCCGCCGAGGGCACACCGCGACCGGTGCCGGCCGACCGCCTCCGGCCCGCGACGCCGGCTCCCGGCGGTGACGAGGGGACGGCGGAGCCCGGGCAACCCGGCTGAGCCTGCCGGAACGACGAGTGGCCCTCCGCGCTGCCGACGCGGAGGGCCACCCTCACCGGGGGATCGGTGCTGCTACCCGAGATGCGCTTGAGGTAGTTGAGTCCAGATTAGCGCCGATCGTCGCTAGTCGGGACGTCTGTCCATTTGGTGCAACTTCTCGGGCCCGACGGTCGCGCGCTCACCCGGCCGCGGCCCGCTGTCCCGACGCGCCGGCAGCACCACCAGCAACAGCAGGCTGAGCAGCACGTACGCGTTGCGGACCAGGAACTGGTCGGGACTGTCCGTACGGACCGCCGCCACCCCCCAGTCCTGAAAGGTGACGACGCCGTAGATGATCACGGCGGCGGTGCCGATCGCGAGGGCGCCCAGCCACCGCCGGCGCCGGGCACCCGCGGCGGTGGACCGGTCGGCGCGCAACGCCGCGTCCGCCAGCACCACCACCGCCGGGATGAACCAGTAGAGGTGGTGCGTCCAGGTGATCGGACTGACCAGCCCACCGACCAGCCCGGTCAGGGTCAGTCCGGCGACGTGGTCGTCGGCCCGCGCGGCGCGGGCCGCCCGCCACAGCCCGTACGCGGCCACCACGGCGACCAGCAGCAGCCACGGCAGCCGATCCGGCTTGTCGGGGACGGTGAACCGGCTGAGCAGGCCGAACAGCGACTGGTTCCCGGTGTAGTCGGTGCGCCCGACCCGGTCGGTGGCCCACAGCTCGTGCGTCCAGTACCGCCACGAGTCGCCGGGTGCGAAAGCCGCGGCCAGCAGGGTCGCGGCGGCGGCGGTCGTGCTGGCCACCGCCGCCGCCCACCAGCGACGGCAGGCGAGCAGGTAGACGATGAAGATGCCCGGGAAGAGCTTGAGCGCCGTGGCCAGGCCCACGCCGACGCCGGCCCAGCGCCGCCCCTGCGGTACGGCGAAGAGCAGGTCGGCCAGGATCAGCACGACCAGCAGCATGTTGATCTGGCCGAAGGTGATCGTCTCCCGGGTGCTCTCCACCGCCAGCACCAGCAACGCCGCCACGGTGACGGTGAACACGCGGGGCAGCCCGTGCCGGGCGATCACTGGACTGACCAGCCAGTAGGTGGTCAGCACCACCCCCAGGCCGGTGAGGATCGTGAAGATCGCCACGGTGCCGCCGAGCGGCAGCAGGGCGAACGGTCGCAGCCACAGGGCGCTGAACGGCGGATACGTGAAGTAGAGCTCCCCCTGGACCCGGTCCGGCTGGACGTAGTCGTAGAGCGGGTTGCCGTCCGCCCACCACCGCATCGCCCGCATGTAGATCTTCAGGTCGAAGAAGTCGTGCACCAGGCCGGGCACGTAGAGCGCCGGCAGCACCGCGGCCAACGCCACCACCGTGACGAGGCGACGGACCGTACGTCCACCCGGGTCGTCGTCGGTGACGGCGGGCGGTGCGACCGGTTCTGCTGCCACGGGAGAACCCTAGCGGGCTGGTCCGCCTGGAGCGCGCAGCCGTGGCCCGTGGGCTGCGCGTAGTCTGTGCCGGTGGCTGATCTTCTCGTCTGGATCGACTGTGAGATGACCGGGCTGGACCTCGGCAGGGACAAGCTGATCGAGGTCGCCGCACTGGTCACCGATCCGGATCTCAACGTGCTCGGTGACGGCGTGGACGTGGTGATCCACGCGGACGAGGCGGCGCTGGACGCGATGCCGGAGATCGTCCAGACGATGCACGCCAAGTCCGGGCTGACCGAGGAGGTCCGCCGCTCCACGGTCACCCTGGCCGAGGCGGAGGACCTGGTGCTCGACTACGTGAGCACCTTCGTGAAGGACCCGCGCACCGCGCCGCTGTGCGGCAACTCGATCGCCACCGACCGGGGCTTCATCGCCCGGGACATGCCGCGCCTCGACAACCACCTGCACTACCGCATGATCGACGTGTCGTCGATCAAGGAACTCTGCCGTCGCTGGTACCCCCGGGTGTACTTCGGGCAGCCGGCCAAGGGCCTGGCGCACCGCGCGCTGGCCGACATCCGGGAGAGCATCCGGGAGCTGGAGTACTACCGGCGGACGGTCTTCGTGCCGCTGCCGGGGCCGGACGTGGACAGCGCCAAGGCG
Organism: Micromonospora sp. WMMD812; assembly: GCF_027497215.1. Classification (NCBI taxonomy): domain Bacteria; kingdom Bacillati; phylum Actinomycetota; class Actinomycetes; order Micromonosporales; family Micromonosporaceae; genus Micromonospora; species Micromonospora sp. WMMD812. Next base: position 3,316,295 of record NZ_CP114904.1, on the reverse strand, counting down.
ATCGCCGCCCAACTCTGAGCCGGACCTGAGCCGGGGCGCAACCCGCTGGACGTGGCCGCCCCGCGTGGGGCTATTATTGGTCCGCACCCCGCCCGGGGCATTCGACCGGGTGCGGCGGCATGGTGGCTGTAGCTCAGTTGGCAGAGCACCGGGTTGTGGTCCCGGTTGTCGTGGGTTCAATTCCCATCAGTCACCCCACACAGCTCAGGCCCCCTCTCCGAGGGGGCCTGACGCGTTTCGGAGCGGCGGAGACGCGGAAGCCCCCGCCAGGTGGCGGGGGCGTCCGTCGTCGTGGTGGGCCGGCTCAGGCGGTCGGGGTGGCGCTCGGCGTGGTGTCCGGGTCCGGCGTGACGTCGGTGCCCGGCGCGGCCGGCGGCTCGTACGGGAGGGCGCTGCCCTTGACGTAGTCGTCCCAGCTCAGGTTCCAGTCGGTCCAGCCGTTGCCGTTCTGCAGCTTCCGCTCGGTGCCCTTGACCGTGATCGGGTCACCGATGCGGGTGTTGGTGAACAGCCAGGCGCCGTTGGCCATCGAGACGTTCACGCAGCCGTGCGAGACGTTGACGCTGCCCTGCTGCCCCTCGGACCAGGGGGCGGCGTGGATGAACTCCCCGCCCCAGGTGAGCCGCTGGGCGTAGTCGATCTTCGTGCGGTAGCCGTCCTCGGGGCCGAGCTCCTCGAAGGTGTCGAAGACGGTCTTGCGCAGCTTCTCGATCACGACCATGGTGCCGCTCGACGACGGGGTGCTCTTCTTACCGAGGCTGACCGGGATGGTCTTGATCACCGAACCGTTACGGGTGACCGTCATCCGCTTCGTCTTGTTGTCGACCGTCATGATCAGGGACGGACCGATGTTGACGTCCACGGTGAGGTCCGCCCGGCCGTACCAGCCGTCGCCCATCGGCAGGCCGCCGGCCTGGACCCGGTAGGACACCTTGCTGTTGGCCTTCCAGAACTCCTTGGGCCGGTAGCGCACCTCGGTGGGGCTCACCCAGTGCCAGATGCCCTCCTGGGCGGGCGTCGAGGTGACCGTCATCCGGCGCTGCACGTCGTCGCGGTAGTCCTCCGGAACGGCCCGGCTGAACTTGACGATCAGCGGCATGCCGACGCCGACGGTCTGGCCGTCGCCGAGGAAGCTGCTCACCCGCACCTGGTTGGCCGGCTTGGCCATGGTCGTGAAGGTGCTGGTCGCCGTGGCGGGGCGGCCGTCGTCGCCGGTCGCGGTGACGGTTGCGGTGTACGTCGCGCCGTACTCCAGCGCGCCGGCCGGCAGCCAACTCTTGCCGTCGGTGGCGAGCGTGCCCTCGACCGCCTTCCCGGCGGAGTCCTTCAGCTCGACGGCGGTCTCCACCGCGTCCGTCGTCGTGAAGGCGATGCCGGTGGAGGCGGGCACGTCCTTCGCGTCGGCCTGCGGCTCGCTGATGGTCGCCGCGGCCTTCGGCGCGGGCGTCTCGCTGGCGCCCTGCCACGACGACGGCTTGTCGTTCCCGCCGCCGGTGCAGGCGGACGTGAGCGTCAGGGCGACGGCGAGCACCCCCGCCGCCCAGAGGCGACGTCGCCCACCGGGACGGCCGCCGCCTCGCCGGATCAGCTTGTCCTGGTCAGCTCGCATGGTGTCCTCACAGTCTTGGTCCCCCCGCACGGCCCATCTTCTCTCACAGACGCACCAAGACAGGTACCCGTTGCCGGGGGTGAAACGAAACACGTCAAGACATCATGCCGGAATATTGCTAGGATCCGCCGTTTCGCGAAGCTGGCTCGCTTTGCCGGGGGTTGTCGGAGCGTGTCCGACGGCGACCGGCCCTCGGCGCGGCGCCACCAGGAGGCTCGGTCGGCCGGGCGGCGGGGAGCCCTTCAGCGGGGGCGGGGCGGCGCCGGCCCGCCCGGACCGGCGCCACCGGTGGTGTCAGAGTGCCGGACCAGCCCCGCCGGCGGGCACCGGCAGGGCGCTGCCCTTGACGAACTCCGACCAGCTCAGGCTCCAGGCGGTCCAGCCGTTGCCGGCGGCCAGTCGACGTTCGGTGCCCTTGATGGTGATCGGGTCGCCGATCTTCGTCTTCGAGAACAGCCATCGCGCGTTGGCCTGGGAGACATTGACGCAGCCGTGCGAGACGTTCTGGCGGCCCTGGACGTGCTCCGACCACGGCGCCGCGTGGATGTACTCGCCGCCCCAGGTCAACCGCTGGGCGAACTCGATGTCCGTGACGTAGCGGTTGGACGGGTCGGGGTCGTCCCGGGTGTCGAACACCGTCTTCTCCTTCTTCTCCATCACGACCAGGGTGCCGCTGGAGGAGGGGGTGCTCTTCTTGCCGAGGCTCACCGGGAGGGTCTTGATCAGTTTGCCGCCCTCGTACACGCTCATCTGCTTGGTGGCGTTGTCCACCTTCATCACGAAGGAGCTGCCGATCTTTCCGGTCGCCTTCCGGTCGACGTCGCCGTAGCGGCCGTTGCTGAGCGGAAGGCCAGCCAGCGCGATCCGGACGTCGAGCGTGGTCCCCGGCTTCCAGTACTCCGGCGCCCGGTAGTAGGCCTGGCTGCCGTTGCTCACCCAGTGCCAGGCTCCCGGCTGCGGCGGGTCGGTCCGGACGAACATCCGCTTCTGCACCGCCGCCCGGTCCTTCTTCGGGATGCCCGGGTGGAACTCGACGACCACCGGCATGGCCACGCCATACGTCTTGTCGTCGAACAGGTAGAGGCCGGAGCCGACGGTCGACGACGGCTTCTTCATCGTGGTGAAGGTGCTGGTGCCCTGGCTCGTCACTCCGTCGGCGCCGGTCGCGGTGACCGTGGCGGTGTAACTGGCTCCGTACGCCAACGGTTTGCTCGGCACCCAGGACGAGCCGTCGGTGCGCAGCTTCCCCTCGACCTTCTTGCCGTCGGCGGCGGCCAGGGTGACCTCGGACACCTTGCCGCCGTCCGGCAACTTGGCGCTGATCTCCGTGCTGACCGGCCTGTTCTTGGCCCCGTTTGCCGGATTGAGCGCCAGCGTCGGGCCGGCCGGCGTGGCCGGATCCGACGGGGTGGCCGCGTCGGCGCTCGCGCTCGGCGTCGTCCCGCCGACGAAAGTCGGCTCCTTCTGCTCGTCGCCGCAGCCGGTCAGCGCCAGCGACGCCATCAGGGTCAGGACGCCCACCACCGCCCCGGCCCGCGTGAACCTGCCCATCCCCACCTCTGTTCTCGCGTACCTGGCGGACATGGTGCCGCATCCCGGCGTTTCGGCAGACCCCGCTCGTCGGGCAGCCGTGCACTTTGGGCTCTTTGCCCGTTAAGCTCGCCCGAAGGGTGGAGCCGGGTATCGGATTGGAACCCCACTCGAGGGCCGTGCTAAGGTTCTCCCCGTTGCCAGCGAGCGCCGCTAGCTCAACTGGCAGAGCAGCGGACTCTTAATCCGCGGGTTCGGGGTTCGAGTCCCTGGCGGCGCACCAAAGATCAAGGCCCTGACCTGGTGGTTCACACTGGGCCGGGGCCTTTTTCGTGGACGTGGTTGCCGGGCGGTCGCTCGATGGGTGCTCGGGAGCCGTTGGACCGGGCCGGCGTTGCTGGGACATGTGGTTGTTCCGTGGACGCCTGCGCTCATGGTCATCTCTGAGGCCAGCCTGCATCTGGCCCTCGGGGTCGTTGGCGTATCCGCCCGCCGGGCGCCGACGCGCTTCCTTCGAGCATCCACGCGGAGCCGATCACCGGCGATTACGCTGGCGGCGTGGGGGGACAGCCGCGGGTTCGTGTGCAGGGGGACCTCTATCACCCGGTGGTGCCGCCCGGTGCCGTGTATGTGGGGCGACAGGGGTTCGGGTTGCGGCGTTCTCCTTGGGCCAATCCGTTCAGCCTGCGAAAGCATGATCGGGCGGAGGCGTTACGCCTCTATCGGCAGTGGCTTGTGGGGCAGCCGGCCCTTGTTGACCGGGCGCGTCGGGAACTCACGGGGAAGCAGTTGGCGTGCTGGTGCCGCGCCGAGGATCCGTGCCATGCCGACGTGCTGGCCGACGTCATCGGCTGAGGTGCAATCGGTATCGCGCGGAGGGCCGTCTTGGTGCGTAGACGCCGCCGATGCTGAAGGACTGCGGTCTTGCCGCTTGGTTGCCTACGTAGAAGGCGACGTCGCGGTCGGCGGCGCAGAGCTGGGTGAGGAACTTGTCTCTCAGTTGCTCCTCGGCCTCCGCGTCGGTGAGCTCGTCCAGGCGGCGTTGTAGGGCGACGAACTCCCAGTCCCAGAGTGTCTGCTGGTGACCGCGGCAATGACGGTCCGCGCAGCGGTAGCGGTAGGCGCCGGTGAAGCGCGGTGCTTGAAGCGGGCTGCGCTTGGCCGGTTCCAGTAGGTCGAGTTGGTTGAGGTAGCCAGTGATCTTCCTGCGATCCTCCGCCGACCAGCCGGGGTGTCGCTTGACCTGAAGCGCCGAGATGTCGGCCGCGCGAATGAGCGCGATCGATCGTGCGCTCGGGTCGTCGCGGGCCTGTTTGTTGAGCCGGCACATGGAGTCTTCGACGAGTGGATCGAGGAGGTTCCGACGCGACTGCCGATTGGCGATGTGCCGCTCGGCGGTGATGGTGTCCACGATCGGCTTCCAGCTCTCGCGCCGCTGGTCTTGCCTGGCTGGGAGTGCCTCGACGTGGATGATGTCGTACTTGTGGAACTTGCCGTCGTCGTCGAGGTGCCGGTAGTGGATTGGGTAGAGGCGAATCCAGCCCGTCCAGGGTGGGTCCATGCCCAGTGCCCCGACGCAGACAGTCTCCCCGTACTGCGCGGAGGGGTTGGGTGCCGCTTTCACTGTGATCAGGAGGCGGAGTTTCGTTGGTCGTGCCAGGACTGGTTTCGGTCTCGGCTCTTCGTCGGTGCTCGGTCCCCACAATGGAAGCTGTTCCAACGGAACCACCTACATCGCTAAATGCAGCTGTACAGGCACATTCAGTTACATAGACAGTCTCACACCTAGGGGAGCTGGCGCTAGGCGGCCGGGGCGAGGGGTGGCTGCTCAGCCGAACGCTGGCGCGGAAGGCTCGCTTGAATCCGTCACTTTCGGTAACCATTTTCTCAGTGTGTGGCGCTTCATCGCCGAGCCGGGAAGGCGCGTGTCAGGCGTTTCTGGCGATCGGTGCTGGCGGTGCGGTGCTCTCCATGGAGATCGACTTTTTCTGGACCGTTTTGACCGCTTCGCTTTCTTCGTCCTCGGCTCTTCGGCTGATTCACTGAACAGTGATCTCCAAAATCGGCCCCAAAACCACGGTTCGGGTATGTGGGTGCTCGCACGGCCCGCCGACGCCTCGCCCAACGGCCCACAGCGGGCGCTGTCTCCGGTCGCGGCGGTCCCTGGCTTCTGATCTCCCGGTCAGAGCATCGATCACTCTCGGTTGCGGCTTTAGGAAACAGGATGTCGGACCGCCGGGGCTCGGAGGGATCATCAGGGAATGGGTGACCAGGATGCCGCGCGGCGGTTGTCCCCGAGGCGGTGGCGGATCCTGTCGTACCTGGCGCAGCACGGTTCCGCGTCGACCCTAGACGTGGCGCTTGTTGGTGCGGTGTCGCGGCTGACGGCCCACCGGGACCTGGTGTGGCTGCATGAGGCGGGACTGGTGCGCCGCGAGCGCTCGCCGGAGGACCGCACCCACACCTGGTGGTACGAGGTCACGGCCGAGGGGACGGAGGTCCTCCGCCGCGCCCTGACGGCGTCGGGGCGGCCGGTTCCGCTGCGGTTGGGTCAGCGGCCCTCCGGCAGGGCGGATGCCCTGCTGTTTCTGCCGTTGATCGAGGTGTCGCGGCGCAACCCGGGGCGGTGCGAGCTGTTCCAGTGGCTGGCGACGATGGAGACCTCGGCGTGGTTGCGCCAGCACGACCTGGCGCAGTTGCGGGCCGACGGTTACGGCATATGGCTGCAGGACGGTCGGTGCCTGCGGTTCCTGGTACACGTCGACCGTGGCCCGATCGGCGACGTTGTCGCCGAACACGAGCGGCCGGCGTCAGGGCTGGGTGGACTGCTGGCCGGCTACCGGCGTGCGGACCGGCTGGTGCCGGTCGGGGTGGTTCTTCTAATCGCTCAGGACGCCGAGCGAGAGGAACGGTTGCGGGCTGACCTGCTCCGGGAGCCACTGCGGAATGCTGTCGCCACGACCACGCAGCAGTTGTTGTATCGCCACTGGCCGGACGATCAGTTATGGCAGGTGCCGGGCGAGAGTGGTAGGCGCCGCCTCGTCGAGGTCGGATCTTGACCTCACCACGTCACGATGCCTCTTCCACCGCCGACCTCCTGATCGCGACGAGGCCGGCGGCGTGGTGCTGGAGTCAGCAGCGTCGTGCTGCCCTGCTACCCCTACGCTGGCGGCATGAGGGAGCCCAGCGCGAACCGGACTGGTAGGTGCTGATGAACCGGCATGCAGCGGCACATGCCGAGGCGATTCCCGACGCTATCCGGACGGACGTGGAGACGCTCTGGCGCTACCACGACATGCATCACGAGTTGCGCCCATGCGACGTGGGGATCGGGTTGGGCAGTCATGACCTCGGGGTGGCTGTTATCGCGACGCGCTTGTTTCACCAGGGCCTGTTCCCCAGGATCGTGTTCACCGGCGCGAACGCCCCGACGACCGTCGAGCGGTTCCCGCGTGGAGAAGCAGTGCACTACCGCGAGTACGCCGTCGAGCAGGGCGTACCCGCGGAAGCGATTCTCGTGGAGCCGCGTGCCACGAACACCGCCCAGAACCTGGAGTACTCGCGTCAGCTCCTGACCGAACACCGGATGCCGGTGCAGTCGGTGCTGATCATGTCGCGGCCCTACCAGCAGCGTCGGGCCTACGCCACGTGCCGGCTGATGTGGCCGGAGGTCGATGTGGTGTGCGCGTCGAACCCACTCGAACTGGATGACTACGTGAGCAGCATTGGCGACCCGCGGCGGGTGGTGGACATGCTGGTGGGCGACACGCAACGGATCGAGGTGTACGCGGAGCGTGGGTTCGCGATTCCGCAGGAGATGCCGGACGAGGTATTGGCGGCCTTTGAGCGCCTGGTGGCGGCTGGCTACACGAGCCGGCTGATCTGAGCCGAGCTACCAGCGTGGCCCTCCTGACCGGACGCCCATGCGGTCGCTGAGTTCGACGGCCAGTCGGGGTGGCCGGGGGCGGGTGAGGATGTCCCGGACGAGGTCGCGGGAGAGCTGGTGGTAACGCACCTGGTCGGGGCCGATGACCTCGGCGTCCAGGAGCGCGTTGAGCGCGTCGTCGATGCGGTTCCACCGGGCAAGGGCTCGTGCGGTTTCGATGGCGTGCCGAACCTGCCGCTCGACGGGCACGGTGCTGGTGTCGAGTGGGGCGCCGATGGCGATGGCGCGTTGCACGTCGCCGAGTTCCATCGCCACGGTCGTCTTGTGGATCGACACGTTGGTCGGCCCGAACGCGGTCCACACATGGTTGCCATCGGTACCGAGCCGCTGTGCAGCCGCATCGGCCTCCGTGATGTGAGTGTCGGCGGAGGCACGATTGTCGTCCCGGGCGGCGGCCAGCGCGCAGACGAGGTGCAGGCTGCCGTATACCGACAGCAGCTGCGGAGTGGGTTTGGCGAGCCGTGGTTCCAGGAACTGCGCCGCTGTGGCGGCGAGGCCACGGGCTTGGGCGTACTCACCGATGGAGACCAGCGAGTGCGCGGCGGAGCGGCTGAGTGAGCCGATGACGACGTGGTCGTGGCTGGCGTTGGCGGCGGCCAGACCTCGGCTGGCGGCGGTCCACGCGAGGTCACCTTCGCCGAGCTTGGTGAGGAACAACGCGGCGAGCTGGTGGGCGTAAGCGGTCATCGCGTGCGCGCGCTGGCCGTCGTCTCCGTCGTACGCCTCCGTGGCGGTGAGGCAGTCGTGGATGAGGTAGGGCAGCCGGCGGGCGAGGGTGCCGTATCTCGAGTGCTGGTAGGCGGTCCAGATCTCGGCGACGTCGTTCTCGATTTCGTGCAGGGCGGGAGCCTCGACGTCCCCCGTGCTGGCCAGCGCTGGCGCGAGGTGACGATAGTCGTGAAGCGCGGCCCGCAAGGCCGGGATCGTCTCGCGCCCGGAGTCGTCCGACCACTCGAACAGGCTAGGTGCACCGATCAGGTCGCCGAGGGACACGTCGAGGGCCTTGGCGATCGCGCGGATGACCGACAGCCGGTCCAGGTCGGCCCGGTTCGTCTCGACCTTGCGTAACCACTCCTGCGTCTTCCCGACCAGACCGGCGAGCACCTCCTGGGAAAGCCCTCGCCGACGCCGGTAGAAGGCGACGCGCTGGCCGATCGTCATGTCGTCCGTCATCCCTCGCACACCATCACCCTGCCCGCTGAAGGCCGCCGGACCCGGTACGGATTTTCCCGGTCCTCCGGACGGACCGCCCCTACGTTCAGTTCACCCCGGATCACCGGCGCGTGTCGATGCCGGTGTCAGGGATGACTGACAGGGAGCTGCAGATGGAGGGATCGATGAGCGGCGCACCACACCACGGCTTGGGCCGCTGGCTCGGCCCGTCCGGGAGCGAACTGTCTCGGCGCCTTCCCCGCCTGCGTACCGCCACGAGGGCTGCGCGGGTGGGTGATCGGCGGTCTGCTCCCAGCCGCCGTGATGCGGCGGCGGGCTCGCCATTCCCCCGACGAGCCCGCCGCTCATCGTCCCTGGCGTGGGTGACGGCATGACGTTGTACGTCTCGCGTAACGCCATGTCCGGCCAGTCCCGGCACCCCGAGAGCAGGTGGATGGCCTCGGCGGGGCAGGTGTGGCCCGCTGATCCGCCGCTGCTCACCTTCGTGTGGCGTCGGCTGTTCGCGCAGCAGACCCGCGAGGGCGGTCGCCGATGACTGGGCAACAGCGCCGTCTCGCGGTCAACCGGCTCGCGCCAGCCGAGGTGGAGCATCTGCCGATGCGCCCGCTGTGGCTGTGCCGCCGGTGCGGGCAGCCGTGGCCCTGCGGCGCGGCGAAGCTCGCGCTCCTGGCCGAGTACCGAGAAGTGCCGGTGAGCCTGTTCCTCTACCTGGCCAGCTGCCTGCACGACGCGATCGACGACCTGCACCGGCTCAACCCGAGCGTCACGGGCAGCGCCGCCGACATGTTCGACCGGTTCCTCGGCTGGCCGGCCCGCCACACCCACGCCTACCGCGTCAGCACCACCGGGGCGGCCAGCATTGAGGAGGCCTCCTCGTGAACGGCATCGGCGTCATCAACGCCACCGGCCAGCCGGCGATCGCCGGCAGCTTCCACACCCTGGTCGTGCAGCCGACGAGCTTCTGCAACCTCGACTGCACCTACTGCTACCTGCCCGACCGAAGATCCTTCCGCCTGATGAGCGGCGCGGTCGCGCAGGCCTGCGCGAAGTCGATCGTCCAGCAGAACAGCGGTCATCACGTGAGTGTCGTGTGGCACGGTGGCGAACCCACCGCCACACCGATAAGGCTGTTCCGGGAGCTGCTGGCCCCGTTCGAGGAGCTCCGGCGCGTGGGCATGGTGCGTCACGAGATCCAGACGAACGCGACGCTGATCAACCGACAGTGGTGCGAGCTGCTCACCGCCTATGGGTACGAGGTCGGAGTCAGCATCGACGGACCGGGCGCGTTGAACCGGAACCGCCTCGACCGGGCCGGCAAGCCGACGGACGCCCGGACCCTGCGCGGCATGCAGACCCTGGCCGACGCAGGGCTGAGGTACTCGGTGATCTGTGTGGTCACCCCGGAAACCATCGACCACGCGGAAGCCCTCGTCGACTTCTTCACCGGCCTACCCGGCTGCGAGTCGGTGGGCTTCAACATCGAAGAGCAGGAGGGCGCCGACCGGGCACCGGTGTCGGAGGACGCCGCGTACCGCTTCTGGAAGCACCTCATCGCACGGCGCGTCGGCGGCAACCCGCTGCGGATCCGCGACGTGGACCGGCTGGCCGACTACCTCGCCACCACCCGCGCCGGATACGTCGACCACGCCCCGTACGAGCCGATCCCGACGGTCTCTTGGGATGGGCAGGTGGTGCTGCTGTCACCGGAGCTGCTCGGCATCACCGAGCCGCGATACGGCGACTTCATCGCCGGCAACGTCCTCCATCAGCCCATCACCGCCATGCTCGCCCGCGCTGGCGATCTAGGCTACGTCGCCGAGTTCGTCACGGCCCTCAACGACTGCGCCGACCAGTGCGCCTTCTACGACTTCTGCCGTGGCGCCCAGGCCGGCAACCGCTACTTCGAGCACGCGACGTTCACCGCCCGAGAGACGACCTACTGCCGGACCACCCGACAGGCCCTCGTCCGCGCCGCCGCGGACCACCTCACCCCTCAAGGAGGAGCACCATGACCAACGCTCTCGCGGTCCTCGTCAACGCCGCACCCGAGCAACTCGCTCGCCTCGGCGTCGACCCCGAGCGGTCGGTAGCGTCGATCGACGCGGCGAAGTTCGACAACCGCCCCACCTGGGACAACAAGAGTAAATTCGACAGTCGGCCCGGCTGGGACAACTGGAACAAGAAGAAGTAGCCCCCACCACGGGACGCCCGGGGTGGCGTGCCCACCCCGCGCCCGCACAGGTTGAGGACATATGCGCACCACCACAATCGGCGACGTGAAGATCCTGCTGCCGGACCTCGAACCGGAAGACCTCGACACCACGACGAACCTCGCCGACGGCCTCACCGAGGCGCTCGTCAATGGCGCAGCGTGGCACAACTTGCACCTTGAGGATGTCAGCATCCGCAGCAGTCTGATCACCGGCGTGGACCTGAGCGAGAGCACCTGGGAGGCGGGCAGCCTCTACGGCTGCGACTTCACCCGCACCGACTTCTCCGGAGCGACCCTGACCGGCATCACCATCGAACGATGCGCGATCACCGGCTCCCGGTTCACCGGCACCAGACTCACCGACGTACGCCTCAAGGACGTCCTGTTCGACAGCTGCCGCTTCGACTACGCCACCCTCCACCGCGTCACCGCGGCCGGCTCGGTCGCGTTCACCGACTGCACTCTCACCAACGGCGCGTGGTCTTCCTGCCGACTACCGCGTATCGCGCTGCGGTCGTGTGACCTTGCCGGCCTGGAACTGGACTCCTGCCACCTCGACGGCGCCGACCTGCGGGGCAGCCGCCTCCAGGGCCTCAAGACGCCGCTGGACAACCTGCGCGGCGTCACCCTCGGCGAGGACCAACTTCCTGACCTCACCCAGCTGACCGTCGCCGCCCTCGACCTCACCGTCCGCAACGACTGAAGCCGAGGAGGCATCGTGCTCGCTGAACCCACCGGCAGCCCGAACACGATCCTCGTCTGCATCCGGGGCAACTCCGGCTCGGGAAAGAGCAGCATCGCCCGGGAGCTGCGGCGCCGGCACGGCCGGGGCTGTGCCCTGGTCGAGCAGGACTACCTGCGCCGCATCGTGCTGCGGGAGCGGGACAAGCCCGGCGGCGCGGCACCGGCATTGATCGGGGAGACCGTTCGGTTCGCGCTGGACCACGGCTACCACGTGGTGTTGGAGGGCATCATGCACACCAGCCGATACCGCAACATGCTGACCTCCCTGCGGGACGGCCACCGCGGCCGGTCGCTGCTCTGCTATCTCGACGTGTCCCTGGCCGAGACCCTGTGCCGGCACCTCACGCGCCCGCAGGTCAGTGAGTTCACCGCCGAGCACATGAGCGGCTGGTACACCGCCCATGACGTCCTGGGCTGGCCCGACGAACTCGTCCTACCGGAGACCATCACCCTGGTCGACGCCGTCGAGGCCATCGCGACTGCCGCTGGGCTACCCCAGACCGGACGCGACGACGACCTTGTACCGAACGTTCCGCCCCCGTAGTGCAGCTCAGCCGGCTACCGGTGTCGCCGTTCCGGGCGCACCGTCTCCCAACGTCGGTCCCGAGTGGTCAGACAGCCCGCCAAGCACGGCGACTGCGACGGCGTGCAGCTCGCCCTACCGCGCCCACCTGAGCCAGCTCGCGATGACAGTGAAGTCGTGCTCGGTCAACCCGCGACGGGAATCGACCCGATGCAGCAGGGCCGGACTTGGGTGATGAGCCGACACCCACTGCTGATCGACGTGGGAGATCTCGTCGTCGACCCAGACGAAGGGCCGTCCCTGCGCCCACTCGACCAGCCCACGGGTCTTCCAGTGCAGGGCCCCACCTCGTCAGAGTCGGGCCAGTCCACGACGGGCAGAGGCGGCAACCCCAGCAGCGGCGCGAGCACATCGCTCGCGTCGCTCATCCAGGTCGTCGCCCACACCAGATCACACGGCAGAACCTCCAGCCGGCGGCCGTGTCCCGGATCGACCTTGTGCAGCAGGGGATGGGCATCGGCCGGTAGAGCCGGTGCCACGGGGCGGCCATGTGACATGCCCGGCCCAGCCGCCGCGGGTGTGCCGAACGGGATGAGGGTGCCGTCCACATCAAGGAACAGCAACGGACGCGGCGCAGGGGCGGACATGACCCCAGCGGCTAACCCTCGCGCCGCCACCGGACCTCCGCGCCTTTCCAAACTATTCGTCTCGCCGATGCTCACGGGGCCGGGCAAGCGTGCGCCGCTGACGGCGACCAAGGCAGGGGCGGCGCCGGGATGCATCTCTTACCGGATCCTTTCCGCTCCGGCGGCGCTGTGGTCACCCGACCACGCCACCAACATCACATCCCACAGGTTCAACCAAGGAGTTCTCGTGGTTTCGTCGACACCTTCACCTACTGCCGAAGACATTGGCAGTGAGGAGTTCGGCTTGATCCCCGTTCGGGGATCGGGCTTGGCGTCAGCGTTGACGTCAGTCTTCAGCCGGACCCCCGAACCGACCCCCTGTTTCCTCTCACACCGCAGGTCAGCGCGTCTGTCAGCGCCGTCGGCTTGTCCTGCGACAGACCCTGCCTGGTCTCGGGTCTCTCCCCCTGGGGCCGGCATCCCCTACCTGGGAAGGAGGTGGTAGCCGGTGGATGATCCGGTCCTTCGGGTCCAGTCCCAGCTGACCGGCCGTGACCGTGTGCTGCTGGGCTGGTTGTACGACCACGGCGTATTGACGTCGTTCCAGCTCGCGAACACCCTGTTCCCGTCGTTGGATTTCTGCCAGCGGCGGTTGCGGACCCTGTACCGGTTGCGGTTGGTGGCCCGGTTCCGACCGCAGCGGGCCGACGGCGGCTCGTACCCGTACCACTACGTCATCGACCAGCTCGGCGCCGAAGTCGTCGCCGCGAGTCGCGACGAACGCCCGCCGCGGCGGGAACACGCCCGGGTGGAGCGGCGGCGCTGGACCTCGACCCGCAGCCTCACCCACCGCCTCGGAGTGAACGGCTTCTTCACCGACCTGGCCGGGCACGCCCGCACCCATCCGGGCACCGGCCTGGTGGAGTGGCTGCCGGAGGCGGTGTGCCAGCGCGCCGGGACGTTCACCCGGCGGCAGGATCCGGGGCTGGTGCGGGCGTATCAGCCGCGTGTCCGCCCGGACGGCTACGGCCGGTGGATCGAGAACGATGTCGAGGTGCCGTTCTTCGTCGAGTACGACACCGGCGCCGAGCAGTTGTCGATCCTGGCCGGCAAGGTGGACGGCTATCAGGAGCTGTTCGGCACGATCGAGCGGGCGTGGCCGGTGCTGTTCTGGCTGCACTCGGCCGCCCGCGAGCGCAACCTACGCCGCGTGCTGGCTGACGTGCCGCTGGCGGTGCCGGTCGCTACCGGGGCCCGCGACCACGCCGCGACGGCGGGCCTCGGCCCGGCAGAGGCGGTGTGGGCCATGGCCGGCCGGGAAGGGCAGCGGCTGCGGCTGGCCGATCTGGCCGGGTATGCCGTTGACGTCTCCAGCCGGGCGGGTGAGGCCGCGTGATCGGCGACGGCACAACGGCCGTGGACAGTACCTCCGCTGCGGAGCGGACAGCAACGGCCGGCGTCTGTCACGAATCTGTCGTGAGCAGCGCGGTCGGCGCTGACAGATCCGTGAGAGCACCAGTCGTCCGCTCCCACAGCGCCGGACCAGTTCTCGGTCTGGCGTCCGCGTTGGGCGGTCCGCGACCGGTGTCCGGTCCCCGTCCCGACTGTTGTCCGACGCCGGGTCGGTCCGCCATCCGGTCCCGCCTCCTGCGACTGACGGACGGACCGGAACCCCTGTCCGGGGTCGGGGAGGTGATGGGCCACGACAGCATCGATCCCTGACTCGGACACCAGTCCGCGCGGCAATCGCGTCGAGGGCGCCGTTCAGGTTGTCATCATGCTGGCCATCGGCGGCGCGGCGGGGGCGGCCAGTTTCACCCACGTGCACAACGTGGCCGCCGCGCACGGCCAACCCGGCTGGCTGGCCTGGGCCGACGCGATCGTCCTGGAGCTGATGTCCATCGCCTCCGGTTTGGAACTGCGCCGCCGCAAACGCGCCCACACCTCCACCGTCTTCCCGGCCACGGTGCTGGCGTGCGCGGTCACCCTGTCCCTGGCGGCGCAGGTCGTCGAGGCCGAACCCTCGATCGTCGGCTGGGTCGCCGCCGCGGTACCCGCGCTCGGGTTCCTTGTCATGGTCAAGATCGCCCTCGGTCGGACCAGCACCGCCACGCCCGCCAACACCGCCTGGGCGGTTGGGGACGGCCGACGGGATGAGGCCGGGCGGACTGTTCCGGACAGCGGACTGGACGAGGCGACCCGGTCCGCTGTCACGGCGGGGGAGCGGCGGTCCGGACCCGGACCGTCCGCTCACCGGATGCTCGTCGCCGACATGGCGGACGGAACTGGCAGCGAGCGGACCGGGGACGGTCCGCGCAGCCGTCCGGCGATGTGGCCGAGCTGCTGCCGGCGGCGCGCGAGGTCCGGGACCGGCTCGCGGCGGACGGGCAGGCACTGACCCGGGCTGCACTCGCCGAAGCCCTGCGCGCTGCCGGTCACACCGTGTCCAACACCCGAGTATCCGAACTCCTTAAGACCCTCAAGGTCGAGTCGTCGGCACCGCCTGAGCTGATCGCGAGCCCGGCCGTGCCGACCAACCCGGCGCCACCGCCTCTGTCACCGAAGCGGCGCAACGGTGGCGGAGCAGCCACCCCCGCGCCGGTCGACCCCGACAGGGCTACCCCGCACCTACCGCACAGCCATCCATCTCAGAACCAGGAGAACCCTGATCATGAACAGCCCCACGAATCACGCTGACCAGACAACCCGCACCACGACCGACAGCAACACCACCGCGCCCGGCGTCGGGGAGGTGTGGACGATCGAGCGCATCCGTGCCCTCGGCGTCACCACCACCCTCGCCACCACCGCCTCCGTGCTCGGGATCAGCCGATCCCAGGCGTACCGGCTCGCCGCCACCGACCAGTTCCCCGTACCGCTGATTCGGGCCGGCAGCCGCATCATCGTCCCGGTTGCCGGCCTTCTTCAGCTCCTGCTGGTCGGGGACCCCGCTTCGACCGACGACCACCGACGACTTGATGCCGGCGCAAAGGTGAGCGTGGATGCGGTGACCCCGCCACCAGCGGATTCCACCCGGCACCGCTGGCGGCACCATACGGAGCATCCAGGAGACGATGAGTGAAGGGATCCACCTTCAAACGGTGCGGCTGCCGCGGCAGCGTCACGGGCCGGCGACTGGGACGCTCCTGTCCCCAGCTTCGCCGGCCCGGCGGCGGCTGGTCCCGCACCCACGGCCACTGGCACTGGCAAATCGAAGTACCCGCCCGCGCCGGCGGCACCCGCCGCCCGCTCCGCCACGGCCCCTACGCCACCCAAGCCGACGCCGACGCCGTCCTGGACCGCATCCGGGCCGCGCTCGCCGTCCCCGACCCCACCGACCCGCACACCACCGTCAAGACCGGTGACCTGATCGAAACCGCCGTCAAGACCGGCGCGCCCATCCCCACCCCGGAGCAGGTTCGGCGGGCGCTGCACCTGGACATCACCCCGACCGAACTGCCCACTATGCAGGCGTACCTGACCGACTGGCTCGCCGGACGCAAAACATCAAGACCGGCACCCTGCGCTCCTACGAAGGGCACATCCGGCTGTACCTCATCCCGCACCTCGGGCATCTGCGGATCGACCGGCTCCGCCCCGGCCACATCGACGCCATGTACGACGCCATCGCCGAACGCAACACCACCATCGCCACCCTGCGCGCCAGTCGCGACCCCACTAAACGCGACCAGGTCAAGAACCAGCGGATCGCCGGCCCCAGAACCCTGCACGTCATCTACGCCACCCTGCGCAAGGCCCTCAACGACGCGATGCGCCGCCACCGCTACATCGACACCAACCCCGCCCTCATGGTCGAACTACCCACCGCCCGACCACCCAAGCCCACCATCTGGACCGACCAACGCATCCGCACCTGGCGCGACACCGGCAAGACCCCCAGCCCCGTCATGATCTGGACCCCCGAGCACACCGGCAGATTCCTCGACCACACCCACGACGCCAACGACCGGCTCTACGCCCTCTACCACCTCATCACCTTCACCGGCCTGCGCCGAGGCGAGGCCTGCGGTCTGCACTGGGACGACCTCGACCTCGACGCTCACACCCTCACCGTCCGCTGGCAACTCGTCCAACACGGCTGGGCCACCGCCATCGACACCCCCAAAACCACCGATAGTGAGGCCGCGGTCGCTCTCGACGCCGAAACCGTCGCGGTGCTGCGCGCCCACCGCACCCGGCAACACCGCGAACGCCTCGCCGCCGGTGCCGCTTGGACCACCACCGGGCTCGTGTTCACCACACCCACCGGTGGGCGGCTCCACCCTGCCGACGTCACCGACCACTTCCACCACCTCGCCACGCAAGCCGGGCTACCACCCATCCGGCTCCACGACCTCCGCCACGGCGCCGCCACCATGGGCCTCGCCGCCGGCGTCCAAATGAAGGTCATCTCCAGCCGGCTCCGACACTCCAGCCCACACTTCACCGCCAAGTTCTACGGCGAGGTCCTCCCCGAACTCTCACACGCTGCCGCCGAAGCCACCGCATCGGTCGTACCCCGACGACGCGACTCCAAAGGGGCGTGACCACCGATCCCGTACGACGCGGTGGCGTGTCGGTGCCTCTCGGTAGGATTCGCAGATCACTCCTCCGGCGACAGCACAGGGGGCATGGCCAGTGACCGCAGCAGGCCGACGGCGACAGCCGGCGGGTCCAGAACCGACCATTGTGCCGATGATTCGGCTCGCAGACCGCGTGCTGACGGGCGAGATCGTGCTGCCGAAGTACCAGCGGGCGTTCGTGTGGGGACCACACCAGGTCCTCGAACTCCTCGACTCGGTCCTGCGCAACTATCCCATTGGCAGCCTACTGCTGTGGGAAACCACCGAGCAGCTCGCGAGCGAGCACACTGTCGCTGGCCTCGCTGTAGAACCTCCGCGGCCGGGCCGAGCGGTGAGATACATTCTGGACGGCCAGCAGAGGCTGGCGAGCGTGCTCGGTGCTCTGCATGGAGGCACGGGTCCTTGGGACATCATCTATGACCTGCAGAAGGAGCGGTTCTTCCATCGCACTCCGGATACGGCGATGGCAGCGCATCTCGTGCCCATGCGGGCGGTGAGCTCGGCGAGTCTTCTCTTCGGGCAGGTCGCCGAGCTTTCCGCCGACCTGCGAGAACGTGCCACGGGACTGTACGAGCAGTTCGCCAACTATCTGGTCCCCGTAGTCACGTTGGACCACATGTCGGCAGAGGAGTCGGCGCGGGTCTTCGTTCGGATCAACAGCACCGGCACTACGATGAACATCGTCGATGTGGCACGGGCGAGTACTTGGAGCCCGGACTTTGATCTCAAGGACGAAATCGAGTCGCTACTTCAGGTCCTAGACGCGAAGCATTACGGTCGCGTGGACACCATGACCATGCTTCGCACGATCGCGGTCGCAGCCGGCTTCGGGTTCTCCAGGCAGGACATCAACCGCCTGCGGGAGCTGGATAAGCCGCGTCTCCGGGAGGCTGTAAAGGCAGCGGGGAAGGCGGCTGAGCGAGCGGTGGATTTCCTCAGTACTCAGATTCGCACTCCGCATGCCGATGCGCTGCCCTATTACAACCAGTTCGCAGTGCTTGTAGAGGTGTTCCGGCAGCTGCCGAAGCCCTCATCCGCGCAGTATGACGCGTTGCGCCGCTGGTTCTGGCTGACCGCCAGCGGCGAGTACTTCAAGGGCTGGAGCGAGGCCCAGATGACACAGGACGCGCAGGCGATAGCCGCGTTCGCCCGGGGAGAAACCGGTGAGGTCGACACGGTTGCGGCGCTGCCCCGCAGCGCCCTGTGGCGGCACAGCGCGTTCTCCAAGCGGAACGCTCCAAGCAAGCTGCTCGCCTTAATCCTTGCGTACGCAGATCCATTAGACCTGCTCACGGGGCAGCGGATCGACGTGGGCAGGGCACTGTCCTGGCAGAATGACAAGGAGTTCCACCACTTCTTTCCCCGGGCCTTCCTGCGAGCACGCGGAGTCAGCGGCGCTCGGGCCAACGTCTGCGGCAACCTGGTCATGCTGACATCGAACAGCAACATCTGGGTGTCCGACCGCCCGCCGTCGCGATACCTGCGGGATCTGGCTGACATCGAGGGAGAAGGGGCGCTCCGGCAGCGGCTGCGGACTTGTCTGGTGAACGAGGAGGCGTACCAGGCGGCACTACGGGACGACTACGACACGTTTCTGCGCGTGAGGTCCGAGACGCTACACCGGCGGCTGTTGCAGCTCATCGGGTTGGCGACGGAGCCGACGAACGTCGCCACCAGCAGTGCCGAGCCGCTGGTAGGAGACGAAATCATTGATTCGGACCTTGATGTGGATCCCCTAACCGATGAACCGATCGACCTCGACTCGGTGGATTGAGGAAACACGCCATGCCCATCGCCGATGTCCCGGTTGACGACCGGCCACGGGAACGACTCCTCAACCGAGGCTCCGAGACCCTGTCCGATCGGGAACTGTGGCACTGCTGCTGGGCTCCGGTACCGATGGCTGCGACGCCGTGGAGCTTGCCAGCCAGCTCATCGCCCGGCACGGCGGACTGTACGAGCTATCGCGGGCCGACCCGCACGAGATCCCGGCGGGTTTGGCAGGCATCGGCCCAGCGAAGGCTGCCCGAGTAGCAGCGGCGTTCCAGCTCAGTCGTCGGGTGCGACCGGCGGAGCTGTCGGGCCGGCCACGAATCCGTGGCTCCGCGGATCTGGTCGCTGAAGCCGACCACTGCTTGCGGGACTGCGACACGAACGGGTGGTGGTCGTCGTCTGCGAACAGCGTCGGCACGTGCTGCGGACGGCGGTGTTCAGCGAAGGCGCGGCCGATCGCTCCCTCTTCCGGTCCGAGACGTTCTGGCGTTGGTGCTAGCGACCGGAGGCACGGCGTTCGGGGTAAGCCACAACCACCCGACCGGGCGGGTGGACCCCAGCGAGTCCGACCGCCAAGCCACAGCCCGCCTGGCAGCAGGGGCGGAGGCGGTCGGACTCAAGTTCCTGGATCATCTGGTTGTCACGGACCAGGATTGGCGTCGGGTGGAGCACGGCTGACAGTTCAGCTCCGATCGAGCTACAGATTTCCCGCGAAGGCCGCGTTAAGTGATGCGGTACGTAGAGCGGTTAGATGGGCGGTCTGCTCGGTACCGAGCTCAACCGCTCGCCGGACCATGGTGAGCTGCCGCGCGATACGTCGTTGCTGAGGGAGGGGAGGGAGTGGTATCTCCGTCGCCAAAAGCCGGTCGACATTGACCCGTTGCCGCCTGGAACCCATTCCCGTGCCCTTATCTCTCAAAGCATCATGCAGGCCGGGCCATCGAGCCAGATGGCCCATGTACTCTACGTCGGCGGCAGAGGGATCAATGTTGAATGTCGGGAACTCGTGTGATACGTAGACACCTTCAAAGTCGGACGGCACAACCGCAAGTGAACCCTCCCAGCCGAAAAGCTTGCTGTAGACAAACTGTCCTGTGTGAAGACGGTTGTATCGCGTGTACTTGGTTTCTCTACCGGAGATTGCCGGGCGACGGAAGAGGCCTCGTCCGCGATTCAGGATCCCTGCGGTTTGATAGATCCCATCAGGGTGGACCTCCACAAAGTCACTGCTTGGATGCAGCGCGGCCGAGAGCGGGGCGCACTCTTCTATAGGACGCAGCAGTGCGTCTGCGTACTGCTCGACGATTTCGACGGAGCGTTCGCGTAAGGCGTTAATCCGGGTAAGGCATGGTATTGTCGTGTCGAGCTTCGCGGCGATGCGGCGCTGTTCCCTAAGGTCGGGTAGCGGGACATCGATTGCGAGAAAGCTTTGTGCGCTAACGCGCTCCCTCCGGGCCCCAATTCCCTTCGACTCTACTTGGAGCTTCTGCCAAAACTTCGGCCAAGTGCAGAGGTGCTTCATGTAGCGAATATCTGCGGCATCTTCGTTAACCTCGAAGGTTGGGAATTCGACCGAGGCGTAGAAGCCATCTAGTTCATCGGGCACAAGTGCGATCGCGCCCTCGAATGCCTTTAGTCTGCTCAGGATAATGTTTCCAGAATGTAGGCGATTCAAGAATCGATAGGAAGTCTCATCCCCGCGGATCGTTTCGCGAGCAAAAGCGCCCTTGCCGAACCCTCGCACGCCGGCAATCTTGTATTCATTGCACTCTGACACTGAGACCTGGTCTAGTGAGAGGGTTAATCCGGTTCCGAGTGGGCGCATGACAATCTCTCGCATTAACTATCCCTCAGCTTATTCTTGACCTCTTCGAGTAGGCTGAGAATCTCGTTCTCTGTCTTAACCAGCTCCGACAGGAGTTCGTCTGGCGGGCGATGGGCCAAGGCAACTTCCTCGTGGGGATTAGTCAAGTCGAGATTGTAGCCAGCCCTCTCGACGTCGTCTGCGGAGATTTTCCACGCGTGGGGTCCCTCCTCGCGTCCTCGGCGTTCTTCGCCACCCCACCATTGGACACAGGGTTCGAACTCCTCGAACCGCATTGGTTTGGTCTTGGTGTAGCCGCGTCGGCCGTCCGGTGGCGAGATTTCGTAAAACCAGACCTCCTGTGTTGGTGTCCCCTTCTCGAAGAACAGCAAGTTCGATGGGATCAGGGTGTATGGTGCGAAGACGCCCTGCGGTAGCCGAACGATGGTGTGCAGGTTGCACTCCTTCATCAGCTTCTTCTTGATACGGGCGCCGATGCTGTTATCGCCGGCGGCAGAGAGGCTGCCATTCGGTAGGACTATTGCGCAGCGGCCGTCTCGCTTCAATTGATCTAGGATCGCGTGGAGGAATAGCCACGACGTCTCCTGGGTCTGGTAGCCCTTCGGGAACTTTTGGACGACCGAGCGTTCCTCCTCACCGCCGAACGGCGGATTGGTCAGCACCATATCGACCCTGTCCGCCGCCGTTGCATCGCGCATCCGCAGTAGCGCGTTGTCCCGAATGAGGCGCGGTGCTTCGATGCCATGCAGCAGCATGTTCATGCTGGCCAGCAGGTACGGCAGCGGCTTCTTCTCGATGCCTCGCAGATTTGCCTGTAGTTGCCTGCGTTGGGTGTCTGTCTCGACCAGTAGTCGAAGTTCCTCGTATGCCTGCACCAGGAAGCCCCCCGTGCCGCAGGCCGGGTCTAGGATCGACTCGCCCAGTTTGAGGAAAGACTGTTGCACCATGAAGCGGTTCACGGGGCGGGGGGTGTAGAACTCGCCGGAGTCGCCGGCCGCGTCGCGCATCTCCTTGAGAATCGACTCGTATACGAATGACATGGTGTGGATGTCGTCCGACGAGTCAAAGTGGATCTGATCTACCAGATTCACCAGGTCCCGCAGCAGAGTTCCCGACTGCATCCGGTTAATGACGTCCTGGAAGATGGTCGACAGGACGTTGCGCGGATCATCGGCGTTGCCGGCGCTGTTCTTGAGCCCGGCGAGGTAGGGGATCAGTTCCCCGTCGACGAATGTCTTCAACTCGGCGCCGCTGAAGTCGCGGTCTGGCGCCCAGTCCGGCCAGCGGTACGGCTTTTCGATGGTGGGCCGGTAGTCGGGGTTCAGCATCGGCCCCACCTGCTCGACACGCTGGTCGAACGCCTTGAGGAACAGCAGCCAGGATAGTTGGGGGAGCCGGTCGAGGTCGCCGTTGAGGCCGGCGTCCTTGCGCATGGTGTCGCGGGCCGACTTGATGATGGACGCGAGCCGCGCTCGCGATGTGGTGCCCGTCTTCGCGGATGCCATCTTAATCTTTCTGTTCCGGGTCGGCGTTGCCGTTGGCGAGTGCTGCGGCCCAGAAGCCGCGCGCGAGTTCCAGCGCGGCTTCGAGCCGGGGTGAGGTTTCGGTCAGGCCCTCGGCCATGTCGGGGTAGGTGTCCGCCCAGGCCGGAGGCGGGTCGGGAAGCGTGTCCGGGACCGGGTGCGTCGCCCGTACCGCGAAGACGTGCCGTACGGCGTTGACGCCACGGCCGCGTCCGCTGCCAATCCGCTCTCGATGAGCAGGACCAGGTCCACGAGGTCCTTGACGCGGGTGTTGGGGCGGCCTCCGTAGTCTCGGGTGAATGCGTGGATCTTCTCCGCGAAGTGTTGGCGGCGGTCCACGGCTTGGATTTCCCTGTGCGGCGTTCCGGCGAATGCCAGCATGTTGGGCAAGGAGAGCCGCTCGAGGCGAGAGATTTCCTCACTACGCATAACGACGTCGATGCGTACGGTGGCAAAGGTCCGCCCCGCTAGCCGACTCTCGATGGAGAAGCGCCAGCCGCTGCGGCCGGCGGTGTCCGCCGTCAACGGAGTGGGCGGAGACACCTGGAAGAGGAATCCATCACCATCCTCATCGAGCGCGAGCGCGTCGATGAGGAGGTCTCGTACCTCCCGGCCGTCTAGCCCTGGACCGCCGTCCGGGCAGGCGGCGAGGTCCATGTCTTTGGTGGCGCGGGCCTTGCTGAGAAGGCGGAACTCCAGAGCGGCACCGCCTTTGAGTATCCAGCCGCCGGTAGGGTCGGCCGAGAGACGGGCGGCGACGCGGTCGAAGACGACGAGGCGGCGTCGCCGTGCCAGATCGGTGCCGGTGTCGGTTGCCTCCTGGCTGAGTCGCGTCTCGAGGGCCCGGCGCAGCGCGCTCGCACTCCGGTACCTTTCGGTCATGGCATCTCCCGCAGCGCCCGCTCGATACCGAGTTCGGATCGGGCACCGAGACGCTGGGCGGCGTCAAGGAGACGCCGACGGGTAGTCAGCCCTTGTTGAAGTGCCTCGGCAACGGCGGAGTCCAGTACGTCCTGATCCACACCCGTGGCTGCGCACTCGGCGATCGCGCGGACGGGTGTGGTGACCCGGTAGCCCTCACGTTCTTCGACTTCGTCGGCGGCGAGGTCGGCCCGGTGGAGGATCACGGCGCTGTCCTTCTGCCGGAATCCGGGCGGCACGGTGAGGTGTATTTCGGACGGGTTGGCCGTTCCCAGGTCATGGACGGACAACGCGGTGGTGTGCGAGACAGTCGCCCGGCCCCTGCTCCACAGCGCCCAACGCACCAGATGGTCGTCCGCGCCGCCCGGCAATGTGCTGAACTCTCGAAAGCGATAGATGCCCCGGTCGACGAGGGTCCAGTTGCCTCGCTGCGCGTGGTGGCGCTGCGCCTGGTACGAATATCCTGCCTCCAGCGCCTGTCTGGCGGTGAAGTAGCCGCGCTGTCCGCTCGCGACGCGCCAGAGGGCGGCTCGCGTGTCGGTACGGTCGTGGAGCACACAGTTACCATAGCAGCACGAAATCCTAAAAGAAAACTTTAGTTTCGTGCTGGCGTGTCGCCCGATGCTAAAACTGATTATTAGGATGCCTCTAGGAGGCGCCTGCTCAAGTCGTCGATAGCCTCGTGCAGAGGTTGCGCGCCGCCGAACCGGTTCGCGAGTTCCACCACCGATCCCAGGTCGGTGAAGGGCCGGACCGCAAGGGTCTCTGGCTTGAGCTGCGGCGAGCCGTACTCGGCGAACTTAAGCAACATCTCGTCCAGCACCTGCCGGGCCTGTGGCTGGAAGGAGTCCAAAAACTCTTGGTGCTCGTGCAAGAACCGGTACAGCCGCTCCTCGCGGCTGACCAGGGGCAGTCCCCAGGCGACGTTGAGCAACAGATCGATCGGGTCGACGTCCGGGCTGCCGAACTCCGCAGGCAACTCCTCGGCCTCGACGTCGGCTTTTCGAAGAATCGCCATGATTTCTCGCCGGCTCCTGGCGGCAGCCCAGCGAGAGCGCAGTTTGTCCGGTGCCAGGTCGAGTTCCAGGACGCGATCGTGAACCCACTGCTGGATCGTCACCAGTCTCATCGTCCGGCCGTCCGTGTCCAGTTGGTAGCGCCGCTCGCCCCACTTGTACACCTGTACGCCGCTTACCACATAGCGCCTGCCACCGGACCGGATGCGGTCCACCACGTCCGGGTCGTCCACCACCCCGTCTGGCCGTGAGGCGTCGAAGGTGCCGCCCTCCGCCTGTACATACTCCGCCTCCGGCTCGGCCACAGTCTCTGGATCGACCTCACCGCCGTCCGGCGCCTCCGGCACACTGTCCACCAGGCGTCCCTGCTCATCGGCCGTATCTCGAACGACTCGTAGCGGCGGTCCGTCGAACCCTGGGTCGTTGAAGAGCCGGGTGGCTTCGACGAAGTCGATGATGTCGAAGGAGCCCTTGCCGATCTCCGGGCACAGGCGGGTGCCACGCCCGATGGTCTGCTTGAACTCTGGCATCGAGCCGATACGGCGGAACAGCACGATGTTGCGCACGGCCGGTAGATCGATGCCCGTGTTGAGAAGCTTGGACGTCACAGCGATCACCGGTTCGTCGGAGTCGTCCTTGCGGAACTCGTCAAGCAACGCCCGTCCGTGCGGCCCATCGGCGTCGGTGATACGGACGACGTAGTCGTGACGCGAGCGCACCTCTGCCGAGGCGGCGTTGAACAGGTCCTTACGCATCCGCGCGGCGTGGTCGTTGTTCTCGCAGAACACGATGGTCTTGCCATGCTTGCCGTCTTCTGCGGTCGAGCGCAGGTAGTCGATCACGTACTGCGCCGCGGTCTCCGTGCGTTCCAGGATGACCATCACGCGCTCAAAGTCCTTCGGACCGTAGATCCCTTCGGGGATCTCGTTGCCGTACTGGTCCCGCTGTCCCGGCACGGTTTGGTATCCCTCCATGTCCACGTTGAGTCGGACCCGCCGCACTCGGTAGGGCGCGAGATAGCCGTCCTCGATGCCGTCGGCCAGCGAGTAGGTGTAGACGGGATCGCCGAAGTAGCCGAGGTTGTCGGCGTCCTTCCTACTGATTGGGGTGGCCGTCATGCCGATCTGCGTCGCCTGGGCGAAGTGCTCCAACACCCGGCGCCATTGTGAGTTGTCTCGGGCGCTGCCCCGGTGGCACTCGTCCACGATCACGAGGTCGAAGTAGTCCGCGTCGTAGCGCCGGAACAGTTCCTCCTCGTCACCCTTCTCCAGCGCCTGGTACAGGGCGAAGTAGATCTTCCGGCCCTGGACCGGTTCGCCACTGATCTTGTGTACGTCGTCTGGGCCGAAGACCGGCAGGAAGTATCTGTCCTTCGGGTCGTCGACGAGCATTGAGCGGTCCGATAGGTACAGGACCCTCGGCTTTCGCCCATCGATCCAGTGTGATCGCTGTAGCTTGGCGACCGTCTGGAGCGCCACCATGGTCTTTCCTGTCCCGGTGGCCAGCACGAGCAGGATCCGCTTCTGGCCGCGGGCGACCGCCGCGAGCGTACGGGCCACCGCCACCCGCTGGTAGTAGCGCGGACGTTTTGCAGTGTTGTCGGAGTTCCGCAGTGTGTGGTCGTAGGGCGACTTCAGTAGTTCCCGTCCGACGTCGGAGTCTGCCTGCAGGTCGGTGACGTATCGGGCCCACAGCTCTCCTGGGGACGGGAAGCGGTCGATGTCGCGAATGGCCGGGGTGGCCCCGCTGTAGTCGATCTCCACGATCTGGCGACCGTTGGTGGCGTAGGCGAAGGACAGTCCCAGCTTCGCGGCGTACCGGCGTGCCTGCTCTACGCCGTCGTTGGCGTCGATACGCCACCGCTTGGCCTCCACGACCGCGACGGCAACGTCCGGCACGTACTCCAACACGTAGTCGGCGATTACAGGATCATCCTGGGCGTGACGCTTGGGCGTCGGTGTCAGGCGGCCGTCGTTGATCCGGAATTGCGGCCGGATCTGCTCGCTTGCCCATCCGGAAGCTTCAAGGGCGGGGAGAACGAACGCCCGGCAGGTCTCGTCCTCGCTCATCCCGAAGGTGGCTGTCACCGTACGTACGATAGTCCCGGCTGTGGATTGCTGTCTTCTCCGGAGAGTCGGGCGGATCTACCCGATAGCGGATCAAAATCCAGAACTGTCAAGATTCTGATTGTGTGGTGAACCGAGGCGGAGGAGGGTAGGCGGCTGCTCGGGCGCATCCATGGCGCGGGCCGGTCCTGCCCACTCGGCGAGCCGGGTGACTGTAGTTGGCGCGGAAAGGGTGGCCCGCCCATCGGCCGTGGGCGCTCCGTGGGTGCTCGGGCGCCGTGGACAGGGCCGTGGTCCGGTGGATTGACTGGGACGCCGACTCGACCGAATCGGGCCATGACCGCGAACAGGTGGACTCACGCGACCCGGTTGGACCGGGTGACTCGACCGAGATCAGGCTCTTAATCCGCGGGTTCGGGGTTCGAGTCCCTGGCGGCGCACCAGCAATCAACTGGGCATTCACTCCTTACGAGTGGGTGCCCAGATGTCGTTCCGGCGCGAGTGACAGCAACGGCGACAGCAACGAGGTCACTCGTCAGCGTCATCACCCGTCTCAGGCTCAGTGAGTGCCGCGTCCATGTGTCCTGCCGCCTCTTGCTGCATGGCTGGCATGACATGCCCGTAGATGTTCATGGTCACCGCGATCTGTGAGTGGCCGAGGATGTCCATGACGACTCTCGGGGACACGCCTGCAGCCAGCAGCAGCGTCGCGCAGGTATGCCGGAGATCATGAAAGCGGATTGGCCGGACATCTGATCGAGCACTACCACGACCCGGACGCACCGAAGGCCAACAGCATCGTTGTGGCTGTCTCTGTGTTCGTACGAGACGACCGCGGTCGCGTGCTGCTGATCCATCGCACGGACAACGATCTGTGGTCCCTGCCGGGCGGCGGCCAGGAGATCGGGGAGACTGTCGCCCAGACTGCCGTCCGCGAGACCAGGGAAGAGACCGGCATCGACGTCCGGGTCATCGGGCTTGTCGGGGTCTACTCCGACCCTGCCCACGTCGTCGAGTACTCAGACGGTGAGGTTCGGCAGCAGTTCTCGCTTTGCTTCCGGGCCGCGCCCCGTGGCGGCACGCTGACGCCGAGCGATGAGTCTGCTGACGTGCGGTGGGTCCCGCTCGACCAGATCGGCGACCTAGACATCCATCCCTCGACGCAACTCCGCATCAAGCATGGTCTTGAGGAGCGCAGCAAGCCCTACATCGGTTGAGGTGCTGCGGACAGACGCGCTTGAGTCCGGCGAACCGCAGTGATCATTTCAGGCTGCGCCTTGAGGATGAAGCGAGTCACGAGATGATCCGGACCATAGCGGCTGCGTATTTCGGCAAGCCGCTCTAGTACCTCAAAGTCCTGGCCATCCGGCCCCGTAGTCATGTCTGAGAAGCAAAGAGCGTCGGCCACGGCCGACTGTTCTCGGGTGAACTCCTCCGCAAGAGCCTTGCCCAGCCCACGTTCCTCCGCTTCTAACCAGGCGCAGGAATGGTGAGCTACCAACGCAGCTACCCGCTCGTCGATCCCTTGACCCTTCAACCACCGACCGCCATCGAGTGAGTGAAAGCCTGTATCGACGAGTTCTGGGCTGTGTCCGACGTCATGCAGCCATGCAGACGCCACGAGAACGTCACGGTCCTCGGGTGGTATTGCCTGACTGACCTTCCGAGCTTTTGCGGCTACCGCCCTGACGTGGCTCCATCGCCGAGGCAGGGGAACCTCAAGCTTCAGTCGCGCAATCTCGCGAGCGGCGTCGACGAAGGCGGGCATGCCATCAGCGTACGGAGTCGTCACCGTCAAACACCAACCCGTCCGGATGCCGAGTGAGCGGAGCCTGTAGAAGACTGGAAGCCTAGTATCAACATGATCAGGACGAATCGGCCTCACGCGGGGCCGGCGTTGGCTCGGCGGCTTTCCGCCGGTTGTCGAGGTTGCTGCTCGGCTCGGCCAGGGCAGATCATCAACACTGTGACCGTGAGCATGAAAGTCCGTCGGCGTTGGTTCGACGAGGGCGCGGCGGCGCTGCGTGATTTCGCTGACCTGCGTCCAGGTCAGGTCGAGGTGCCAGACGGGAGCTGGTACTGCTGCCCGTGCTGCTGCTGGGCCTTCGGTCCCGACGCACTTGACTCTCGAGAACTGACAATCGAGCACGTCCCGGCGGACTCGGTCGGTGGCAGAGGCACCCTGCTGACCTGTCGAAGCTGCAACAACAAGGCCGGCGAACAACTCGACGTATACGCCGCCAACCGAGAGAACTTGATCCAGTTTCTTGATACCAAAGCGACCTCAAAGCGGTACCGCGTCGTGATGGACGCCGACGGAATCCCGTTGCGGGGGAGCGCATGGTTTGAAAACGGGACGCTGAGGATTCAAGGTGTCGACAAACAGAACCACCCCCTGGTTCGTGACCAGCACATTGCCAAACTAAACGAATTCGTGGACAGCGAGACGACGAGTCCGCCCCTCACCTTCAAGGTTCGGGTGGAAAAGATCAGCGATGCCCGAGCGAACTTGTCGTGGATTCGGTCCGCCTATTTGGTGGCCTTCTGTGCCTTTGGGCTGCCCTACATCATCAACCCGATTATGGCGGAGTTGCGTGACTGCTTGGACAAGCCGGGCACCTGCACGACGCCAATCCGGATCGCGCGCGATGCCGATGCCCCTAAGGGGCGTCGGGTACTGGCGCTGATGAAGGATCCGGTGGAATCAATTGTGGTGGGATTGGATGCGTACAACGTGTTGTTGCCGAGCCCGAAGAACATGATGAGACTTAGCGCACTAGCGAAGGTAATCGACGACCACACGAGGGAGGATGGTTTGCGTATGCTAGGCCAGACCATCCAATGGCCGCGCTATCCGGAGTACCGATACCGCTGAAGAGGCGGCCTCTTGCCGGTCAACTTGACGCGGCTCCAGAAGGCCAGGGCCATACTAAGGCGATGGTACGGCTAGCGCCTTCGATTCGGACCACCAGACGTCGGCGCGGAGATATCTCCCTTTGTCGTTTGGCTCACACCAGTCCAGAATGCGCGACCCTGCCGCTTTGCGATTCTTTCTTCCATGTTCGAGATGGAGGCGGAACGCAGTCTCTGGAGGCCGACTCGAAGCCGCCGCGCTGGCCTCGAGAGGAACCAGAGGTAGTTCCACAGGGTGGATCGGAAAGAGATACCCGGTTCGGCCCTCGGCCTCAACCGCTCGGGCTGCCCATCTCCGACCCTCCGCCAACCAAGACCCGCAGCGTCGACGAACACCACCTTGACCTCAGCGAACCTTGTGAGGTCCACCAGGTCCACTGGCCCCCTGAACACGTGAAGCTCTGAAACTCCGCGTTTTGGCGCAATTATCCTCTTATGCATCGGATTCGAACGGGCATAAAAGGTCGGCCGATTCTGTTCGCGACTGTCCTCGATGGTCACCCATACATCGTGTATAGGTCCGTCGCTGAAGTTCGTAACCCCTAGTTCTGCCGATACGACTCGGCGATTCTCCTCAACTGGCCCATGTATGTCGCCGTAGACGAGACGAGCCTGCGCGGCATCTAAATCATCTTTGTCTTCTCGCCGGGCGCGCAGCTCATGCCGCAGGAGCAGGCCAGTAATGATCACTGCGAGGGTAGATACGCCGACCCCCAGCAGGCTTCCCCACGCCTGCATCCAGTCGGTGACCTTCGGAAGTTCAGCCGCAACCACTGGGTCAGGGTAGGTGTTGCCGTCGATCCCGTGGGTCACGCCCAGCTCTCGATCGGCTAGCCCGGAAGTGCTAGCCGACCTGGCCTGAACCAGTGTTCGGTCGATCCTTGTCAGCCCTAGTCCGTGCGCAGGCGGTTGGAGTGCCGCCGGACCGCCTCCGTGAGGTCGCGCCACGTGCCAGCCGAGGTCTTCATCATCCGGTCAACCATTGAGCGGGCGGATGCTTCGTCCGCGAAGTCGTACCTGACCTCTCGGTGCCGTCGGCGAGCATGATCCCGCCGACGATGTCCATCTGCCACAACTCCATCGGCCGGGCCCCGCTGCCAGCGGACATAGTCCTTCCGCCCTCGGCGGCGTTTCGCCGGTTCGATCAGCCCGTGACGGACCAGAATCCGATACACCGTCATCCGCGACGGCACCGGATCCGGGCAGCCATACCGGCCCAACTCGAACGCGATCCTGCGGGAACCCCACCGCGGATGATGCCGGCGCAGCTCACACACCAACGCCTCCACCTCCGGCGACGCCTGATGAGCACACCCCTGAGGCCGGCGAGACCGATCCTCCAAACCCGCGAGTCCCACGTCGGCATAGCGGGCCAGCCACGTGTGAATCGTCTGCCGTGACACCCCGGTCGGGGCTGCCACCTCCACGACCGGTTCTCCGGCCTGCACGGCGAGGACCGCGCGATACCGCTGCTCCACGATCGACAACTCCACCAGCGCCAATCCCGGCCTCCCCAGCCCGCGATGCCCGCAACCATCACGCGATGAAGAAGCCGAATATCGATCATGTCAAGCATCTGGTGGGACGCGCCCTGTCAAGCATGTCCCGTGACGGGACACAGCCGGCTGCCGTCGAATGTGATCCGACAACTGATGTGCAACGCAGCTCCGCCAGGTGATGTGCGACAGATCCAGCACGCTAGGGGCGACAGGTCGGCGACGCAAAGGCCCGGCCATGCCGATGAGCGAGCGGGCGGCATCTCAGTCCTCACGGCTGTTGAGTGAGCAACTGCCATCTGCGCTCCTGCCAGGGCTCGTCCCGGCGCCGGAGTGCCCCGGCCCGATCTTCGGCCGTGGACTGTGCGAGCTTGGCGTCATCCGCGCTCATCCAGCCGTCGCGGCACGCCTGTTCGTACTCGTCCCAGTCCTCGATCTCGACACGCGAATCTCGCTCGTGGAGCA
Organism: Micromonospora sp. WMMD812; assembly: GCF_027497215.1. Taxonomy (NCBI): domain Bacteria; kingdom Bacillati; phylum Actinomycetota; class Actinomycetes; order Micromonosporales; family Micromonosporaceae; genus Micromonospora; species Micromonospora sp. WMMD812. Next base: position 3,285,351 of record NZ_CP114904.1, on the reverse strand, counting down.
CTGGGTCCAGTTCGAGATCGATATACCGCCAGCCTCCTTCGGTCGGCTCCGGCGGGAGGCACACGTCGATCTCAAGCCGCCGATCAGTAGGGTCCCCAACCCACCATGCAACCCAGGGGCGGTTCGCCGCGAGCAGGACCACGACGGGTACCGAAAGAGCGCCACTGTCATGCGGAGCACCCCATGGCGAACCAGCCAGGCCTCGCAACCAGGTCCCGTCACGGTCCTGACCGACCGGCTCGAGATCGAACCAGAAGATGCCACCAGGACGTTTGATCTTGGATAGACGTATGGTCCGGCTGTTCTGAACCTCGCTCACGGGAGCACGCTATGGGCAAACGGAGTAGGTCGCGATCCGGCGCACCATCATGCTTCCGCGAGTGGCCGCGATCAGCGCGCTGAGGCGTCGCAGATCAGTTGGCGCAACGTCCTGTCATATCGATGTGAGTACGCGTTCAGGAATCGCCTACCGAGTGACTGGCCATAGCGAGTCCCCCGTCGGCGAACTGCAACGCGTACCAACCGCCGCGGTTCGCCAGCGAAGGCAGCGGCGTGCGGTAGGCGCCGGCCAGCGAGGACAGCAGGACCGGAATGACGTCACCGTGAGAGCAGGCCACGACGCTGCCACCCACCCGGGTACCGACCATCCGGGCGAGGGCGCCGAGCGTCCGACCGGCGGTCCAGGCGCCCGCGACCGCCGCACCCATCGGCGCGAACACCCCCTCGACCCACTCGGCAGGTTGATGAAAGCCTTCCGCCTCATACAGCTCGGGTAGCTCGACGAGCTCCAACCCGGATGCCGCGACCAGCGGCTCCACGGTCTGCCGGCAGCGCAACGCCGGGCTGGTGTAGATCGCTTCGATGCCGGTGCCGATCGCGCGCGCCAGCGCTTGCGCTTGCTCCCGCCCGGCACCGCTCAGCGGGCGATCGTCGTGGTTCCCGGCCCACCCGTCACGAGATACGGACGCACAGTGCGGCACAAGAACGACTGTGATATTCGCACCGTTGAGCATGAGCCACATTCTGCGCGAAAAGCCAACACCCGAACAGCGCACTCTCATGCCGTGATCAACGCACTGGGTGTCGCAGATCAGCTGGCAGACGAGTGTCGCGCATCAGTCGACGGAGGACACCGGCTGCCGTCGAATCCCCGTTCAAAGTTTCTGTACGTCTTCAAGGCGGCCCGCAACGGGCCGCACGCGCCGCCGCCAGGGCGCGCGCCGGCCGCTGCCGCTGTCGCTCTGCGACCGTCACGCCCGACGCCCGGCGGCTGGCGCGGACAGCGGGAAGCCCGAAGGGCCGCCGCAGACGGACAGACCGTTGACCGGTGGTGTGGTGGGCCGGCAGCCGGCCTGGCCGCGTGGCCACGAGCCCGCGCGGCGTAGGGGAGCGCACGCCGCCCGCGTCGGCGAGCTGGCGGCGGTCGCGGGGTTGCGGCTACTGCGCCTCCGGCGGGGGCGCTCCGGCTCCAGGATGGCCGGGGCGCCGCCGGCGGTCGCGGTCCGTGGGTGGTTGCGGTAGGCCATCCCGCCTGCCATCGACCCGGGCAAGTCGAGCAGGCCACTGCCCGGCCCGCCAGCGTCCGTGCGGGCAGTCAAGGTCCGCTTGACGTGGCGGGCCGGGCGGCGGCCGGCTCCCTAGGAGGCGGGTCGATGGCAGACGGGATGGCGCGTCGACCTACCGAGGCTTGACGCCTTTTCCTACAGTGACGAAGAGTCGCCGAAGACAGAGGTGATTTGTGAGTAGAAGCCGACGCCGCTGGGTCCCTCGTCAGGGGCAGGCCGTCGATCCGATGTCCGCATCGCCGCCCCTGGCACCCGCCCTGCAAGAACGGTTGTCCTTGGTGGAGGCAAGGATTGCCGACCTGCAGCAGGAGAGCCAAAGGCGCGGGACCTGGTACAAAGAGGCGAGCGTTGTCGTTGCGATTCTTGCTCTGATTATTTCTGGAGGCTCCGCGTACCTTACCTATCGTCAGGGTGTCGAGCAGGATGCGCAAGACGCTCGATCGGAATTGGGGCAGCTGATACAGCGGATCTCCGACCTGTCTAGAGGCGATGGTGGCGATGTCAAGAATGACCAGGGCCAGGTGGTGGCTAGGCGCGCTACCGCTGGTTTGGACGGGGAAAGAGTTGCGTTGGCGCAACAAGCGGCAGATCTTATTCGAGCGATCCCCGACAAGGTGTCTGCCCACGAATGCCTAATTGTTGCTCAAGCCTTCTATTCTTCCAATAGATACGCAGAAAGCCGGGAGATCGCCGAGATTGGAAGTTCGAAAAGGGCGGACGGAATTACTCATCCTGCCCTGTATCGAATACAGGGCAGCGCATTCTTTGCCGATGGAAAGTTGAACGAAGGTCGCAAGGCAATGCAGTCTGCTGTTGATTCAGCCCCAGCCGCTCCCCATGATGATCGCGTATACAGTCAAGCGTATAGCGAGTACTTTTGGGCAGGATTGGAGCGGCGGGCTCGGGCCTGTAGTGAGGCACATCGGCACTACAAGAACGCAAGGCTAATTGCCGATCTAACCGCATCCGAGAGCTACCGGACGCAGCTTAACAAGTACATAGGTGGAGGCGAGCCCGCCTGTCGCTAATTCCATAGATCTGGACACAAATACCCGAACGGTCCCCGCTGGCCGCCACGCAACCCGGACCTTGCGTTGCGGTGTCGGCCGTCCCCGTCTCCGCTTCAACAGCGAGCGCCGCGTTGCCTGTTGCCTGCCGGCCATCGACTAGCTCACGCGGCCAGGCCCTTGTCTAGAGGATGTAGCCTGCGTGGCCGTGAGCTTGGATCTCGTCGCGCAAATCATCGTTGGCGTACTAGGTGCGCTTGCCGCAGTGTTGCCCCTACTGGGTTCGCGTCAGGTCCGGAGGACACGAAGGGACGATCTGAGGCTAGATGTCGAACTTCTGACCCAGATCCCCGATGGACCCGTGAGGCAGAAGCTTGAACGGCACATCCTTGCAACGCTCGATGAGATCGAGGCGGCGAAGGAGCGTCGGCGGGATCCCTTGGGTGTCACGCTCGCCCTCATCCTCATCGCCTCCTCGACCTTCGGAGGTATCTGGTTCATCCGCGAGGGTGGATGGTGGCTGCTCGGACTGGTTGCGGTTGCCTTCGTCTTCACCCTCGGCGCGGTGGGCCTAGCTCAAGACGTCAGCAAGCGGAAGCGAGACCAGAAGGGCCGCCCCATCGAGTAAGCGACAGCAACGCCGACAGCAACAACAGCACGCGACATCGCACGGGGCCGACCTCCCACACGTATCCGATCCGAGGTGGTAGGGGGGAGGCCGCCGAATCACCCGTGTCTCTTAATCCGCGGGTTCGGGGTTCGAGTCCCTGGCGGCGCACCTGTGATCAAGGCCCTGGCCTGGCGTTCCACGCCGAGCCAGGGCCTTTTTCGTGTGTCCGCCGATGGCCCGGGTGCTCGGGAGCGGTGAAACGGTTCCGGCAAGCCATGAACGCAGTGCCGTGATCGTGGACGCAAGCCACCCAAGCCGTGGGGCGGCGCGCGACCGGCAGCCGGGGCGCTGGCCGAGGCGTGGCTCCGTCCGTGGGGTTCCCCATGGCCGAGATTGGTTCTGGCCCCTTCTCGGGCGCGGCGTCCTGGGGATTCATGCGGGAAGATCCATGCCGTGGATGTCCCCGAGCTTCTTCGCCGAGCTGCCGGTCACGTGTCTGCGGCCGCGACGGGTGGGGCCGGCGCGACGGTGGCCGACGCGAACGAGTACCTCGACCATGACGAGTGGGAGAGCGCCCTGGACATCCTCGTGGAACTTGGCGACGCGTATAGCTCCGAGATCGCCTTCTGGGATCTGCTCGCGGAGGCTGCCCGGATGATGTGGCTCTCCCGGACCGAGCGGTGGTGCCACTGGCGTCGCTTCGAAGTTGTTCACGGGGTGGTTCGCGCCGACCTTCAGCTCGTCGATCCGGGCGTCGCCGGCGGCAGGCGGGTTCCCATTCCCGGCGACGGGCGACTCCGTCCGCTGTGGGACATCGGCGATGTGACGGCGGCGGGCGACCCGGACCTATACGTCGCACGGCTCTGGGTCGAGGCGCAGCCGGATCTTCAGCCTGCCGGGAGTGCGGTGGTCCGCTTGGCTCCGCTGAGCCCGCAGCGGTGGCGACGTCTGGTGCCCGGCGATGTGATCACGATGCACGAACAGAGGCCGGTGGCCGGGACCGCGACCATCGTCGAGTCAGCGTTCCCGTTGACGACGTGTGACGGAGGGTGACGTCGGGTGGGTCCAGCCATGTCGGCGTACAGGCACCAGTGCAGAGCCAGGTACGCCTGGACGTACACAGCGATGATCGGCGTCCGACAACGCTAGTGAGTTCGCGACGTCGGGATGCGAACGATTCAATGAATACGTTGGGTGACGGAGGGCTGTTCCTGGTGGCTTCCGGATCTGGCCGATGAGCGTGCGTCACTATGCTGTCGTCCCGGACCGCGATGTGGAGGGCTCCGAGGTGTCTGCGACCGCATCCCTGTACGTCCTCGATCGAGACCGGGTGGTGGACTGGCCGGTCTAGGTCTCCTGAATCTTGGCCGGTGGGATCGAAGGTGAGGTTGAGTAGTTCCAGACCGGTGACGGGCCGGAAGCCGATGTCGGTGTAGAGCGTCAGAGCGGGGATGTTGTCGGTCTCGGTTTGGAGTGAAACGCGATGCGCGCCGGCGGCACGGGCGTTGTGGATGACGTGCTGGAGCAGGGCGTTCGCGATACCGCCACGGCGATGGTGCGGGGCCACGTAGAGCTCGCGGATCGACCATGAGGTGCCCAGCATGAGCGATGCCGGCATGATGGTGACCGTCATGAAGCCGCACACGTGACCAGCTCGGGTGGCGGCAGCGGCGGAGATCCGGTGTTGTGCGAGCTGGTCGTGCAGCCAGAGCGGGTGATCTCTGGGGTTGACGGTTGGCCGTAGTGCGCCCGGTAGTCGTCGAACAGAGCAGCTACCTGATCGAACGCCGGATGGGCGGAGGCTATTGGCATGATCGTCGCCGTCATGCCGTAAGTGTGGCCGACGGTCAAGCCAATGTGTCTGTTGGTGCCGGACCACGTCGGCGAGCGTGCATCGATACGGTCGATTGTGGCCGTGAAGAACCTTCGAGTAGGCCGCTATTCTCGGCCGACCCAAGTGGCGACGCACGCCTCGTTGCCCTCGGCGTCGGCCAAGACCCACCACTTCGGTGCGTGCGCATCAGAGACCAGCCGGCCACCCGCGGCCAAGGCGGCGGCGATGCGGGCCTCGGCCTGATCATGCGGGACGGCGACATCAAGGTGCATGCGGTTGCGTTGTGGACGCCGGGCATCCATTGGCTGCAACCCGAAGCCCGGACCCCGGCGCGCCGGGTCGGCTAGATAGTCATCATCGATCTGGCGGTAATCCAGCAGCGCCCGCCAGAACGGCAGCACGTCCGCGCCGACGAGGGCGTCGAGGGTGACGTTGATGAGCTGCACGGCGGTCGGGTCGGCGGGGATATCCAGGTCCCTGGCAGCAGCCGAGATCCGCCGGGCCAGCGCAACGTCGCGCGACAGCAGGGACACCGTGACGCCGACATGACGCAGATCGACGTTGACGTACCGCTGCTCCGGGCCACCGGCGAGCCGGCCGACCTCATCGACGAACGCTATGCCCTTGGCCAGCGAGCCGGTGCGGAAATACGCCGAGACCACGTGGTAGAGGCATCGCCAGTCCTCGACACCGTCGGCCGCGTGGAACTGCCCGGCCGTGATCTGCACCGTCATGCCGGCGAACCTAGCATCGGCGGCGCCACGGAGCGCACAGTGGCTCTCGCACTCACTGGTCGGCGGTGCACTCTCATAGCCGCAGTGCGCTCGCGACCGGACACCGCACGCGAGTGGTCGCGCAGCAACCGGCTGATCTCGGTGGCCGAGCTGGGTCGTGACCGTCCGGCTGATGCGACCGGTTCAGTCGTCGGCGGCCTGCAATGCGGTGGCGATCGGCTCGAGCCCCGCGATCAGCTCGTCGAGCTCGTCGGCGTTGAGCACGCGGTACGCCGGGGCTGCCAGCTTGTCGGTGAGGGCCTCGATCTGCTGCCTGATCTGCCGGCCGGCGTCGGTGAACCCGCCAGCGGCGTCCACCAGGCCGCGGCCGCGCAGCCCGTCGACGACGGCGGCCAGCTGCGCCGTGGGCAGATGGTGGACTCGGCCGAACTCCTGCGCTCTCATTCCGAGGGACAGAGCCATGAGGACGTGGGCCTCGGTGCCGCCGATGCCGTGGGCGAGGAGGGCGGCGTTGTGGCCGTCCCCGCGGTGCTCACGCAGCAGCGTCGCCGCGTGCCAGAGCCTGGCCACCGGCTCCTCGGGCACCTGAAGTGCCCGCAGCCCGGCGTACAGCACACGGCCCTCGGTCGGCGCGCTGACCGCTGCTCGGGTGGCCAGGTCGGCGGCCCGCACCAGAGCGGGCGACTCAGCGAGCTGTCCGATCAGCTGCCGCAGCGCGGTGGCGCTGCCCCGCTCACGGACCGCGATCGCCTCCTGTGGGGTGGTCTTCCCCCAGACCCACGGGATGTGGCGCGCCACCTCGCCGTCGGCGAAGTTGTAGAAGACCGCGTGTACCACCTCGGCCGATACCAGTCCCAGCGGCGCGGCCCGGCCCGCGAAGTATCCGTCCCAGTAATTGCGCATGCCGAGCGTCAGGAACGCCTCGTTCGGCACCTCGCCGAAGGTGACGGTGGCGATCGGCTCGACGAGCTCGAACATGCGGCGGATCTTGGCCAGCGGGTGCGGCATCGGTCGGCATCTCCTGTGGTCGTGACCGCGCCGTCGTGGGCGGCCTCTCACCTTGGCTACGAACAACGGGGCCCGGATACGACAACTTCGGCCGACATCAATCCAGCCAAGACCAGCCTTATTATCACCGCGCAGCAGTAGCGCGCCGTAGACGGCGACTGCATCGGTCGAGGCGAGTCGGGTGCCACGTTGACGGGTCTCGGCCGCGTCTTCGGCAAGCTGCCGTCGCGGCGGCCAAGCGACATGCCCGGCGGAGCCGCCGTGGGTGTTCCGAGCGGGATGAGGGTGCCGTCTACGTCGAGGACCAGCAATACCCAACTTGTCTGTGGTCACCGCTTGGGCTTGCCGGGTCACCTCGACGTAGATCAGCTTGGCAGTCGTCAGTTCCCGGCCCAGTTCGGACGCCGCGCACCTGCGGCCGGACGCGAGTCCGACGAACTGGCCGCATTCGACCATAGTGGCTCACACCATGGTTCATGGTGACTTGGCAACCTCGACGTGCGAGATAGGTCGCCCGCACACGATGGGCGCGGAGGCCCGCCTAGCGGCCGCAACTTGAGTTGTCCAGCCGGTGACCAAACCGTCCCCCGACGCGGAGCCATCTGACGAGACTGGGCTGAGTAGGACACCGAAGGGCCGCGCGACCTGTTGAAGATCGCACCTTCGACGGAACAGCAGACCAAAGGGAGCAGCGATGGCAGGGCTGACATATTCCGTGCATGTGGCGCCGCCGAAGCCGGTGGTGTCCGACGACATCCCTCCAGGTGAGGCACGGCGAATGTGGTCGCCGACCGCATCCACCCTCATTTACGGTGAGCGAGACGCCATCCTCGTCGACCCGCTTATGACCATCGACGAGTCGCGCGCCTTGACCGCCTGGGTGACCAGCACCGGCAAGAACGTCACCACCATCTTCGTCACACATGCCCACGGCGACCACTTCTTCGGCGCGCCATCGGTCCTCGACCGCTTTCCCAACGCCAACCTTGTGGCCACGCCCGGTGTCGTCGACCACATGGCCGCCCAGTGGGGCCCACGCTGGTTCGACGGGTTCTGGACCCCGCGGTTCCCGGACCAGATCTCCGACCGACACCTCATCGCCCAGCCACTGGCCGCCGGCGTACTCGAACTGGAAGGCGAACGACTCCACGCGATCGAACTGGGCCACACCGACACCGACGGCACCAGCGCACTGCACGACCCCGCCACCGGGTTAGTCGTCGCCGGCGACGCCGTCTATGGAGACGTCCACCTGTACCTCGCCGAAGCCAAGGGTGACGGCAGGCAGGCGTGGCTCGACGCCCTCGACACCATCGAAGCACTTCAACCCAGCGCCGTCGTCTCCGGCCACAAACGCGACGGCGACCCCGACAGCCCGCAAGATATCGACAGAACTCGCCGCTACATAAACGACTTCTTCGCAGCGGCCGACAATGCGAGCAGCCATACCGACCTCTACGAGGCGATGGTCGACCTCTACCCGGGCCGGGTGAACCGCGGCGTCCTGTGGAACTCGGCCAGAGCTGTTATGTCCTAGGCGGATGCGCTTGGCCTGGTGGAGATAGCCATGCCTGGGCGCGGCAGTGAGCTTCCAGTTATTGGCGGCTATCTCGATCTGGTTGTGGTCGACCGTGCCGCTCACAACTGGCAGGTGCGACTGCCGCCAGCCGAAGCCGGCGGCTGCGTGACTGACTGGGTGGCGATCGGGGTGCACGGGGTCCCGGGGCGCACAGCTCGACGGAGCACTCAGCTGACGGCCGAGCCGGAGAACGACGGGTGCGACAGCGGCGGTACCGAGGCGGTAGGTCGACGAGGACCAGGACCACGACGACCACTACTAGGCCGCGACAAGCGCGTAACGCCGTGGTCGTCGTGACCGCAACCGCGTATCGAACAGAAACTGAGCCCGTCGGTGGTCAACCGCTGGGGCGGGCAGCGGGCGCCCGGTCAGGGCGCCGCCGGCGCGGCGGGGGGTGGAAGGAACCGCCCGCGCGCCGCGGCCACGATCGACCATCCGGCGATGCCGCCGATAAGCGCCGAGACGGCCGCCAGCACGAGGTACGTGTAGACGCGGTGACCCGGCGGGCCGCCGCGGGTGATCCAGTGCAGGGCGGTCGTCGCCACCGCCGACCAGGGGAACGTGAACGCCCAGAAGCTCGGGGCGAAGCTGAGCCGCAGGTACAGCGGGACCAGGCGGATCTGCGCGAGGACCAGCAGCAGCCCGTATCCGGAGACCAGCATCACCCAGATGTCGATCCGGCCGCCGTTGCGGGCGAGGAGCGCGAGCACGGCCAGGGCGGAGGGGGCCACCTCGATCGCGAGGGTCGGTACGAGCGGCGCCGGCAGCGGCGGCCGGATGAACAGGCGGTTCAGGATCAACGAGCCGAGCACGAGCCAGCAGACGAACCCGAGCCCGAGCATGACGTCCGCCAGGGTGCGCTGCCCGACGGCGGACGCGGCGGCCGAGGCGATGAACCCGCCGGCCACGGTGGGCAGGAAGTAGCCGGGGTGAATCTGATTGATGTCGATTCGCCCGTAGATCCACTGTCCGGTTATCCAGCCGCCGAAGGCGAGCGTGAGGACCACGAACACGTCGACGAGAACCCGCCCGACGCCCAGGTCGTACGGAACGACGCCCTGCGCGGCGAGCAACATCGGGGTGATGACGGCGAGCGAGACGAACGCACCGGCGACCGGATCCACCATGTCGTTGACGAGGACTCTCGGTCTGGGCACCGTGTACGCCGCGTACGCCACCAGCACGGCGAGCCAGATCAGCGCGGCGAGCGCCAGCAGGGCGTTGCCGATCTCCGTCGGTGCGGCGCCGCCGCGTCCGGCCACGATCCAGGTGTTACCCAGGCCAGCGAGGCCGAAGGGGATACCGAAGAAGTGCGGCGGAATCCGGGCGGCAGCCACCTGGCACCTCCCTGGCAGGACGGTCCCGCTCGGGCGGACGCATCCCATCATGCCCAGAGCCAAATCCGCCGCGTGGTCGATTCCATCAATCGTCGACGGCTCTGGACACGGGAAAGTTCGGCAGCCGGCCCGGCTGGGTCAACTGACGGTCGAGTTCTGCGCGGTGCGTTAGTCTTGCGCGAGATCGCCGGAGCTGGGGGAGCAGACGTGGCAGGTGACGACGACATCTCCGGGTGAGTGCCCGGACCGGCCGCCGACGGGCGTGTGATCGCGCCGTCGCCGCGGCCCCTGTCGTCCTGCCCGGCCCCACCCGGGCGCGCCATGCCTGCGCCCGGGCCTCCTTTCCCGAGGTTCCGCATGTCCGACGGTCGCGTCGTCCGTTCCACCCTGTCCCGATCCGCGCTGATCGCCCATGACCTCGTCCGCATCCGGGGCGCCCGCCGGGTGCTCGACGGGATCTCCCTGATCGCCGCGCCCGGCCACCGCATCGGGCTCGTCGGCGAGAACGGCACCGGCAAGACGACGCTGCTGCGGGTCCTCGCCGGTGTGGACGAACCCGATGCCGGCACCGTCGAGCGTCCACCGGACCTCGGTTTCCTGCACCAGGAGATGCCGTACACCCCCTCGACGACGGTCGCCGCGGTCCTCGACGACGCCCTGCGCGAGGCGCGGGAGGACCTGGCCGAACTGGATCGGATCGGCACCGCGCTGGCCGGTACGCCAGAGGACGACGAACGGCACGGGCGGTTGCTGGCCGCGTACGGCGAGACGCTGGAGCGGGCGCAGGACCGCGACGCCTGGGACGCCGACCGGCGAGCCCGGACCGTGCTCGCCGGGCTCGGTCTCGACGGGATCCCGCACCACCGGAGGCTGGGCACGCTCTCCGGCGGGCAGCGGGGCCGCCTGGCGCTGGCCGCGCTGCTCATCCGCCGGCCTGGCGCGCTGCTGCTCGACGAGCCCACGAACCACCTGGACGACGCGGCGGCGGCCTTCTGCGAGGAGCAGTTGCGTGGCCTGCCCGGCGTGGTCGTGGTGGCCACGCACGACCGGGAGTTCCTGGACGCGGTGTGCACCGACCTGGTCGACCTGGACCCGGCGGTCGACGGCCCGCTCCGCTACGGCGGTGGCTACACCGCCTACCTGGCGACCCGGCGCGCGGAGGCCGAACGCTGGCGCCGGCGGTACGACGAGGAGCAGAAGCAGCTCGCCGAACTTCGCCTGGCCGCCGCCGTGACCGGGCATCAGGTCGCCCACGGCCGTGATCCCCGGGACAGCGAGAAGATGGGGTACGGGCACACCGCCGGCCGGGTGCAGAACCAGATCTCCCGCCGGGTGCGTGACGCCGCCCGCCGGCTGAAGGTGCTGGAGCGCGATCAGGTGGCCGCGCCGCCGGAGCCGCTGCGCTTCCACGCACCCGTCCTCGCCGTCGGCGACGGTGACGCGGTCGTGGTCGCGGTGCGCCGGGCCTCGGTGCCGGGGCGGCTGCGGATCGAGCACCTCGACGTCACGGCCACCGACCGCGTGCTGGTGAGCGGGCCGAACGGGGTGGGGAAGTCGACCCTCCTCGCGCTCCTCGCGGGCACCCTGCGCGCGGTCGGAACCATCCGGCGGCGGCCTGGGCTGCGCGTCGGCCTGCTGGCTCAGGACACCGTCTTCGACGGCCCCGACCGGACCGCCCGGGAGATCTTCGCGGCGACCGTCGGCCCGGACCGTGCCGAGGAGGTGCCGCTGTCCTCGCTCGGACTGCTCGCGGTCACCGACCTGGACCGGCCGGTGTCGGAGCTGTCCGTCGGCCAGCGTCGCCGGCTCGCGCTCGCGCTGCTCGTCGCCGACCCGCCGGACCTGCTGCTGCTGGACGAGCCGACCAACCACCTTTCGCCGCGACTCTGCGACGAACTGGAGGAGGCCCTGGGCGTGGGTCCGGGCGCGATCGTGATCGCCAGCCATGACCGGCGGCTGCGGTCCCGCTGGCCCGGCCGGCAGCTCGCCCTCGCCGCAGAGCGGTGGGAATGAGCGGCCGGCGCGACATCACGCGGGCGACTTCTTCGTGGCCCCGCGCAGCCCGAGCAGGGCGATCAGGGCCAGGACGATGACGAAGACGGTGTACTCGTCGGCGGTGCGGGGCAGGCCGCCGCCGTTCACCACGAGGTAGCCCGCGATGACGGCGGGCAGGCCGAGGCCGATGTAGCAGACGATGTAGATCAGGGAGAGCACGCTGGCGCGCTCGTGCGCCTCGACCAGCGGCATCACCGTCTTGAGGCTGCCCTGGAAGGCGGCGCCGAAGCCGATGCCCCCGAGCGCGATGCCGACGAAGAAGCCGGCGACGGACTTGGTGTTGATCGACAGCATCGTGACGATCGAGCCCAGGACGAGGGCGGTGATCCCGGTGAGCATCAGGGCTCGGGCGGACGTGTTGCGCAGCACGAGGACGGTGACGGACGACAGGCCGGCGAGGACGAAGAGCGCCACCCCGCCGAACACGATCGAGGTGGGTCCGAGGGCGTGCACGAGGGCCGGGCCGAGCGCGCCGAAGAAGCCGGCCAGCGACCAGCCGGCGAAGAGCACCGGGGCGACCACCAGCACCGGCCCCCGTACGGAGCGGGGCAGGCTGATCTCCGGTCGCAGGCTGCGCAGCGCTCCCCGCATCGGGGTGACCGTCTCCGGCATCAGCAGCACCCCGATCCCCTGGATCAGCAGGATCACCAGCAGGACGACGTACACCAGCCGGGTCGGCGCGGGCAGGAACTGGACGAGCAGCGCCGACAGCAGCGCGCCGCCGCCGGTTCCGATGCCGGGAGCGATGGAATTCGCGAGGGTGCCGCGGGCGCGGTTGACGTCCAGCATCGCGGCGCCGATGGCGCCCGTGGCGGCGCCGGTGGCGAGCCCCTGCACGATGCGGGCGGTCAGCAGCGCGGGTACGCCGTTCGCGAAGATGAAGACGACGAGCGAGGCTATCTGGACGGTGATCGCGACGAGCAGGACCGGGCGGCGTCCGACATGGTCGGACAGCTTGCCGACGGTCAACAGGGTGCCCAGCACCGCGAGCGCGTAGATGCCGAAGATGACCGTGGTGGTGATCGGCGAGAAGTGCCAGTTCGCCTGGTAGATCGCGTAGAGGGGGGTCGGGGCGGCCGAGGAGGCCAGGAACGACACCAGGATCGAGGCGAGCAGGAACAGGGAGAGGGTGGGCGAGAGGCGTCGCCGTCCGGTGCCGGCCGTGGCGGCCGTGCCGGCGCGCGTGGTGCGGTCGCTACTCATGTCTCCTGCTTCTCGGATGAGCGGCGGGCGGGCTGCCCGGCGCGCTCGACCTGGACGCTTGCCCCGGTGGGCGAACGCGGCGGAGTACCCGATCTGCCCCGCCGCACGCAGCACGGAGGGCCGGCGAGGCCGTTTGCCCTCCGGGGACGCGGGTAGCCACGCTTCTCCGGAACGGGAAGGACGGGGCATGGCCGAGCTGAAGTTCTTCGACAAGGTGGCCGCCCGGGCGGGTGTCCCGGACGACACGGCACAGGCGCTGACCGAGGCCACTCTGCGCACCCTCGCGGAGCGGATCAGCGGCGGCCAGGCGGCCGACCTGTCCGCCCACGTGGCCCACGAACTCCGCCCGCTGCTGGCCCGCGCCGCGCCGGAGGAGCCGGAGTCGTTCGCGTACGACGAGTTCGTGCGCCGGGTGGCCGAGCGCGCGGGGGTGGGTCCGAGCCTGGCCGAGCGGGGTGCGGGGGCGGTCCTGCAGACCCTGCACCGGGTGGTCGGGCACAAGGAGTTCGAGCAGGCGATGGCGCAGGTGCCCACGGAGATCCAGGCCTTGGCGGAGCCCGTGCCGCAGGGCCCCTGACCGGGTCCGACACGAACGAGAGGCCGGTCCGCCGTGGACCGGCCTGTCGTCGTGGACCCGACGACACCGATTCGTCAACCGATGGTTGACGGGTGGAATGCGTCAACCTATGGTTGACGCATGAAGAATCCTGAGCCCGTGGGCAACCCCGTACGGCTGGACGAGATGATCCAGGCGATCAAGACGGCGCACAGCGAACCGCTCGACCAGCTCACCGACGCGGTCATCGTCGCCGATCACCTCGGCGAGGTGGCGGACCACCTGATCGGGCACTTCGTGGACCAGGCACGCCGGGCGGGCGCCTCCTGGACCGACATCGGCCGCAGCATGGGGGTCACCAAGCAGGCGGCGCAGAAGCGCTTCGTGTCCCGACCCGCCGAGGCGCCGCTGGACCCGCAGCAGGGGTTCAGCCGGTTCACTCCGCGCGCCCGGAACGTGGTGACGGCAGCGCAGGACGAGGCACGGGCCACCGGGCACGCCGAGATCCGCCCCGAGCACCTGGTGCTGGGGCTGCTCAGCGAGCCGGAGGCGCTCGCCGCCAAGGCGATCGTCGCGCAGGGCGTGTCGCTGGAGCGGGTGCGCGAGGTCGCGACCGCGGTGCTCGGGTCGCCCTCGTCGGGCGAGGTGCCGGAACTGATCCCGTACGACGCGCAGTCCCGCAAGGCGCTGGAGCTGACCTTCCGTGAAGCGCTGCGGTTGGGGCACAACTACATCGGCACCGAGCACATCCTGCTCGCTCTGCTGGAGTTGGAGGACGGGACCGGGGTGCTCGCCGGTCTCGGCGTCGACAAGGCCGCCGCCGAGACCGCGCTCCTCGCGGCGCTCGAGGCCGCCGTGCGGAAGCAGGCCTGAGCCGGCGGCTCAGGACGCGGTCGGGAAGCCGTACCGCGCGGCGTGCTCCGGGTCGGTCGGGTCGACCTGGCGGAGGCCGGCGTCGGCGAGGCGCTTGTTGACCTCGTCCAGGCGCTCCCGCACCAGGTGGGCCTCCTCCTCGGTGACGCGGCCCCGGTGTGGCTTGCCGGCGTGCTCGATGGTGGCGTAGTCGATCCGCTCCGCGCTCTTGCGGGCCTTGGGTGGGCGCACCCGCTCGGCGGTCCGCAGCAGTTGCGCCATCGGCACGTCGGTGGCCATCGCGTCGAACTCGCTGGCGGTGAGGACCACCCGGCGCGGCTCGCCACCACCGTGCCGGTCGTGGATCTCGACCACCGCCACGTCCAGCGCGGCGTCGTCGATGCTCTCCACCTCCACAGGGGTGGCGTCCAGTTGCACGGGCCCAGCCACCAGGTCAGGGTGCTCCAGCACGACGACGCGGACCGCCTCGTCGTCGGGCTGCAGAACCGTGCCGCTGAAGTCGGAGACGTGGATGGTCTTCTTACCCATGCGGGGAGCTTCTCCTGTCGTCGGCCGGGATTCCGGACCAGAAGACGTTACCCGACAGGTGTGCGAACGCCCCTGGTGGACCGTCCGGGTGTGTCGCCCGCGGTCAGCGGCTGTTGAGGCCGTGCCGGGCGGAGGCGCCGGCCGGAAGCTTGTTCAGCTCGGCCCAGCTCAGGGCGGCGTCGTCGGAGCGGGCGCCTCGGTGCGGCGGTTGGGCCGGGAACCGTCCGGCCTCCGGGACCCGCCAGAGTCGCTCGGTGTCCTGCTGGTACCGGTCATTCGGCTGATTCGGCATGACCATACCGTCCCAAAGAAAGTTGTCCATGTATGGAAATAGGTGTGACGCGATGTCTGGGCGTCCGGTTCCCCTGCGGGCAAAGGAATTCCCGCCGGTTGCGGCGTGCGGTGTCCGATACCCACCCGACGCCGCAGCCAAGCGCGCGACGCGGGAAGAAGTGACGCCGCGGGCGCGATGGGCGCCGGGCTGACCGACCCGCTGTTCTGGGGCGCGCTGGCCGGCGCGCTGGCGGTGGCCTTCCTGGTCACCGTCCCGGTCAACCGTGCGCTGATCGCCCGCAGGCGGGGGCACGCGGTGACCCACCGGTTCCACCACGGCGCCGGTGACCCGGCCGCCGCCGGTCACCCGACCGGGCCGGGTCACGACGCGCCCGGCGTCGGCCACCCCACTCCCGCCGGTCACGCCGCCCGCGAGGCAGCACGATCCGGCGCGGACGCGCACGCCGCCGAGGAGGCGGAACGTTCCGGCGCGGACGCGCACGCCGGCCACCACCGGCGCTGACGGATCCGCCCGCCCCGGCCGCCGCGCCCGGCGTACGGTGATCGGCGACGGCGCCCGGCGGGGCCGGACGCCCGCGCCGGACGGTGCGGCCCGGACCGGGACGGGTGGATCGCGGGAGGTGGTGGAGTGCTCGACCGGCGGCTCCACCTGCACCTGGCGACGTGGTTGGGGCAGTGGCCGGCTGGTCCCGGGCTGCACGTGGTCGGCACGGGGCGACGGGCCCGCCCGGCCTGGGACGGCCGTCTTCGGCCCGCCGTCGCCGTCGGCACCGGGCGCAGCACGGTGCTCTCGGTGCCGCCGGACCGGGCCGCGGCGGTACGCGCGCTCGCCGACCGCCCGGTGGACCGGCTGATTCCGGCGCTACCCGCCGCTGTCGGCCTGCCCGACTGGCCCACCCACGACGGCGCCTTCCGGTGGAGCCTGGCCCCCGCGCCGCTGCCGGACGTCGGGGAGTGGGTCGCGCCCACGTCGCCGGGGCTGCCTCCGTGGCTGCGGCTGTTCGACCGCGAGGTGCTGGTGGTCCACGGTTCCGACGGCCGCTACCTGGCCGGGGCTGGCATCAAGCGGCACGACCGGCACGGCCACGAACTGGCCGTCGGCACCGTGCCCGCCGCGCGGGGTCGTGGGCTGGCCCGACGGCTGGTCGCCCAGGCCGCCCGCCGGGTTCTCGACGAGGGCGCGGTGCCGACCTACCTGCACGACCGGAACAACCAGGCGTCCGCACGGGTCGCGGAGGCGGCCGGCTTCCCGGACCGGGGCTGGCGCTCATTCGGCGTGTATCCGGCCTGATCCGGGGCCGCGTGCCGGGCGGTGCGCGACCGGGCGATGGACGGCGGCGGCGTGACCCGGCGAGGGTCACGTGGCGACCGCGCGAGGGTCGGCGCGAGGCGGGAATCAGGCGGCGGCGCGGTGGGGGCGCAGAGCGCGGACCGTGGATCCCGGGCCGGATCCACGGTCCGCAGCCTCCCCCCAGGTCCCCGTGCGCGCGACCGACGGTGATGCGCCGGTCGCGTCTTGTGCTGATCACGCTACGTATTGAATCGGTCCGGGGCAAGACGCGCCGACCCGGTCCGGCGTGTCGAATAGTGGACTTGACCTGGAGCGGAGGCTGCGACCCGGAACGTGAGTCTCGGTGACGCAGCGTGCGGACGAGGCCGAGCGCCCGTCGAGTGAGGAGCTCCGAGGAATACGGGCTGGTCGGCGAGGTGGGTTCGGCCGCGGTCGTGAACCAGCTGGCCGCGTAGGGCCACTGCGGTGGCCGCCACCTGCCGGTATGGTCGGCTGGCGTCGGCGGTCGGCCGGTGCACCGAGGACCCTCAGCGCCGGAGAGGTGGCCGATGGACGTGCGCCTGTGGGACACCGGGCCGGGGCAGCTGACCGTGCAGCCGGTGGGCGAGGTCGACATGGCCACGGCGGACGCGCTCGACGCCGCCCTGGCCGATGCGCTGAGCCGGTCGGGCACGAGCGAGGTCGTCGTCGACCTGGCCGGCGTCGGCTTCCTCGACTCGAGCGGGATCCGTGTCCTCGTCAGCGCCGCAGCCACCGCCCGGCGTGGTGGCATCACCTTCCGGGTGGCCGATCCGCGGCCGATGGTGGCCCGGGTACTCCGGATCACCTCGGTCGGCGCACTCCTCGGGCTCTCCGCGGACGCCCCGCCCCCGTCGGCCGCGCGCGGCTTCCGCGGCCTCGAATAGGGGCCGTGGGCAGGCCGGCGCGTCGCGGTCGCCGTGCGGGCCGAGGTACCGTCGGTCGCCCGGTCACGGCTCGAGCCGCGCCGACGCCTCCGGCGACCACTCGACCAGCAGCAGCGTGGCGTCGTCGCGCAGTGGGCCGTCCTGGTGGCCGCTGACCGCGTGGCTGAGCCGGCGCAGCGTCTCGGGCGTGGGCAGGCCGGAGGCGACGTACCGCTCCGCGAGGTCGGCCAGTCGGGCCAGGCCGAACATGCGGCCCGCCGCGTCCCGGGCCTCGGTCACGCCGTCGGTGTGCAGCAGCAGTCGGTCGCCGGGCTCCAGCCGGGTCCGGGCGACGTCGCTCCGGTCGTCCGCCAGGCCGAGTGGGAGCCGCCGGCCACCGTCCAGCGCCTGCACCGCCCGACCACGGCGCAGCAGCAGCGGCGGCGGATGCCCGGCGTTGACGTAGCGCAGCAGGCCGCTGCCCGTGTCGAATTCGGCGAGCACCGCGGTGACGAACCGGCCGTCGCGCCACTGCCCGGCGACCGCCGCGTCGACCGCCCGGCCCAACCCGGCCAGGTTCTCCCCGGACCGTCGTGCGGCCCGCATCGCCGCCAGCGCGACCGAGGTGGTGAGCACCGCCGGGAGGCCGTGGCCCACCCCGTCGAGGATGGCCAGGGTGATCCGGTTCCCGTTCAGGCTGTAGTCGAAGGCGTCGCCGCCCACCTCGTAGCAGGGCTCCAGCACCGCGCTGATCGTCGCGTCCGGGGTGGCGAACGTCAGTGGTGGCAGCAACTGCCAGAGCAGTTCGGCGGAGACGCCCATCGGCCGGCTGCGGCGGGCCCGGTGCAGGCCGTCGCCGTACGCGCTCTTGCTGGTCATCAAATGCCCGATCAGTCCGGCGATCAGCCTGCAGCCGCCGCGAAGCGCCGCGTCGGTCAGCTCCAGGCCGGCGGGTGGAAAGACCTCCAGCAGCCCCAGCCGGTCGGTGCCGTCGACGAGCGGCACCCAGAGCCGGGGCGGTGGCCCCTGGCCGGCGTGCATCTCGACCTGGGTGAACGCGCGGCCGGCGAGGCTGGCGTCGATCGGCAGCGGGTCCGGTGCCGGCCGACCGGGCTGGGGCAGCGGTCGCAGGTCCCGCTGCTCCACGTCGACCAGGTAGATGGTCACCGCGACCCCCAGCGGCCGCAGCACCGTGTTGACCGCGTCCGTCAGATCGTCCGGCGGCAGCCGGTGCGACCGGGCCGTCAGGTCGGCCAGGGCCCGGAGCCAGAGGTCGTCGGCGGTCATCCCGCCCGTTTACCCCAGCTCGGCCCGGCCAAAGCCGGAACGCGAGCCGGGTAGGCCGGGACGCCCGGGTTGTCCGGTCTCAGCCGGCGAGGCCGAGCGCCTCGGCCGCGGCGCGACCGTTGGCGTGGCTCGCGCCGTACGTGGTGACGAAGGCCCGGACGCCCGCCGGTCGCCACTGTGCCGGCCAGCCCATCTCCACCACGGTCACCGGGTGCTCGGCGGCCAGCGCGGTGACCAGCTCGGGACCGCCCGGCAACCGGTGCAGGTGCCGGCCGACCAGGACGATCGGCCGGTCTCCGGCGAACCGGCGCAGGGTATCCGCATCCGTCTCGGCGGCGACCGCGCGGATCTCCTCGGCACCGGCCAGGTGCGGGCCGAGCCCCCAGGGCACGCGCCCCTCGGCGATGGTCGAGGCGGCGTGCAGCTGCACGACGAGGGGTCGGTCCAGCTCGGTCAGCACGCCCTCGATCCGCACCGCGCGGCGCGCTGCCGCGTACCCCAGGTCGGTGCCACCGCCGGCGGGCGGCCGGGTGGCGGCCCGGGTCCAGGCGGCGAGCGTGGCGGCGCGCCCGGCCGCCTCCTCCACGCGGGCGCGGTCCAGCTGGCCGTCCTCAAGCGCCGCCACGATCTCGGCGGCGACGTGCTCGACCAGCCCGGCGTCGACCTTGGCGCCGATGCAGAGCAGGTCCGCCCCGGCGGCGAGGGCCCGTACGGCGGCCGGCCCGACCCCGCCAGCGGCGACCGACGCGCCCTTCATCTCCAGCGCGTCCGTGATCACCGCGCCGGTGAAGCCGTACTCGGTGCGGAGCAGGTCGACCAGGACGGCCCGGCTGAAGGTGGCCGGGCCGGTGCCGGTCAGCGCCGGCACCCGGATGTGCGCGGTCATCACGGCTTGGGCGCCGGCGGCCACCACGGCGGCGAACGGCGGCAGGTCCCGCCGGCGCAGGAGGTCGAGTGGGACGTCCACGGTGGGCAGTTCGTGGTGCGAGTCGGCGACGGTCGCGCCGTGCCCGGGGAAGTGTTTGGCGCAGGCCGCAACGCCGCTCGCCTGGAGCCCGGCCACCGCCGCCGCCGAGTGTGCGGCCACCCGGACCGGGTCGGCGCCGAACGAGCGCGTGCCGATCACCGGGTTTTCGTCCGCGGTGTTCACGTCGACGGTCGGGGCGAGGTTCACGGTGATGCCGAGTCCGGCGAGTTCGAGGCCGATCGCCTCGTAGACCCGCCGGGTGAGTGCCACGTCGCCGATCGCGCCGAGCGCGGCGTTGCCGGGGTACGGGCTGCCCGTGGCGTGGGCCAGGCGGGTGACGTCGCCGCCCTCCTCGTCGATGGCGATCAGCACGTCCGCCCGCCCCTCGCGCAGCGTGGCGGTGGTCGCCGCCACCTGCGCCGGGTCGTGCACGTTGGTGCCGAACAGGGTGTGCCCGGCGAGGCCGTCGGCGACCAGGTCGACCGCCCAGTCCGGCGGGACCGGCCCGGAGTACGCGGCCAGCAGCGTGCCCAGCGCGAGCCGGCGCAGTCCTGGATCGAGCCCCACGTTCTCTTCCCCTTTCGGTGCCGTACGGCACGGATGTCGTACCGGGTCCCGGCCGTCCCGGTCGCGGAGCGCTGCCGGGTCGTCCGAGTACTCCCGGTCCGGGTGGCCGCTACGCTACGGCTACCCGTTCGCAGGTCGGTTTACAGTTAGCAAAGTTTACTAAATCTAGAGGACGTGGCATGAGTGCGACCCGGCTGCCCGGCACCCCCCGCCTGTTGCGGGCGCTCAACGACCGTGCGGCGCTCGAACTCCTGCTCGAGCGCGGGCCGCTGACGCGGGCCCGGCTGGGCGAGCTGACCGGGCTGTCCAAGGTCACCGCCTCGCAACTGGTCGAGCGCCTGGAGGAGCGCGGTCTCGTCACCCGGGTCGGCGAGCAGGCCGGCGGGCGGGGACCGAACGCCCAGCTCTACGCCGTACGCCCGGGCAGCGCGCACGTCGTCGGCGTGGACGTCGGCCCGGACCGGGTGGTGGCCGCCTGCGCGGACATCACAGGCGCGGTGATCGGCCGGGTGGAGCAGTCCACCCGGGACACCGACGATCCGGTGGGCGTGGTGCACAACGCGGTCGTCCAGGCGGCGAGCAGCGCCCAGGCGCAGCTGTCGAGCGTACGGCGCATCGTGCTCGGCACGCCGGGTCTGGTCGACCCGGGGACCGGCGACATCACCTTCGCCTTCAACCTGCCGCGCTGGCACAGCGGTCTCCTCGCGGCGCTGCGCGAGGACCTGCACACCCCGGTGGTCTTCGAGAACGACGTGAACCTCGCCGCGGTCGCCGAGGCGCAGTCCGGCGCCGCGCAGGGGGTGCAGGACTTCGTCCTGGTGTGGGTCGGCGCCGGCGTCGGCCTGGCGATCATGCTCGGCGGGCGGTTGCACCACGGCAGCAGCGGCGCGGCCGGCGAGATCGGCTACCTGCCGGTGCCCGGCGCCCCCATCCCGCGCGACGTCTCCCGCCGGGCGAAACCGGCGTTCCAGCAGCTCGCCGGGGCCGACGCCGTCCGGGCGGTGGCCCGCGAGCACGGCTTCCGCGCGGGCAACGCCGCCGCGGCCGTGTCGGCGGCGATCGAGGCCGGTGCGGCCGGTGGCGCGATGCTGGACGAGTTGGCCCGCCGGCTGGCGCTCGGGGTGGCGAGCACCTGCGTGGTGCTCGACCCGCCGCTGGTGGTGCTCGCCGGCGAGGTGGGACAGGCCGGCGGCCTGGCCCTGGCCGAGCGGGTGCAGCACGAGGTCGCGGCGATCACGCTGGTCCGGCCGCGGGTGGTGCCGACCGGGCTGACCGAGGAGCCGATCCTGCGCGGCGCGCTGCGCACGGCGCTGGACGCCGTCCGCGACGAGGTGTTCGGCTCCACCGTGGGCTGACCGGTTCCGGGGGGACCGGGCGACGGGGTCCCGGGCGCTCCCGCACCGACCGGCCCGGGCGGATCCCACCTGCGTCGGTCGGGTCCCGCCGCGGTCCGTCATGCGAAGGAATTCTTCACCATCGGCCCGGGCGCTGCAAGGTGTTGCCTTCGCGCCCGGGCCGGGCGTCGCCGCAGCTCAGATGAGGTCCCGGCGGCGGAAGGCGGTGAAGGCGGCCGTGGTCAGCGCGGCGGTCAACCCGAGCAGCACGACGAGCGCCGGCCCCCAGGTCAGCGTGTAGGAGCCGTCGCAGAAGCCGTTCCCGCTGCCGATGCAGGCCCGCGGGTCGTAGAAATGGGCCTCACCGGAGAGCCAGGCGCCGAGGTAGCTGGTCAGCATGAGCTGGTCCGGGCGGGCCGCGTCGACGATCTGCAGCACCAGCCGCGCGCCGAGCTCCCAGACCACCGCGTACGCGGCCGCCGCGCCGAGCGCGGCCGAGGTGTGCCGCCCCAGCGTGGCGAGGGCGAAGCCCGTCGCGGTGGCGAGCAGCACGAGCACCATCCCGCGACCGTGGATCTGACCGAGCTCCCGCCAGAACGTGCCGGTCAGCCCACCCGCCAGCCCGGCGGTCTGCCCGATCACCCAGAACGTGGCGAGGTACAGGGCGGAGGCGAGCAGCGACAGCACGAGCACCCCGCCGAGCAGCGTGCCCAGCTTCGCGCCGAGCACGGTAAGCCGCCGTGGCCGCCACAGCAGCAGGTTGACCACTCCGCCCGAATTGAGGTCGGCCCCGATGTAGGACGCCCCGATCAGAAACCCGAACAGCACCAGGAAGGCGATCAGGAAGTAGAGCAGCGGCCGGGCCTGGTTGGCGAAGGTGAACACCCCGATGAGGTAGTCCGCCGCCACCGGCAGCCGCTCCATGCGTCCCGGATCGACCTCGCTGCAGTCGGCCGGGAAGTAGTTCGTCTCCGTGCCAGGCTGCAGATTGCCGTTCACCCGGGCCACGCAGTCCTGGTACGTCGCCTCCAGCTTCTGCCGCTCCTGGGCGGCCAGGTTGCCGGCGGTGATCAGCTCCGACGAGGTCGGCCGGTGCGAGCCGGCCAGGGTGGTCGCCGCGGTGACGCCGAACGCCAGCACCAGCAGCACGATCATGAGCTGGACGAAGCGGCGCGCGCTCAACCGTTCCAGCTCGGCACGGACCAGGTTCACGCGTCCCCTCCTCTGCCGCCGACACCGGCGTCCAGGTCGATCACCGCTTCGCCGGCCGGCCCCGCCTGGTGCGGCGCCGAACCGTCGACCTGCCGGGGCAGCGCCGGGTGGCCGCCGTCGGCGGTCAACTCCAGGAAGACGCTCTCCAGATCGGGGCGCAGCGGGGTCAGCTCGCCCACCCAGAGCCCCTGCTCGCCGAGCAGCCGGCTGACCACGGTCGGATCGGTCACCTGGCCGACCACGAGGTGGTCGGGGTACTCGGCCACCGCCACCCCGGCGTCCCGCAACAGCTCCGCGGCCCGCTCCGGCTCGGCCACCCGGACCAAGAACTCGTGCTGGTCGAAGCCGGCCAGCACCTCGTCCACCCGGCCGGCCGCCACCCGGCGACCTCGCGAAATGATCGTCACGTGGTCGCAGATCAGCTGGATCTCGCCGAGGATGTGACTGGAGACCAGGACGGTGACCCCAGCCGCGGCCAGCGACCGCATCAGGTCCCGCATCTCCCGGATCCCGGCCGGGTCCAGCCCGTTGGCCGGCTCGTCGAGGATGAGCAGCTCCGGATCCTTGAGCAGCGCCGACGCGACGGCCAGCCGCTGCTTCATGCCGAGCGAATAGCCCTTCACCCGCTCGTGTCCCCGGTCGGCCAGGCCCACCTGCTCCAGCACCTCGTCCACCCGGCCGAGCGGCACACCGCCCGCCAGGGCGAGCAGGCGCAGCGTGCGGTGCGCGGTGAAGTTGCCGAAGAACTGCGGGCTCTCGACGATCGCCCCGACCCGCCCGGCCACCCGCGGCAGCAGCTCGGGCGACGGGGCACCGAGCACCGTCATCCGACCGCCGTCGGCGCGGACCAGCCCCAGCAGGGCACGCAGGGTGGTGGTCTTGCCCGAGCCGTTCGGGCCCAGGAAGCCGTGGACCTGCCCCGCCTCGACCAGCAGGTCGAAACCGTCGACAGCGACCCGGCGGCCCTGCCGCACGCTGTGGAAGGCCTTGCGCAGACCCTCGATCTCGATGACCGCGCTCATCCGCGCGGCTCCCTGCTCGAACCCGGCATCGACCGTCCTTCGGGTGTGGTGACCAACGACACGGCGCCTCACCCTATGGCCGGCGTGCCGCCCGTGGGGGGCACCACGGCGCTGCGTGGTTGGATGGGCGGGTGACTGGTGACCTGATCCCTGGCGCCTCCGGCGCCGCCCCCGCCGCCACCCCCGTGGACGCGGATCTGGTGGTCAGCCTCGACGGCGTCGGCGTACGCCGGTCCGGCACCGCGCTGCTGCACGACGTGACCTGGCGGGTCGAGCTGGACGAGCGCTGGGTGGTGCTCGGGCCGAACGGCGCCGGCAAGACGACGCTGCTCAACCTCGCCGCGGGTCGGCTGCACCCGACCATCGGCACCGCGCACGTGCTCGGCGAGCGGATCGGCCGGACGGACGTCAACGAGCTGCGGACCCGCATCGGCCTCTCCACCGCCGCGCTCGCCGAGCGGGTCCCCGCCGACGAGCGGGTCGCCGACGTCGTGGTCACCGCCGCCTGGTCGGTGGTCGGCCGCTGGCGGGAGAGCTACGACCGCACCGACGAGGCCCGGGCCCACGCGCTGCTCGGGCAGCTCGGCATCGGCGGGCTCGCCGACCGCCGGTACGGCACCCTGTCCGAGGGCGAGCGCAAGCGGGTGCAGATCGCCCGGGCCCTGATGACCGACCCGGAGCTGCTCCTGCTCGACGAGCCGGCCGCCGGGCTCGACCTCGGTGGGCGGGAGGACCTGGTCGCCCGGCTCGCCGAGCTGGCGTACGACCCGGACGCCCCGGCGCTGGTGCTGGTCACCCACCACGTCGAGGAGATCCCGCCGGGCTTCACCCACGCCCTGCTGCTGCGCGAGGGCGGCGTGGTGGCGCAGGGCCTGCTGGGGGACACCCTCACCGGGGACAACCTCTCCAAGACCTTCGGGCTGCCGCTGGTGGTCGAGCGCTCGGGCGACCGGTACACCGCCCGCGCCGCCTGAGGCGCGCCGCGCGTCCCGCCGACCCCGACAGGAGACTCCCGTGCCGCAGACCCGGGTGACCGTGGTGGGCAGCGCGAACATGGACCTGGTGGCCATGGCGCCCGCGCTGCCCCGGCCGGGGGAGACCATGCTCGGCACCGACTTCGTCATGGTGCCCGGCGGCAAGGGCGCCAACCAGGCCGTCGCCGCCGCCCGCGCCGGCGCGGCGTGCACCTTCCTCGGCGCGATCGGCTCGGACTCCTTCGGGGTCACCCTGAAGGCCCGCATCGCCGCCGCCGGGGTGGACACCGGGCACCTACGGGTGGTCTACGGCACCTCCGGCGTGGCCCTGGTGATGGTCAACGCCGAGGGGGAGAACGCGATCCTGGTGACCCCGGGCGCCAACGGCGCGCTGACCGGCCTCAGCGATGAGGAACTGGGCAGCGTACGGGCCGCGGACGTCCTGGTCGCCCAGCTGGAGATCCCGGTCGAGACCGTGACCGAGGCCGCGGTCGCCGCCCACGCGGCCGGTACCCGGGTCATCCTCAACGCCGCGCCGGCCCGCCCGGTCCCCGACGAACTGCTCGCCGCGGTGGACCTGCTCGTGGTCAACGAGCGTGAGGCGCAGGCGCTCACCGGGCGCGGCCGGGAGGCGCCGCATGCCCTGCTGGAGCTGACGCCCCGGGCCGTGCTCACCCTCGGTGCCGACGGCGCCTGGTACGGAGACCGGGACGGGACGGCCGTGCACGTGCCCGCGGTCAAGGTGGACGTGGTGGACTCCACCGCCGCCGGGGACGCGTTCACCGCGGCACTCGCCGTCGGCTGGGGCGAGGGGCGGGACCTGGTCGACGCGGTCCGGTGGGCGGCGGCGGCCGGCGCGGCCTGCACCCGCCGGCTCGGCGCGTCGGTGGCGCTGCCACACCGGCCCGAGATCGACGCGCTCTACACGCCGGCCTGACCCGCCGCGCCCGCCGTCGGCCCTCCACCGGTCCGGAACGCCCGCCGGTACGCCGACGGCGACGTGCGCATGGCCCGGCCGAAATGATGGCGGTAGGTCACCGGGGTGTCGAAGCCCATCGTCGCGGCGATCTCCTCGACCGGCGCGTCCGTCGTCTCCAGCAGCGCCACGCTGGCCCGCACCCGCTGGTCGATCAGCCAGCGGATCGGGCTCGTCCCGGTGGCCCGGGCGAAGTGCCGCAGGTAGGTGCGGGTCGACATGTGCGCCTGCCCGGCCAGCCGCGCCACGGTCAGCGGCTCGGCGAGGTGGGCCAGCGCCCACGCGATGCTGCCGGCGATCCGGTCGTCGTCCGGATCGTCCGGCACCGGCGCCTCGATGTACTGGGCCTGCCCGCCGTCGCGGTGCGGCGGGATCACCAGCCGCCGGGCGACCGCGTTGGCGATCGCCGCGCCGTGGTCCCGCCGGACCAGGTGCACGCAGAGGTCCAGCCCCGCCGCACTGCCGGCGCTGGTGAGCAGGTCACCGTCGTCGAGGTAGAGCACGTCCGGGTCCACGTCGACGGCCGGATACCGACGGGCCAGCAGGTCCGCGTACTGCCAGTGGGTGGTGGCCCGGCGCCCGTCGAGCAGGCCCGCGCCGGCCAGCGCGAACGCGCCCGAACAGATGGACATGATCCGGGCGCCCCGCCGGTGTGCCCGACGCAGCGCGGCGACGAGAGCGGGCGAGGGGTCCGCGGTGACGTCCGGAACCCCGGGCACGATCACCGTCCGTGCCGCGGCCAGCACGTCCAGACCGTACGGGGTGTGCAGGTTCGCGCCGCCGACCATCGGCACCGGGCCGGGCCGCTCCGCGCAGACCCGCAGGTCGTACCAGTCGACGTCGAACTCGGGCCGGGGCAGTCCGAACACCTCGGTGACGATCCCGGTCTCGAAGACCGACATCCCCGCGTACGCCAGCACCGTGACGCTGCGATCGGCCGGCGGGCGGCTGTCGGGCCCGGTCAGCGGACGGGGCGGAGCGAGCTGGCGGGGCATGGCGGGATGTTAGCGCAGGACGTCTTTCCAGCCACTCGTTTCACCCGACGCCGCCGCGCACGATCGGTGCCATGACGAACACCTTCGCCGTACCGGCGGCCGACCCCGCGTCCGCCGCCGCCCACTTCCGCGCCCGGCTCAGCTACGAGACCGACGTCAGCGACGTGCACGCCGACCTGACCGCCGGGGTGCCCGGCCTGGTGGTCGTCGACTCCCGGGGCGCCGCCGCCTGGGCGCAGGGGCACCTGCCGGGCGCCGTGCACCTGCCGACCGCCGAGATAGCCACCCGCGCCACCGAGCTGGTACCGGCCGGCTCGGCCGTGGTCACCTACTGCTGGGGGCCCGGCTGCAACGGCGCCACCCGGGCCGCGCTGGAGTTCGCCCGGCTCGGCCACCGGGTCAAGGAGATGCTCGGCGGCTACGAGTACTGGGTCCGGGAGGGGCTGCCGGTGGTGACCGGGACCGGTCTGACCCGACGCCCGGTCGACGACCTGACCGCACCCCGGTCGACGATCAGCTGCGACTGCTAACCGCTCTGCTCGGCGGTCTCGTCGACGAGCTTCTCGCCCCGCCGGCGCAGCATGCCCAGCCCCGGGATGCCGGCGACGGCGAGCTTGAGGTCACGGGTGACGTCCAGCAGATCGTGCAAATCCGGGCCGACCCGGTCGAGGGTGGCCAGGATCGGCAGGATGTCCGCCGTCAGGTGCTCCCGCAGCTTCGGCAGCTCGTCGATGAGCCGGATCGCCGCGGTCACCTCCTCGTGACTGAGCTGCTCGACGAACCGGGTCGTCATCGGCGCGGCCCGACGCAGCGCCGGCTCGTACGCCACCAGCAGCTCGGCCGCGGTCGCTGCCGCCTCGGCCGCGGTGCCCACCGCGGCCGAGGCCCGCCCGGCCACCGACTCCGCCTCGACCACCACCGCGCCGGCCGTACGGGACACCTGCTCCGCCTCCCCGACCACCACCGCGGCGGCGGTCGCGACCTCGGTGGCGGTCTCGATCGCGCTGGTCGCCGCGGCACTGATCACCGCCACCTCGCGGACCGCCGACTCGGCGTCGGTCAGCACCCGGTCGGTGCGCTCGAGGGTCCGCTCGATCCGGTCCACCACCCCGTTGATCCGGGCCAGCAACGCCTCCACGTCGTCCAGCACCGCGAACGCGCGCGCCGGCACGGCCGCGAACGAGGCGGCCGAACCGAGGGCCTGGTCGAGGGCGGACCGGGTGAGACCGACGACGGTGGACGGCCGGGGGAGGGGAATCGCCATGGCACCCAGTGTGCGTCGCCCGCGCCCGTGCCGCCCGCCGGCGTCCACCCGCCCGGCCGGTCAGCGCCGGTCCGGGTGCTGCTCCATGGCGCGCTGCACGGCCCGGTAGATCTGCCCGAACCGCAGCGCGTCCGGCGTACGCACCAACAACTCCTCCCGGCCGTGGTGCTGCACCCAGAGCTCGTGCACCCGGTTGCCCCGCTCGTAGGAGCGGTCCAGCCAGCCCAGCGGCACCTCCAGGAACGGGGTGAGGGCGAGCGCCCCGACCGCGCAGCCGGCGAGGATGATCAGCGCGAGCTTCCACTCGCCGCGGTCCTGCGCCGACCAGACCAGGGCGACGACGCAGACCAGCGCCACCAGGGGCGGCAGCGACAGCAGCAGGACCAGGACGCCCCGGCCCAGCACCCGGCCCCGCACGGCGAGCGTCGTGCGACCGCGGGCGTGCCAGACGTACGTCACGTCGGTGAGCGCCACGGCGTGCCCGCCCGCCCGGATCGAGTCGGAGGTCACCTGCACCGTGGCGTCCCGGTAATAGACCACCATCACTCAGCCTAACCACGCCCCGGCAACCTCACGCCGGGCGCGAATCCTGCCGGGCCGAGAGCGAGGACCGCCCGCACCAGCGGCTCTCCTCGGCAAGCCGGCGAGGCGACGGCGGCGGAGTGGGGCGGTGCGCGTCCTTTAGAGCTGAGTCGTCTAC
Organism: Micromonospora sp. WMMD812; assembly: GCF_027497215.1. Taxonomy (NCBI): domain Bacteria; kingdom Bacillati; phylum Actinomycetota; class Actinomycetes; order Micromonosporales; family Micromonosporaceae; genus Micromonospora; species Micromonospora sp. WMMD812. The sequence continues at coordinate 3,256,695 of NZ_CP114904.1, read as the reverse complement.
GACATCACGCAGGCGCCCGGCCCGGCGGATCGGGGAAACCCGGCACCACCGCGGGTGCCTGCCCCTTCGCGCGTCGCCGGCCGCCGGACAAGCTCCACGCGCGGCCGTAGGTGCCCTGCCCCTCCATCCTGCTCTCGCCGCCGGCCGCCGCACGGCGTCTCGGGCCGGGACCTCTCCGTCACCCCCGCGCCCGTGTGGTGGCGCCCAGCAGCCGGCGGATCGGTTCGGTGAATCGTTTACGTCATCAGCTCCAAAGGCTCCGCAGGACACCGGCGGACTCCTCCGGGGCCCCCCGGGTCGGGCGTCGGCCCCGGGGTCGGGGCGGATAGCGTCGCGGTATGACGGGGGAGGAGCGCAACGTCGAGGTCGTCCGTCGGTACCTGCGGACGTTCGTCACCAAGGACCTGGCCGAGCTGCGCGCGGTGGTCGCGGAGGACGTGCTCATTTACGGCTCCGGCACGGCCGTGCGAGGCCGCCACTTCGTGGAGCGGGCCGTCGCGTCACCCGGGCTCACCGTGCTCGACCAGCAGATCCACGAGCTTTTCCCGGCCGGCGACCGGGTCACCGTCGTGATGGCGCAGACCTACCGGCGGGACGCCACCGGCGCGACCGCGGTGCAGAGCGCCTGCAAGATGTACCGGCTGGCGCAGGACAGGATCGTGCAGTTCTGGGGCGAGCAGGACCTCTACGGCCTGCTGCGCGGCCTCGGCATGCTGCCGGACGAGCCGATCCGTTTCTAGCTCCGCCGCCCGCGGCTCGGCGCCCCGGCAGCCCGCGCCCCGGCGCGTACCGGCTGCCCCTGCTCCATCGCCCGCTGCAGGGCCCGGTAGATCTGGCCGAACCGGAGCGCGTCACCGGTACGCAGCAGCCGCACCGGTTGGCCGCGCCAGCGCGCCCAGATCTCCAGCTGGCGGCTGCCTCGGGCGTACGAGCGGTCGAGGTGTTCGAAGAGGAAGTCGGCGACCGGGCCGACCGCGAGCCCGACCAGCACGGACGCGCCGACGATGGCGATCGTGACGGTGGTCGAGCGGTCCAGCCAGACCGCCAGCGCGATCCCGAGGAGCGCCGCCACCAGCGGGCCGGTCATGGCGGCGCCGATCGCGCCGCGACCGGCGAGCACCCGCCAGGAGCGGCTGCCCCGCCGGTGCCAGACCATGCTGATCTCGGCGAGCGGGACGGTCCGGCCGTCCACGCGGACGGCGGTGGAGGTGACCTGCACGGATCTGTCGTCGTAGTAAGTGATCATCGCTGGCCTCCCGGGCCGGGGCTGCTACCAGACTACGTACCCAAACGAGGTGGGCCGTAAGGTTGGCACGCGACTTCGACGAGGAAGTGAGGGCAGCGTGAGCGAGTTCGTGCGGCTGGAGATCAAGGACGGGATCGGCACCATCCGGCTGGAGCGGCCGCCGATGAACGCGCTCAACACTCAGGTCCAGGAGGAGCTGCGCACCGCCGCGACGGCGGCCACCGCCGATTCCGAGGTCCGCGCCGTGATCGTGTACGGCGGCGAGAAGGTCTTCGCCGCGGGCGCGGACATCAAGGAGATGGCCGACATGTCCTACGTGGACATGGCGGAGCGGGCCGCCGACCTGTCCAGCGCGCTCGGCGCGATCGCCCGGATCCCGAAGCCGGTGGTCGCCGCGATCACCGGGTACGCCCTCGGCGGCGGCTGCGAGCTGGCCCTCGCGTGCGACTGGCGGGTGGTGGCCGAGGACGCGAAGCTCGGCCAGCCGGAGATCAAGCTGGGCATCATTCCCGGCGCGGGCGGCACCCAGCGGCTGGCTCGGCTCGTCGGCCCGGCCCGTGCCAAGGACCTCATCATGTCCGGCCGGATGGTGGACGCCCAGGAGGCGCTGCGGATCGGCCTGGCCGACCGGGTCGCCCCGGCGGCCGAGGTCTACGCGACCGCGGTCGAGCTGGTCCGCCCGTACCTCAGTGGTCCGAGCCAGGCGCTGCGGGCGGCCAAGCTCGCGGTCGACGGCGGCCTGGACATGGACCTGTCCTCGGGTCTGGCGTGGGAGAGCCAGCTGTTCGCCGCGCTCTTCGCCACGGACGACCGGCGTGAGGGGATGGCGGCGTTCGTCGAGAAGCGCAAGCCGAACTTCACCGGTCGCTGAACGGGCGACTGCCGGTCAGACCCAGCCGCGGCGGACCGCCTCCATGCCGGCCTGGAAACGGGTCTCGGCACCGACCATCGTCATGATCCGGTGCACCTGGCGGTGCACGGTCCGGACGCTCAGGCCCAGCGTGCGAGCGATCCGCTCGTCGGTGGCGCCGCCGGCCAGCAGGCCGATCAGCTCGATGTCCCGGTCGGACAGCCGGTCCGGGTGGTCCTCCGCGGCGCGGTCGCCGGTGCCGGCGCGGTCGGCAGTGCCGTTGCGGCCCACGACGTCGGACCGGTTGATCGCGACGGCCCGGGCCCAGAGCGCCTCGAACAGCTCGCTGAACGCGTCGAGCAGTGACGACGGGTGGACCAGGTACGCGGCGTCGGCCAGGGGGCCGTCCGCCATGACCGGGACGAGCGCGTAACGGTCGTCGCAGAGCACCAGCTTCATCGGTACGTCGCTGGCGACGCGGGCCCGCTCGCCGCTCTGGATGCCCCGCCAGATCTCCGCCATCCGCCCCGGAATGTCCAGCGCCGACCGGTCGTAGATGACCCGGTAGGTGAGGCCACGGTCGGCGAGCTGGTGGGTCTCCTCGGAGTTGCCGGTCACCGGGTTGTCGAGGTAGGGCCCCCGGTCCAGGCCACGGATCTGCACCTGTGCCTCGCGCTGGAGTCGGACGAGCGTGGCGCGCAGGTTCGCCGCGCCCTCGACCACCTCGACCAGTTCGGCGGGGTGCCGGCCCGTCCCGTCGCGCCGCCGGATCTCCTTGGCCAGGTGGTCGGCGTGCGTGCGCAGGCGGAGCAGGTCGCGCTCCCGTTCGGCGATCAGCGAGGTGGCCACCTGGTCCGGCGGCGTGGCCGCGTACCGGGTCGGACGCCCGGGCAGCCGGCTGGCCAGGCCGCGGTCGACCAGGCGGCCGAGCGTGCGGGACAGCTGCGCCTGGGAGAGCGCGACGTCGTCGACGAGGTCGGCCCGGGTCGCCTGCCGCCGACGGGTCAGCGCCTCGTAGACGCGCTCCTCGGGTTCGGACACACCCACCACATGCCACATCCGAAGCCTCCGTCGGGATCCGGCCAGCTGTCCGGAACAGGAATGTCCCGGGACATTGTCCGGCTCTTCGCGTGCGTGCCAAGATCCCCGGTCAATGGCCGCCAATTTCGTGTCAGGAATCATCTTCGATCTGGTGGCGGTGGTCGAGGTCTCCCCACAGCCGGGCGCGACCGTGCCGGCGGTGCGGACACCGGGGGTGACCTCGGTGGCGTCCGGCGGCCGGGGCCACGGTCGGTGCGACAGGTGACCGGTCGGTAACCTGTGACCCCGGCCACGGAGAAGGGGAGCGAGCATGACGGAGCGGATCGAGGGCCACGGCGGCGAACTGGCACTCGCGGCACTACGCGCACACGGCGTACGGGAGATGTTCACCCTCTCCGGCGGGCACGTCTTCCCGCTCTACGACGCCGCCCACAAGAACGACTTTCCGATCTACGACGTGCGGCACGAGCAGTCCGCGGTGTTCGCGGCGGAGGCGGTGGCGAAGCTCCAGCGCCGCCCCGGCCTGGCGGTGCTCACCGCCGGGCCCGGCGTGACCAACGGGATCTCGGGCCTGACCAGCGCCTTCTTCAACGCCTCCCCGGTGCTGGTGCTCGGCGGCCGGGCACCCGCCTTCCGCTGGGGCTCGGGCAGCCTCCAGGAGATGGACCACCTGCCGCTGGTCGCGCCGGTCACCAAGCACGCCGAGACCGTGTTCAGCACCGACGACATCCCGCGCGCGGTGACCGCCGCGCTCACCGCGGCGCTCACCCCGCACCGCGGCCCGGTCTTCCTCGACTTCCCGCTGGAGACCGTCTTCTCCGTCTCCGACGCGGACGTTCCGGCGCCGCCCGGGGTCGACCCGGTCGAGCCGAACCCGGAGGAGGTCGCCCGCGCGGCCGGCCTGATCGCCGCCGCGCAGCGGCCGGTCATCATCGCCGGGTCGGACGTCTACGCCGGCGACGCGGTGGCGGCGCTGCGCGAGGCGGCGGAGGCGTTGCAGGTGCCGGTCTTCACCAACGGCATGGGCCGGGGCTCGCTCCCGCCGGAGCACCCGCTCGCCTTCGCCAAGGCCCGTCGGGCCGCGCTCTCCGGCGCCGACGTGGTCGTGGTGGTCGGCACCCCGCTCGACTTCCGGCTCAGCTTCGGCGACTTCGGCGACGCCAAGGTGGTGCACATCGTCGACGCGCCCAGCCAGCGGGCCGGGCACGTCCAGCCGGCCGCCGCTCCGGCGGGCGACCTGCGGCTCATCCTCTCCGCGCTGGCCGACCACGCCGGCGACCGGGCGGACCACAGCGGCTGGATCGCCGACCTGCGCGCCGCCGAGGACGCCGCCAAGGCGCGGGACGCCGAGGAGATGGCCGCGGAGACCGACCCCATCCGTCCGGCCCGGATCTACGGCGAGCTGCGTAAGGTGCTGGCGCGCGACGCGATCACCATCGGCGACGGCGGCGACTTCGTCTCGTACGCCGGGCGCTACCTCGAGCCGGCGCAGCCCGGCACCTGGCTCGACCCCGGCCCGTACGGCTGCCTCGGCACCGGCATGGGTTACGCGATGGGTGCCCGGGTCAGCCACCCGGACCGGCAGATCTGCGTGCTGATGGGCGACGGCGCCGCCGGGTTCTCGCTCATGGACGTCGAGTCGCTGGTCCGCCAGAAGCTGCCGGTCGTGATCGTGGTCGGCAACAACGGCATCTGGGGGTTGGAGAAGCACCCGATGCGGGCGATGTACGGCTACGACGTGGCCGCGGACCTTCAGCCGGAACTCCGCTACGACCAGGTGGTGAGCGCGCTCGGCGGCGCCGGTGAGACGGTGGCGAAGGCCGCCGACCTCGGGCCGGCGCTCCAGCGCGCGTTCGACGCCGGGGTCCCGTACCTCGTCAACGTGCTCACCGACCCGGCCGACGCGTACCCCCGCTCGTCCAACCTCGCCTGAGCCGCCCGCCGCGCCGTCGCCGCAGGTCGGCGGCGGCGCGGGGCGGGCGCCGCTGGGCCCGGCCGCGCCCGCCCTCGATCACCTACACCTCCGGGCGGTCCTCCTCGCGCGGCGGCTCGCCCTCACGGGGGCGCAGCGCCTCCCCGCGCGGGCGCGGCCCCTCCGGCGGTGTCTCGTCGCGGCGGCGCAGGTCGTCCTCACGGCGGCGCAGGTCCTCCTCCCAGCGCCGGAAGAGCTCCTGGTCCTCCTGCCGAGACCGGTCGGCGATGGAGCCGAGGAACTCCGGGTCGTCGTCCGGGGCGACCGGGCGAGGGCGTTCGCGCGTCGGCGCCCACCGCTTGGGCCCGCCGGTCGCCGGGCGGCCGGGGGCGGCCTCCCGGCCGGCGACGAACCAGGCGATCGAGCCGACCAGCGGGAAGAACAGGATGATCAGCACCCAGGCGATCCGGGGCAGGGCGCGGATCTCGCCCTCCTCCGCGGACAGGCAGCTGATCAGCGCGCAGACGGCGAGGACGATCTGCGCCACGAAGAGGAGTGCGTACACCCGGACCATGCCTCCATCATCGCGCAACCGGCAGGGTCACCACAGCCCGCGCAGCACCAGCGACACGCCGAGCAGTGCCAGCAGCACGGTGCCCAGGGCGGCCAGCGGCAGGGACCGTCCACCGCTGGGCGCCGGCCCGGTCCCGGTGCCCCGCCGCCAGCAGAGCCGCAGCAGCGCGCCCCAGGTGAGCACCGCGATACCGGTGAGAACCGCGCCGGGCGCGCCGCCGGTCGACGCCAGCCGGACGGCCAGCGCGGTGACCACGGTGGCCGAGAGCGCCGTGCGCCGCCAGGCGAGCCGGGTGCGCTCGGGTTGCAGCCCGGGATCGCGCGGCGGTCGGCCCTGATCCGCTGCTCCTGGCGGTCGGGCGTACTCCCGCGGGCCGGGTGCGTCGGTCACTGGCCGCCGATCGCCCGGACGAGCACGGCGACCACCAGCAGCAGCGCGCCGAGGCCGACCGCGAGGGCGAGGACGGCCGGGAAGCGGGAGGCGGGCAGCTCCTCGCCGAGCCGGATGGCCCGCTCGGTCCGGGCCCAGTGGTCGACCGCGCGTACGGCGACTGCGCCGCCGAGCACGAGTAGCGCGATCGCGATCGCCTCACGCAGGTGCCGCAGCGGCAGCGGGGGCAGGAACTGGGCGGCGGCCAGCCCGCCCGCGACCAGCGCCAGGCCGGTCCGCAGCCAGGCCAGGAAGGTCCGCTCGTTGGCCAGCGAGAACCGGTAGTCCGGGGTGCTGCCCACCGAGCGCAGCTCCCGCGGGTCGAACCAGCGCCTGATCGACTCCCACACGTCACCGATTATCCGGTGGTGCCCGGTCGTAGCCTGAAGTGATGACGGATCTTGGTGCGACCACTCTGCGCATGGCGTACGACACCCAGCTGCGGCCGGAGCTGCCCGACCCGGTTCCGGCCGGTGTCACCGTCGAGCGGGACGGGCCGTTGCACCGGGTGCTCGGGCTCGGCCGCGGTGGTTTCCTCACCTACCGGGACCTGGGTGGGCTGACCGGCGCCGCACTGGACGAGCTGATCGCCCGGCAGGTCGAGCTGTTCCGGCAGCGGGGCGAGCAGGTGGAGTGGAAGCTCGCGGGGCACGACGAGCCGGCCGACCTCCCGGACCGGTTGCGGGCCGCCGGGTTCGTGCCGGAGGAGCGGGAGACCGTCGTGATCGGCCCGGTCGCGCCGCTGGCCGCCGCGCTGCCGGTGGTGCCCGAGGGCGTACGCCTGCGGGAGGTGACCGCCCGCGCGGACCTGGACCGGATCGTGGTGATGGAGGAGGCCGTCTGGCAGGCCGACCGCAGCCACCTCGCCGACGTTCTGGAGCGGGAGATCGAGGCCGATCCGCGGTCGATCGCCGTGGTGGTGGCCGAGGCGGAGGGGGCGGTGGTCAGCGCGGGTTGGATCCGCTACCTGCCGGCCACGGGTTTCGCCTCCCTGTGGGGCGGGTCGACGCTGCCGCAGTGGCGGCGCCGGGGGATCTACCGGGCGTTGGTGAGCTACCGGGCCCGGCTGGCCGAGCAGCGCGGACGCACGCTGTTGCAGGTGGACGCGTCCGACGACAGCCGGCCCATTCTGGAGCGGCTCGGCTTCGTCCCGGTCACCACGACCACGCCGTACGTCTACACTCCGTGATCATGGAGCAGCGATTGACGGACGAGGAGCGGCTGACCCTCAAGACCGGCGCGTTCGGGGCGGTCTTCCTGGTCTCGAACGCCGACCCCGGCGTGCTGTCGGTGCTGCGGGAGAGCGCCGCGGCGTCCGGGGCGTTCGCCGGCTCCAGTGGGGTGGTCAAGGAGGCGCTGACCACCGGGCCGTTGCCGAAGCTGCCTCGGGACTCGCCGTTGGAGATCGAGTCGACGGTGTTGCCGGCGCTCGGTCGCGCGGTGCGGATCCTGGCCGAGAAGTCGCCGGCGGACGTGGCGGCCTACCGGTCGGTGGTGCTCGCCGCCGCCGACCGGGTCGCCCGGGCGCACGCGGGAGTCGCCCCCGAGGAGGCGGCGATGATCGAGCGGATCAGGGACGCGCTGGCGGAATCGGCCTGAGTCCACCGCTCGCGCCGGTCCAGCGGTGACCTGTGTCACGCTGAGTGGCCGGAAGGCCGATGCTACTGGCAGGTAACATGGCGTCCGTGGGCAACCGCACAACAGCCCGTGGTTGACCGAGCGTTAAGTCACGCGGCAGGCTGCGCCCCAAGACCGGGCGAGCGAATCGCACCACCACACAGGAGGGTCGTCGAAGCGCGATGAACATCGTCGTACTCGTCAAGCAGGTGCCCGATTCGGGCGCGGACCGCAACCTGCGCAGTGACGACAACACCGTCGACCGCGGCTCGGCGAACAACGTCATCAACGAGATGGACGAGTACGCCATCGAAGAGGCGTTGAAGATCAAGGAGGCGCACGGCGGCGAGGTCACCATCCTGACCATGGGTCCGGACCGGGCGACCGAGTCGATCCGCAAGGCGCTCTCCATGGGCCCGGACAAGGCCGTCCACGTCGTGGACGACGCGCTGCACGGCTCCTGCGCCGTGGCGACCTCGAAGGTGCTCGCCGCCGCGCTGGGCACCCTCAACGCCGACCTGGTCATCTGCGGCGCGGAGTCGACCGACGGCCGGGTGCAGGTCATGCCGCACATGATCGCCGAGCGGCTGGGCGTGGCGGCGCTGACCGGCGCCCGCAAGCTCACCGTCGACGGCGGCACGCTCACCGTCGAGCGGCAGACCGAGGAGGGCTACGAGGTGGTCACCGCCTCGACCCCGGCCGTGGTCTCCGTGTGGGACACCATCAACGAGCCGCGCTACCCGTCGTTCAAGGGCATCATGGCGGCCAAGAAGAAGCCCGTGCAGACCCTCTCCCTGGGTGACCTCGGCGTCGCCCCGAGCGAGGTCGGCTTCGACGGCGCGACCAGCGCCGTGGTGGAGCACGCCAAGCGCCCGCCGCGCTCCGGCGGCGAGAAGATCACCGACGAGGGCGAGGGCGGCGTCAAGCTGGTCGAGTTCCTCGCCACCGAGAAGTTCGTGTGAGAGGTCTGGACATGTCTGAGGTTCTCGTCGTCGTCGAAGCCACCCGCGAGTTCGGCGTCAAGAAGGTCACCCTGGAGATGCTCACCCTCGCCCGCGAGCTGGGCACGCCCAGCGCCGTGGTGCTCGGCGGCCCCGGCGCGGCCGAGGCGCTGAGCGGCAAGCTGGGCGAGTACGGCGCGGAGAAGATCTACGCCGCGGAGAGCGAGGAGATCGACGGCTACCTGGTGGCCCCGAAGGCCACCGTGCTGGCCGAGCTGGTCCGCCGGGTCGAGCCCGCCGCCGTGCTGCTCGCCTCCTCGCAGGAGGGCAAGGAGATCGCCGCCCGGCTGGCGGTCAAGCTGGACAACGGCATCCTGACCGACGTGGTCGCGCTGACCGCCGACGGCACCGCCACCCAGGTCGCCTTCGCCGGCTCCACCATCGTCAAGAGCAAGGTCACCCGCGGCCTGCCGCTGGTCACCGTCCGGCCGAACTCGGTCAACCCGGCGCCGGTCGCCGCCACCCCGGCGGTCGAGCAGCTCACCGTCGCCGTGGCCGACGCCGACAAGCTGGCCAAGGTGGTGGACCGGGTCGCCGAGCAGAAGGGCTCCCGGCCCGAGCTCACCGAGGCGTCGGTGGTCGTCTCCGGCGGCCGCGGCGTCGGCAACGCCGACAACTTCAAGCTGGTCGAGGAGATGGCCGACCTGCTCGGCGGCGCCGTCGGCGCGTCCCGGGCGGCCGTCGACTCCGGCTTCTACCCGCACCAGTTCCAGGTGGGTCAGACCGGCAAGACCGTCTCCCCGCAGCTCTACGTCGCGCTCGGCATCTCCGGCGCGATCCAGCACCGGGCCGGCATGCAGACCTCCAAGACCATCGTCGCGGTGAACAAGGACGCCGAGGCGCCGATCTTCGAGCTGGCCGACTTCGGCGTGGTGGGCGACCTGTTCAAGGTCGTTCCGCAGGCCGCGGACGAGATCCGCAAGCGGAAGTGATCCGGTCCCGGCGGCGGTGCCGCCGGGAACCGACACGCGAGTGGCCATCCGGCACGCCGGATGGCCACTCGTCGTATCTGGGGCTGCGCGTCGTCGCGGACGAGGGAGCTGATCGGCGGGCCGGGGAGCTGAGCCGGCCCGCCGATCAGCCCGTCACGGTGCCCCTGGGCGTGCGGTCGCCGCAGGAGCCAGTTCGTGTCGTTCCGCTCGGCGGAGACGTCGACAACCGAGTATGCCTGACGCGCGCCGCCCGGTGGCGACCGTCTCGGCGCTTTCGGATGTGACGGCTCGAATCTTCCAGTACCCGCACACCCGCCGGAGATGCGTCGACGGCCGTCCGGGAACCGGCCGGAAGGACGGTCCGGCCGGCCGCGCGCCCCGGTGCCCTCGCCCGCCGGCCGCCGGGGCGCGGCCGTAGGCTGGACGGTGATGGCATACCTGGATCACGCGGCGACCACTCCGATGCTCGACGAGGCACTGGAGGCGTACGTCGCCACCGCCCGCGAGGTCGGCAACGCGTCGTCGCTGCACGCGGCCGGCCGGTGTGCCCGGCGCCGGGTCGAGGAGTCCCGCGAGCGGGTCGCCGCGGTGCTCGGCGCCCGCCCCTCCGAAGTGATCTTCACCGGTGGCGGGACGGAGAGCGACAACCTCGCGGTCAAGGGCATCTTCTGGGCCCGGCGGGCCACCGGTGACGGCCGCCGCCGGGTGGTCTCCAGTGCGGTCGAGCACCACGCGGTGCTGGACGCGGTGGACTGGCTCGTCGCGCACGAGGGCGCCGACGTGGGCTGGCTTCCGGTCGACGCCGCCGGGCGGCTCGACCCGCAGCGGCTTCGGTCCGAGTTGGCGGCGCACGCCGACCAGATCGCCGTGATCACCGCGATGTGGGCCAACAACGAGGTCGGCACGGTCCAGCCGGTCAGCGAGCTGGCCGCGGTCGCCGCCGAGTACGGCGTGCCGTTCCACACCGACGCGATCCAGGCGGTCGGCCAGGTGCCGGTCGACTTCGCCGCCAGCGGCGCCGCGGCGCTGACCGTGTCCGGGCACAAGCTCGGCGGCCCGGTCGGCGTCGGCGCCCTTTTGCTCGGCCGGGACGTCGCGGCGACCCCGCTGCTGCACGGCGGCGGCCAGGAGCGCGACATCCGGTCGGGCACCCTGGACACGGCCGGCATCGTCGCCTTCGCGGTCGCCGTCGAGGCCGCGGTCAAGGGCCAGCAGGAGTACGCGGCCCGCGTCGCCGCGCTCCGCGACGACCTGGTGGAACGGGTCCGCCAGGCGGTGCCCGAGGTGATCTACAACGGCGACCCGGCCGAAAGGCTGCCCGGCAACGCCCACTTCTCCTTCCCCGGCTGCGAGGGAGACGCCCTGCTGCTGCTCCTCGACGCCCAGGGGATCGCCTGCTCCACCGGGTCGGCCTGCTCGGCCGGCGTGGCGCAGCCCTCGCACGTGCTGCTGGCGATGGGCGCCGACGACGACCGGGCCCGCTCGTCGCTGCGCTTCACCCTCGGCCACACCTCCACCCGTGCGGAGGTCGACGCGCTCATCGCCGCCCTCCCCGCCGCCGTGGAACGCGCCCGCCGCGCCGCCGCCCACCGCACCCCCCGCTGACCCCGCCCGTCCCCGGTCGATCATGCAGTTGTGGTGCCCGTTCGCCGGTGGTGCGTGCCCTTTGTCCCCCACCACAACTGCATGATCGACCGCGGGGCCGAGCCCGGGCGGGTGGGGGCGGGCGCCGTGAGCGGGCGGTTAGGGTTGACGGGGCGAAGGGAGTGAGCTGGTGAGGGTGTTGGCGGCGATGTCCGGCGGGGTCGACTCGGCGGTCGCGGCGGCGCGTGCGGCCGAGGCCGGGCACGACGTGACTGGCGTGCACCTGGCGCTGGCGCGCAACCCGCAGACCTACCGGACCGGGGCGCGCGGCTGCTGCACCCTGGAGGACTCCCGGGACGCCCGGCGGGCCGCCGACGTGATCGGCATCCCGTTCTACGTGTGGGACATGGCCGACCGGTTCCACGCCGACGTGGTCGACGACTTCGTCGCGGAGTACGCGGCGGGCCGTACGCCGAATCCGTGCCTGCGCTGCAACGAGAAGATCAAGTTCGCCGCGGTGCTGAACCGGGCGGTGGCCCTCGGGTTCGACGCGGTGGTCACCGGCCACCACGCCCGCCTCGGCCCCGACGGCCTGCTGCGCCGCAGCGTCGACGCCGCCAAGGACCAGTCGTACGTGCTGGCGGTCCTCACCCGCGAGCAGCTGGACCGGTCGATGTTCCCGCTCGGCGACTCCACCAAGGCCGAGGTGCGCGCGGAGGCCGCCCGGCGCGGGCTGGCCGTCGCCGACAAGCCGGACTCGCACGACATCTGCTTCATCGCCGACGGCGACACCCGGGCGTTCCTGGCCCAGCGGCTGGGCGAGACGCCCGGCGACGTGGTCGACGCCGCCACCGGCGCGGTGGTCGGCAGCCACGCCGGCGCTTACGCGTACACCGTCGGCCAGCGGCGCGGCCTGCACCTGGACCGGCCGGCCGCGGACGGCCGCCCGCGCTACGTGCTCTCCATCACGCCGAAGACCAACACGGTGACCGTGGGCCCGGCGGAGGCGCTGGAGGTGTCCCAGGTCCGCGCCGAGCGTCCGGTCTGGACCGGCGGCCCCCGCCCGGGCGCCCCGGTCGAGTGCGAGGTGCAGTTGCGCGCGCACGGCGACGTCGTGCCCGCCACCGTCGTGCTCGACGGCGACACGCTCCACGCCGAGCTGCGCCGGCCGGTCCGGGGTGTCGCCGCCGGTCAGGCCGTGGTGGCGTACCGGCCGGATCCGGCCGGGGACGTGGTCCTCGGCTCGGCCACCATCGCCTCCTGAAGCGGAGCCCGCGCGCGGATCGCCGGCGCCGCCCGCGGGTTGCCGGCGTCGTGCGGCGGATCGCCGGCGGTGGGTCCCGGCCGACGGCGCACCGGATACCCTTCGGCCGTGACAGATCAGGCGTGGCCGTGGCCGGCCGGCGCGGCGACCGGCATCGGGTCGCTGCCCGGCACCGACATCGCCGAGGCACAGCGAATCGTCCTCGGTGAGCTCCCCGCCCTGCCCCACCTGCCGGAGCTGCCCGCCCGCGGCCCGGGCGCCGACCTGATCGGCCGCACCGCCGGCCTGCTGGTCGAGCTGCCCGTGGAGCTGTACGCGGCCCGCTGGCGGATCGCCCCGCGCCCCGGCCGGGACCTGCGCCGCGCGCGGGACCTGATGGAGCGCGACCTCGACCAGCTCGCCGAACAGGCCGAGGAGTACGCCGGACCGGTCAAGGTGCAGGCGGGTGGCCCGTTCACCCTGGCCGCAGCCCTGGAGCTGCCGATCGGCGGCCGCGTGCTGCGCGACCCCGGGGCGGTGCGGGACCTCGCCGGCTCGCTCACCGAGGGGCTGCGCGGGCACGTCGAGGCGGTCACCCGCCGGCTGCCCCGGGCGTCGGTGCTGCTCCAGCTCGACGAGCCGTCGCTGCCGGCGGTGCTCGCCGGGCGGATCCCCACCGAGAGCGGCCTCGGCGTCTACCCGGCGGCGGAGTCCGGGCTCGTCGCGACGCTGCTGCGCTCGCTTGTCGAGGCGGTCGGCGTGCCGACCGTGGTGCACTGCTGCGCGCCGGACGTGCCACTGGAGCTGATCCGCTCGACCGGCGCCGTCGCGGTCGCCCTCGACCTGGCGCTGGTCACCGACCTGGACCCGCTCGGCGAGGCGATCGACGCCGGGCTCGGGCTGCTGGCCGGCGCCGTGTCCACCCAGCCGCCGTCGACCGGTCGCCCGCCGACCTCGGCCCAGGTGGCCGACCGGGTACGCCAACTCTGGGACCGCCTCGGCTTCCCGCGCTCCCGCCTGGCCGAGCAGGTCGTGGTCACCCCCGCCTGCGGGCTGGCCGGCGCCACCCCGGAGTACGCGCGCGCGGTGCTCGCCGCGTGCCGCGACGCCGGCCGGCGGCTCGCCGAGGATTGAGGTTTCCTGTCGTACGTCGGGGGCAGCATGACCGGCATGATTGGACAGCTGCGTTCGACGGTGATCGACTGCCCGGATCCACGAGCCCTGGCCGCGTTCTACGCGGAGCTGCTCGGCCTCGACCTGATCGAGGACGACTCCGAGGGCGACGAGTGGGTGGTCCTCGGCGGCCACCCCGGCCACCAGCCGCGCCTGGCGTTCCAGCAGGCGCTCAACCTGCGCCCGCCGTCCTGGCCCGACCCGGAGCGGCCCCAGCAGTTCCACCTCGACGTCACGGTCGACGACATCGAGACCGCCGAGAAGGCGGCGCTCGCGCTCGGCGCCCGGCGACTGCCCGGCGAGGGTGAGGGCTTCCGGGTCTACGCCGACCCCGCCGGCCACCCGTTCTGCCTCTGCTGGGACTGAGTCGACGACGAGCCCGGCACGTGCGCGGGTGCTGCGACGTTGGCGCCGGCGGGCGGGGCCGACGACGTGCCCCGGGTGTTTCGCAGCGTGCCAGTGCTGGCGGGCGGCGTTGCCGGGCCCGTGGTTCCGAGGTGTGCGGTGCTGGCGGCCGGCGTCCGGCGTCCGGCGTCCGGCGTCGATGTGCCCACGGTTGGGTGGTGTGGCGGTGCTGGCGGCCGGCGGGCATGATCACTCGAGTGATCGACGCCTCGCTCGGCCGCGCCGCCGGCTCGCTCTTCGGCCTCGCCTACGGGGACGCGCTCGGCAAGGAGACCGAGTTCCTCCCGGTCGCCGAGATCGTCCGCCGCTACGGGCCGGCCGGCCCTCGTGACCTCGTCGGCGACCCGGCGCTGGTCACCGACGACACCCAGATGGCGCTGGCGGTCGGCTGGGCGCTGCGCGAGGCGCCGGCGCTCACGCCGGAGGCCGTGGAACCGGCGCTGCGGCAGCGCTTCCTGGCCTGGGCCGTGAGCCCGGAGAACAACCGCGCCCCGGGCATGACCTGCCTGCGGGCGTGCGGCGAGCTGGCGCGGGGGCTGCGCTGGCAGGAGGCGACCGTGGCCGGGTCGAAGGGCTGCGGGGCGAACATGCGGGTCACCCCGGTCGGGCTGCTCGACGTCGACCTGGACACGCTCGCCGGGCTCGCCCAACTGCAGGCCGGCCTGACTCACGGCCACCCCACCGGGCTGGCCGCCAGCGAGCTGACCGCGTACGCGGTGCGGGTGCTCCGCGAGGGCGCGGCGCTCGACGAGGTGCCCGCCCTGCTCACCGCGCGGGCCCGGGAACAGCGCACCCGCTACCGCGCCGACTGGCTCGGTGACCTGTGGCAGCGCGCCGGGGTGACGACGCCCGAGGAGTTCATCGCCCGGGGCTGGGACGAGTGCCTCGCGGCGCTGGCCCGGCTGGCCGGGGCGCTGGCGGCTCCCGACGACGGCGGTGACCCGTGCCGGCTGACCGGCGAGGGCTGGGTGGCCGAGGAGGCGCTGGTCACCGCGCTGTACTGCGCGCTGCGGCACGCCGACGACCCGGTCGGCGCGCTGGCCCGCGGCGCCACTACGGCGGGCGACTCGGACTCGATCGCCGCCCTCGCCGGCGCCTTCGTGGGCGCCGCCGCCGGCATGTCCGCCTGGCCCGCCGACTGGTCGACCCGCATCGAGTACGCCGACCAACTAAAGACCCTGACCATCTGACACCCGTCCCCACCCCCTCCCGCGATTCCCCTCCCGCGGTCCCCCGTGTTGATCATGAAGTTATTGCCGCGACATGCCGGTGCGGGGGGCAACAACTTCATGATCGACCGGGCGGGTCGGCCGGAGGCAGCGAGGGGTCAGGTGGAGAGGTGGGGGAGGGACTCCAGGCGGCGCCAGAGGGTGGGGTCGCAGTCGCCGGCGTGGTCCCGGAAGGCTGTCCGGGGCACCGGGATCGGGTCGCTCAGGTCCAGGTAGCTGTCGTGGTCGGCGTCCGGGTCCCAGTCCCGCGTGGGGATGCGGACGTGGTCGTCGCGGTCGCTCTTGTCCTGACTGGTGATTTTCAGGACGTCGGCGCTCCGGCCGTCGGCCCGCAGCACCAGGCACGGTCGGACCTTCGATCCGCTGCCGTCGGCGTACGGGACGTCGGCCCACCAGATCTCGCCGGGGCGCGGCGGCCCGGCGGCGGCCCGGCCGTCCGTCCGCGGCCGGGGCGGGGCGCCCGCCCGGCCCGCGTCCGGCCCGCGTCCGGCCGGGCGCTCCTCGTCGCCGCCGCGTCGGCCGGTGCGTTGCCGCCGGTCCTCGTCGTCGCCGCGCTGCCGCCGGTCCTGCCACAGCCAGCCGGCCGCGAAGGCGAGCAGTACCGCTGCCGCCCAGAGCATCCATTCCGGCATCCGTACCCCGCCTCTCGCCGCGCCGTCCGGCGATCCTCGCACGTCAGGGCGCCGGCCGCCCGGCCTGGCGCGGCGGGTGGCCGGTGGATTGTCCGACCGGCCGGCTACCGTGCCGGAGTAGCGTGATCAGGGGAGGTCGTAGCGGTGTCCGAAGGTGGCGGCGTGTCCGAGGAGCAGATCGGCCAGCAGGTCAGCGCGGCGCAGGAGGCGGCGGCCGGCGGCGAGCCGACCCCGGAGGCGCGGGAGCGGCACACCACGCTGAGCCGTGAGCTGACCGAGCACCAATACCGCTACTACGTGCTGGATTCGCCCACCATCACTGATGCCGAGTTCGACCGCCAGCTGCGCGAGCTGGAGGCGCTGGAGGCCGAGTTCCCGGCGCTGCGCACTCCCGACTCGCCCACCCAGCGGGTCGGCGGCACCTTCTCCACCGACTTCACCCCGGTCACCCACGTCGAGCGGATGATGTCGCTCGACAACGCCTTCGCCGACGAGGAGCTCGCGGCGTGGGCCGAGCGCGTCGAGCGCGACGCCGGCGGCCCGGTGCCCTACCTCTGCGAGCTCAAGGTGGACGGGCTGGCCATCAACCTCACCTACGAGGGCGGCCGACTGGTCCGGGCGGCGACCCGCGGTGACGGGCGCACGGGTGAGGACGTGACCGCCAACGTCCGCAGCATCCGCGACGTGCCGGGTCAGCTCACGTCGTCCGCCGAGTTTCCCGACATTCCGGAGTTCCTCGAGGTCCGGGGCGAGATCTACTTCCCGGTGGCGGCCTTCGCCGACCTGAACGCCGGCCTTGTCGAGCAGGGCAAGGCGCCGTTCGCCAACCCCCGCAACGCCGCGGCCGGCAGCCTGCGGCAGAAGGACCCGCGGATCACCGCGTCCCGTCCGCTGCGCCTCGTGGTGCACGGCATCGGCGCCCGGCGCGGCTTCCAGCCGGTCGCCCAGTCCGAGGCGTACGCGGCGCTGAAGGCGTGGGGCCTGCCGACCAGCGACCGGTGGCGGGTGGTGCCCGACCTCTCCGGCGTCGCGGAATACATCGCCTACTACGCCGAGCACCGGCACGACGTCGAGCACGAGATCGACGGCGTCGTGGTCAAGGTCGACCCGGTCTCGATCCAGGGCCGCCTGGGCTCGACCAGCCGCGCGCCGCGCTGGGCGATCGCCTTCAAATACCCGCCGGAGGAGGTCAACACCAAGCTGCTCGACATCGACGTCAACGTCGGGCGCACTGGCCGGGTCACCCCGTTCGCCGTTCTCGAGCCGGTCCGGGTGGCCGGCTCCACGGTCGCCCTGGCCACCCTGCACAACGCCCGCGAGGTCGAGCGCAAGGGCGTGCTGATCGGCGACACGGTGGTGATCCGCAAGGCCGGCGACGTGATCCCCGAGGTGCTCGGCCCGGTGGTCGACCTGCGGCCCGCCGACGCCCGGCCGTTCGTGATGCCGGCCAACTGCCCGGCCTGCGGCACGCCGCTCGCCCCCGCCAAGGAGGGCGACGTCGACATCCGCTGCCCCAACACCCGCAGCTGCCCGGCCCAGCTGCGGGAGCGGGTCTTCCACCTCGCCGGCCGCGGCGCGTTCGACATCGAGGTGCTGGGCTACAAGGGCGCCGCCGCGCTGCTCGACGCGGGGATCATCCACGACGAGGGTGACCTCTTCCTGCTCGACGCCGAGCAACTGCTCCGGTCTCCGTTCTTCGTCAACAAGGACGGCAGCCTCGGCAGCAACGCGACCAAGCTGCTCGACAACCTGGCCGTGGCCAAGGAACGCGACCTGTGGCGGGTGCTGGTGGCGCTCTCCATCCGACACGTCGGCCCGACCGCCGCGCAGGCGCTCGCCCGGCACTTCCGGTCCATCGACGCGATCGACAAGGCGAGCGAGGAGGAGCTGGCCTCGGTTGACGGGGTGGGTCCGACCATCGCCGCGAGTATCCGCGAGTGGTTCGCGGTGGACTGGCACCGCGAGGTCGTCCGCAAGTGGGACGAGGCCGGCGTACGGATGGCGGAGGAGGCGGTGGACGAGGGCCCCAGGCCGCTGGAGGGGATCACGGTGGTGGTCACCGGGACGTTGGCCGGGTTCTCGCGGGACCAGGCCGCCGAGGCGGTGCAGAGCCGCGGCGGCAAGGTGAGCGGCTCGGTCTCCAAGAAGACCAGCTTCGTGGTGGTGGGCGACAACCCGGGCTCGAAGGCCGACAAGGCGGCCAGCCTCAAGGTGCCGGTCCTCGACGAGGACGGCTTCCGCCAGCTGCTCGACGGGGGCCCGGAGGCCGCCCGCGAGGTGGCCCGCATCGAGGGCTGACGAGGCATCAGATGGTCGTCGTGCCCGGCTCACCGCGTATACCAAGTTAATTACGACTACGACCGATTCGTGACTGTCATACCGGGAAATCGGGCACCGAGGGCGTTTCATTGGTGCACGGCGTGTGAACGGGCACGTCGACCGTTGTCCGGGAGGTGTGATGGAGGTCGCCGACCCGCGCAACGTCGTCCCGCCCGGGCGGGTGGCGCCGTTCGCCACCTTCATCGCCACCGTCCTGGCGCTGGCCGTGCTGGTCTCGGCCGGTCCACTGGCGACGCTGCCGGATCAGCTGCCCCGGATGCCCGTGGCGTTCTGGACGATGGCGGCGCTCGCCGTCGTCTGCGACGCCCGGCCGTTCGTCCCGCCCGGTCGCCGGCAGTCGTCGGCGGTCTTCCCGTCCACCTGCTTCACGTTCGCCATCCTGCTCGGCTGGGGTCTCGGGGCCGCGGTGGCGGTGCAGGCGATCGCCGTGGTCGTCTCCGGCTGGCGGCTGCGTCACGCCGCCTGGCGGACGGCGTTCAACGTGGGCCAGTACGCCTGGGCGCTGGCCGCCGCGTACGCGATCACCCGCATCGGGCCGGGCCCCGTCTTCGCGGGCGGTGAGCTGCACGGCTCCGACGTGCTGGCGGTGGGTGGCGCGACGCTGGCCTGGTTCCTGGTCAACTACGGTCTGGTCAGCACCGCCGTGCGGCTCCGCTTCGGGGAGCGGTGGTGGCCGAGCTTCCGGCAGGGCCTCGGGTTCGAGCTGCTCTCGACCGGGTCGCTGCTGCTGCTCGCCCCGGTGCTGGTCGCCGCGGCGGCCACGAGCGCGGCGCTGATTCCGCTGGTGCTGGTGCCGCTCTTCGCCGTCTACCGGATGGCCCGGCTCACCGTCGAGCAGCAGCAGCTCGCGTCCCTCGATCCGCTCACCGGCCTGCCGAACCGCAAGGCGCTGCTGGCCGAGGTCGCCGAGCAGGTCCACCTGCACGCCGAACGCTCGGCGCGCGGCGAGCCCGACGGGCACCTCGCGCTGCTCCTGATCGACCTGGACCGGTTCAAGAACGTCAACGACGCGCTGGGGCACGCGGTGGGGGACCGCCTGCTGGTCGAGGTCAGCCAGCGGCTCACCGGAGTGGTGGCCGGCCGGGACATGGTCGCCCGGCTCGGCGGGGACGAGTTCGCCATCGTGATGACCGGCCTGGCGGACGTCGCCGAGGCCCGTGAGCTGGCCGACGAGGTGGTGCGGACGCTCGCCGAGCCGGTGCCGCTCGACGGCCTGCCGCTGGACGTGGGCGGGTCGATCGGCATCGCGCTCTTCCCCGAGCACGGCGAGGACTTCGCCACCCTCATGCGCCACGCCGACGTGGCGATGTACGACGCCAAGCACCGCAACGACACGGTCGCCGTGTACGCCGCGGAGTCCGACCACAACTCCGCCGAGCGGCTCGGCCTGCTGGCCGACCTGCGCCGGGTGCTGGAGTCCGGCCCCGTCCTCGACGCCAACCCGCACACCGACGCCCAAGCCGACCCGCACGCCGACGCCGACGCTCACACCGACGCCCAGGCCGACGCTCACACCGACGCCCAGGCCGACGTGCACGCCGGCGCCCACGCGCGCGCCAAGGCCCACGCCGACACCCATGCCCGCCCGCCTACCGGCGCCGACGCGATCGCGGAAGCCGGCGACGATCCGTCCGGGGTGGAGCCGGAGCAGCCGGTGGTCGCCGGGACCCGGGGCGGGGACGGAGCCGCCCTCGCCGCCCCCGATGACCCCGCGGGCGAGCGCGTGGACCTGACCGGGGCGCCCGCTCCGCAGGGGAGCCGGACCGGCCGGTGGTGGCCGCGCCGCCGCGGGCACCAGCCCGAGGTGGTGCCCGACGACGAACTCATCAGCCGGATCGTGACCGGCGCGGACCCGATCCGGCGCCGCGCCGGCCGGCCCGCCGCGGCGGTGGTCGACCGGGGCTCGGTCATCGACCGGAGGCCGGCGAACGGCCGCCGCCCGGGGGCGGACGCGGCCCACCCCGCCGTCGCGCCGGAGACGGCCGGGACCGGTGCCGGTGCCGCGGCGGAGCGTGGCGCCGGATCGCGCGGCCACGGCGGGTCCCGGCCGGCGGCCGACGCCGGGCGGCCGGTCGATCGGAGTGAGAGGGGCCGGCCCGGCGATCGGGACGCGGACGCCGAACCGGCGACCGACGCGGGCGAGATCACGATGTACTACCAGCCGCAGATCGCCATCGCGACCGGCGAGGTGGTGGGCGTCGAGGCGCTGCTGCGCTGGCGGCACCCGCGACGCGGGATGGTCGACCCGGAGGAGCTGATCCGGGTCGCCGAGCAGAGCGCGGTGATGCGGCTGCTGACCCGCCGGGTGGTCGACGACGTGGTGGAGCAGCTCGCCAAGTGGTCGGCCGCCGGCGTCGGGCTGCGCGCCGCGCTCAACGTGAGCGTCCGGGACCTGCACACCGGGGAGATCGCCGACCAGATCGCCGACCGGCTGGCGCGGTACGGCGTGCCGCCGGAGCGGCTGCAACTGGAGATCACCGAAGGGGCTCTGATGGCCGACCCCCGGCGGGTGCTGGCCACCATCTCCCGGCTGCACCGGATCGGGGTGGCGATCGCGCTGGACGACTTCGGCACCGGGTACTCGTCGCTGCAACACCTGCGCCGGCTGCCGCTGTCCGAGGTGAAGGTGGACCGCAGCTTCGTGCTCGGCATGGCCGACGACGCCGACGACGCCGCGATAGTCCGGTCGATGATCGAGCTGGCCGGTGCGCTCGGCCTGCGGGTGGTCGCCGAGGGGGTGGAGGACGAGCGGACCTGGCGGATGCTGCACGCCGCCGGCTGCGACGCCGCGCAGGGCTGGTTCTACGCCCGGCCGATGCCGGCCGAGGAACTGGTCACCTGGCTGGCCCGGTACCGCCCGGTCCGCCCGACCGGCGGCCCCGAACCGGGCACCCGCCGCCGGCACGCCCGCTAGACGAGACCGGCGATCCGGGCAGCGCGACCGGCCGCCGGAACCGGCCGGCCGCCGACCCGGACGGGCCCGGCGCTCGTGAGGCGTCGGGAAACCACCCGGGACGGCGGAGGGGGAGTCGGGGACGCGACGCCGACGCGGAACAATAGACTCGCTCCGGTCACCGCGCGTCACTCCGTACTGCCGCGCGGTCGGCAGACCGGCCGGACACAGACCGTTACGAAGGGGGCACCGATGGCCGCCATCTCCCGCGAGGAGGTCGCGCACCTCGCGCGCCTGTCGCGGCTCGCCGTCACCGAGGAGGAGCTGGACACGTTCGCCGGCCAGCTCGACGTGATCCTCCAGGCGGTCGCCCAGGTCGGCAAGGTCGCCGCCGCGGACATCCCGCCGACCTCGCACTCGGTGCCGCTGACCAACGTCCTGCGTGAGGACGTGGAGACGCCGTGCCTGACCCCCGAGGAGGCGCTCTCCGGCGCGCCGGACGCCGATCAGCAGCGGTTCCGCGTCCCGCGCATCCTGAACGAGGACCTGGCGTCATGAGCGAGCGGATCAGCATCATCACCGCGCGGCACGGTGCCGGCGAGCGAAGCGAGGCGGCGGCATGAGCGACCTGACGAGAATGACCGCGACGGAGATCGCGGGGCTGGTGGCCGGCGGGGAGACCTCCGCCGTCGAGGTCACCCAGGCCCACCTGGACCGGATCGCCGCGGTCGACGACCGGGTGCACGCGTTCCTGCACGTCGACGGCGAGGGCGCGCTGGCCGCGGCCCGGGCGGTGGACGAGCGGCGGGCCGCCGGCGAGCCGCTCGGCCCCCTCGCGGGCGTGCCGGTGGCGGTGAAGGACGTGCTCACCACCAAGGGCGTGCCGACCACCGTCGGGTCGAAGATCCTGGAGGGCTGGCGCCCGCCGTACGACTCGACGATCGTCGAGCGGCTGCGTGCGGCCGGCACGGTGATGCTCGGCAAGACCAACATGGACGAGTTCGCGATGGGCTCCTCCACGGAATACTCGGCGTACGGCGCGACCCACAACCCGTGGGACCTGAGCCGCATCCCGGGCGGTTCGGGCGGCGGCAGCGCCGCGGCGCTGGCCGCGTACGAGGCGCCGCTGGCGATCGGCTCGGACACCGGCGGCTCGATCCGCCAGCCGGGCGCGGTCACCGGCACCGTCGGCGCGAAGCCGACCTACGGGGGCACGTCGCGGTACGGCCTGGTGGCGTTCTCCTCGTCGCTGGACACGCCCGGCCCGTGCGCACGTACGGTGCTGGACGCCGCGCTGCTGCACCAGGTCATCGGCGGGCACGACCCGCGCGACTCGACCTCGATCCCGCAGCCGGTGCCGGACGTGGTGGCCGCGGCGAAGCTCGGCGCGACCGGTGACCTGACCGGCGTGAAGCTCGGCATCGTGACCGAGTTCGCCGGCGAGGGCGCCGAGCCGGGCGTGGTGGCGGCGTTCCGCGAGGCGGTCGACGCGCTGACCAAGCTGGGCGCGGAGATCGTCGAGGTGTCCTGCCCGCACTTCACCTACGCGCTGCCGGCGTACTACCTGATCGCGCCGAGCGAGTGCTCCTCCAACCTGGCCCGGTTCGACGGCGTCCGGTTCGGCCTTCGGGTCGGCGACGACGGCGCCCGGTCGCTGGAGGAGGTCATGTCGCTGACCCGGGAGGCCGGCTTCGGGCCCGAGGTCAAGCGGCGGATCATGCTCGGGACGTACGCGCTGTCGTCGGGTTACTACGACGCCTACTACGGCCAGGCGCAGAAGGTCCGCACGCTGATCACGCGGGACTTCACCGCGGCGTTCGAGCAGGTGGACGCGCTGATCTCGCCGACCACCCCGTTCGTGGCGTTCCCGATCGGGGCGCGCACCTCCGACCCGTACCAGATGTACCTGGCCGACCTGTTCACCATCCCGACCAACCTGTACGGCGGTCCCGGCATCTCGGTGCCGTGCGGCCTCTCCGACGGGCTGCCGGTCGGTCTGCAGGTCATGGCCCCGACGATGGCCGACGACCGGATGTACCGGGTCGCCGCCGCGCTGGAGAGCGCCGTCGGCACGTTCACCCCACCGGCACTGTGAGGCAGGAGAACCGATGACGACGACGCTGCCCGCGTACGACGAGGTCGTGGCGCGCTACGAACCGGTGATCGGCCTGGAGACCCACGTCGAGTTGGGCACCCGGACCAAGATGTTCTGCGGCTGCCCGACCGACTTCGGCGGCGAGCCGAACACCCGGACCTGCCCGGTCTGCCTGGGCCTGCCCGGCTCGCTGCCGGTGGCCAACAAGGCGGCGATCGAGGCGACGATCCGGATCGGCCTCGCGCTGAACTGCTCGATCGCCGAGTGGTGCCGGTTTGCCCGGAAGAACTACTTCTACCCGGACATGCCGAAGAACTTCCAGATCAGCCAGTACGACGAGCCGCTGTGCGTCGACGGCTACCTGGACGTGGAGGTCAACGGCGAGACCGTCCGGATCGGCATCGAGCGGGTGCACCTCGAGGAGGACACCGGCAAGACGCTGCACGTCGGTGGGGCCACCGGGCGGATCCACGGCGCGACCGAGTCGCTGGTGGACTACAACCGGGCCGGCATCCCGCTGGTCGAGATCGTCACCAGGCCGATCCCGGGCACCGGCGCGCTCGCGCCCGACGTGGCCCGGGCGTACGTGACCGAGCTGCGCGACGTGATCCGCTCGCTGGGCGTCTCCGACGTCCGGATGGAGGAGGGCTCGCTGCGCTGCGACGTGAACACGTCGCTGAACCTGCCCGGCCAGGAGTGGGGCACCCGGACCGAGACCAAGAACGTCAACTCGCTGCGTTCGGTGGAGCGGGCGGTCCGGTCGGAGATGCTGCGCCAGGCCTCGGTGCTCGACGCGGGCGGCAGGATCATCCAGGAGACCCGGCACTTCCACGAGGACACCGGCGACACCACGCCGGGTCGCTCGAAGGAGACCGCCACCGACTACCGCTACTTCCCGGAGCCGGACCTGGTGCCGCTCGCTCCGGACCCGGCCTGGGTGGCCGAGCTGAAGGCGGCCCTGCCGGAGCTGCCCCGGGTGCACCGGCGGCGGCTTCAGGAGCAGTGGGGCCTGTCCGACCTGGACATGCAGTCGGTGCTCAATGCCGGTGCGGTCGAGCTGATCGAGCAGACCGTGGCCGCCGGCGCCACCCCGGCCGCGGCCCGCAAGTGGTGGCTCGGCGAGCTGTCCCGGCGTGCCAACGAGAGCGGTCTCGAGCTGGCCGACTGCGGCGCGACCCCGTCGCAGGTCGCCGAGCTGCAGAGCCTGGTCGACGCGGGCAAGCTCAACGACAAGCTGGCCCGGGTCGTGCTGGAGGGCGTGGTGGCCGGCGAGGGCTCGCCCACGGAGATCATGACCAACCGGAACCTGGAGGTCGTCTCGGACACCGGCGCGCTGACCGCCGCCGTGGACGAGGCCATCGCGGCCAACCCGGCGATCGCCGACAAGGTCCGCAGCGGCAAGGTCGCCGCGGCCGGCGCGCTGGTCGGCGCGGTCATGAAGACCACCCGTGGCCAGGCCGACGCCAAGACCGTCCGCGACCTGATCCTGGAGCGCCTCGGCGTCCAGGGCTGAGCCCCAACCCCGGAGGCCGTCGCCCGACCGGCGGCGGCCTCCGGCCCGTTCTTCGCGCACGCGGACATCCCGCACCCCTCGCGAGGGCGTCAACGGCGACGCCCGGATGGAGCCACCGTGAACCAGCACGACCTCGACGTCCTCGACGAGATCCAGCGGCGGGTGCTCTGGCTCGCCACCCGCATCGTGGACGCGGCCAACCACGACCGGAACACCGGCGACGGGGTGAAGGTCGGCGGGCACCAGGCGTCCAGCGCGTCGCTGGTCACCGCGATGACCGCGCTCTGGTTCGCCCACCTCGACGCCGCCGACCGGGTGGCGGTCAAGCCGCACGCCTCCCCGGTTTTCCACGCGATCCAGTACCTGCTGGGCAACCTGGACCGCTCGTACCTCACGAAGCTGCGGGCGCGCGGCGGTCTCCAGTCCTACCCGTCGCGCACCAAGGACCCCGACGAGGTCGACTTCTCCACCGGCTCGGTCGGGCTGGGCGCGGCGGCCCCGCTCTTCGCCGCGGCGACCCGCCGCTACGTCGACGCGCACTTCGGCGCCCGGCCGCGGTCCCGCTTCATCGCCCTGATCGGCGACGCCGAACTGGACGAGGGCAACATCTGGGAGGCGGTCGCCGACCCGGCCACCACCGGCCTCGGCGACGTGATGTGGCTGGTCGACTTCAACCGGCAGTCGCTCGACCGGGTGGTGCCCGGGGTGCGGATCAACCAGTGGCGGGGGCAGTTCGAGGCGGCCGGCTGGCACGTTGTCGAGGTCAAGTACGGCCGCAAGCTGGCCGAGGCGTATGCCCGGCCGGGCGGTGCGGCCCTGCGCGACTGGATCGACGCGATGCCGAACGAGCAGTACCAGTCGCTGTTCGGGCTGGCCGGGCCGGCGCTGCGCAAGCAGTTCCTCGACGGCGCGCCGGAGGGCATCGAGGCGTTCATCGCCGACATCCCCGACGCCGAGCTGGGCCCGCTCGTCACCGACCTCGGCGGGCACGACCTCGCCGCGCTGCTCGACGCGTACGCCCAGTGCGACGCCGTCACCGACCGGCCCAGCGTGGTGTTCGCGTACACGGTGAAGGGCTGGGGGCTGCCCATCGCCGGCAACCCCCGCAACCACTCGGCCCTGCTCACCACCGAGCAGGTCGACGCGCTGCGGGCCGCGCAGGGCCTGACCCCGGAGACCGAGTGGGACCGGCTCGACCCGGCCACCCCGGCCGGCATCCGGGCCGGCGAGCGCCGGGAGTCGCTGTCCCGCGCGCCGCGCCAGCGGGCGCTGGGGGTCACCGTTCCGGAGACCACGAACGTACGCGCGAACAAGCCCATCTCCACCCAGGAGGTCTTCGGCCGGGTGCTGGTGGACCTGGCCCGCGACGCCGAGGTCGGCCGCCACCTGGTGACCACCGCCCCCGACGTCGCCACCTCCACCAACCTCGCCGGGTTCATCAACAAGACCGGGGTGTTCGCCCCGACGGCGCAGCGGTCCTGGACCGAGGACCGGATGCTGCGCTGGACCGAGGGCCCGACCGGGCAGCACATCGAGCTGGGCATCTCGGAGATGAACCTGTTCCTGCTGCTGGGCCAGCTCGGCCTGGCGTGGGACCTGTCCGGTCAGCCGCTGCTACCGGTCGGCACGGTCTACGACCCGTTCGTGCTGCGCGGCCTGGACGCCTTCCTCTACGGCACCTACTCCGGCTCCCGGTTCGTGGTGGCCGGCACCCCGTCCGGGATCACGCTGGCCCCCGAGGGCGGCGCGCACCAGTCGACCATCACCGCCTCGGTCGGGCTGGAGCTGCCCGGGGTGACCTTCATCGAGCCGGCGTACGCCGTCACCCTGGACTGGCTGCTCTGCGACGCGCTCGGCCAGATCGCCGCCGGCGCACCGGCCCCGGCGACGGCCGCGCCGGCCGAGGACGGGGCGTACTACTTCCGGCTCAGCACCCGGCCGATCGACCAGGCGCCGTTCGAGGCCGCCCGGGCCCGGCTCGGCGACGCGGTGCTGCGCCGGCAGGTGGTCGCCGGGGCGTACCGGTTGGTCGACGCCCACCAGGCGCATCCGCAGCTGGCCGACGCGCCGGTGGTGCAGCTCGCCGCCTCGGGCGCGGTGCTGCCCGAGGTGCTCGCCGCGGCCGCGGAGCTGGCGGACGAGGGCGTCGCCGCGCACGTCGTGGACATCACCTCGCTGGACCGGCTCTACCGGGCCTGGCAGCGCACCCTGCGTCAGGGCGTCCGCACCGCGACCGTGCCGAGTGTGCCGGGGGCGCTCCGCGCGGCCTTCGACGACCGGGCGCCGGTGGTCACCGTGCACGACGCCGCCTCACACGCGATGGCCTGGCTCGGTTCGGCCCTCGGCGTGCCGGCGGTGCCGCTGGGAGTGGACGAGTTCGGCCAGTCTGGCAGCGTCGCCGAGCTGTACGAGCTGCACGACCTGCTCCCCGGCAGCATCGTCAACGCCGCCCTGGCCGCCCTCTCGCTCCGCCGTTGACGCCCCCGCCCCGACCGGGCGGGGTCAGCGGGTGGGGGTGGGGGTGACCGGGACGGGTTCGCCGGCCTTCGGATCCTGGATCACGTGCCGCTCCAGGCTCACCTGCGCCTGACCGGTGCCGCCCACGGTGATGTCGTCGTACGCCTGGAGCAGCTTCTCCTTGTCGAAGTAGAGCACGCTCATCGACAGCGGGGTCGGCTTCTCGCCCTCCAGGCCGCGCAGCCCGGCGCCACCGGTCGAGCCCTCCACCATCAGCTGGGTCGGCATCAGCCCCGGCTGCTGCGGCAGCTTCGACACCTGCCGGGCGTGGGTGTGCCCGGCCAGCACCAGCGGGCAGGTGCCGGACAGCGGACCGGCCGAGGCCGGATCGTGCACCAGCGCGATGTTCACCGGCTCGGGCGACTTGCGGACGGTGTCGGCGAGCTGCTCGCCGACCCCGATGACCTGCTCGGCCACCTGCTTGGTGAGCCCGCTGCCGGCCGGGGAGGTGTTCTTGTCGGGCGTGAACCGCGGGTCGCCGATGCCGGCGATGGTGAGCCCGGCGACCGTCGTGGTCGAGTTCTGCAGCACGATCGCGTTCGGCTGCCGGGCCACCGCCGCCGCCGTCCGGCCCGAGTCGTGGTTGCCGCGGATGAACACGTACGGCTTCTGCAGCACGCCGATCGAGCCGACGAACGAGGCCTCCGGCTCGCTGCCCCAGTCGGTGATGTCGCCGGTGTCGATCACCACGTCGATGTCGAACTGCTCCACCACCGTCCGGATCAGCTGCCAGCCGGTCGGGTTGAGGTGCATGTCCGAGACGTGCAGCACCCGGGTGGTGTCGGGCGCGGGCTCGAACACCGGCAGCCCCGACACGGTGGTGTAGAGCTGGCTCACGTTGGTGACCAGCCGCTGGAGCTGTTCGGCGTACCGGGTGTAGTCGTTGGCGATCCGCCGCGCGTCACCGACGACGGCCGGCGCGTTGACCAGCAGTCCCTCGTACCGTGGCTCCTCGATCGCCTGCGGGCGCAGCGTGCCCGCGGCCGTGGCGAGGCTGCCGACGGTGAGCAGCAGAGCCAACCCGCCGGACCAGGCGGTGCGGCGCGCGTTGCGGAAGACCAGGGCGGCCAGCAGCATGGTGGCCAGCACGGCGGAGGCGACGGTACGCAGCCCCAGCCGCATCACCCCCGCCCGCACGTCCTCGACGGCGGACTGGCTGGCCCGCTGGATGCTCGCCGGGTCGTCGATCAGCGCCTCGGTGCGCCGCTGGTCGAGCGCCCCGAGCCGGACGGTCAGCCGGGTCGGCCCGTCGTGGCTGTCCAGCAGCAGCGCGCCCAACGGCGGGATGTCCACCGTGGTCCCCCCGTCGGTGGTGGGGGAGATGGTGAGGGTCGCCTGGAACGGCCCGAGGTCGGTGTCCACCCGGCCGCCACCGACGACGCCGATGATCACCCCGGCCAGGGTGACCACCATGACCGCGAGCGTCATGCCCGCCATCCGCAGTGGGCTGCGTCGACCGCTCCGGGCCGTGGCGACCCGCGCCGCCCACGCGCGCCAGGCGGTCCAGGCGCGGCGACGGCCGGTCGCCGGGGTCTCGTCGCCCCCGGTGCCGTGCTGCTCGTTCTGCTGCCCGTCCATGCTGAAATCCTGACCTGCCCGTAGAAGGATCTTGGCAAACCTGAGTGCGACGCGCCGCCGACCGGGGCGGATCCGCCGGCGCCGGCGGTCGGTCGGCCCGGGTCAGCTCCGTCCGGCGCCGCCGTCGGCGAAGACCAGCCGCAGGATCCGGTCGTCCTCCGCGGTCGGGTCGCCCCGCCCGTCGTGGTTGGACGTGGTCACCCAGATCGACCCGTCCGGCGCGGCGGCGACCGCCCGCAGCCGCCCGTACCGGTTGGTCAGCAGTTCCCGAGGCTGGCCGAGCACCGTGCCGGTGTCGGTCAGCTCGACCACCCAGAGCCGCTTCCCGCGCAGGCACCCGGTGACCAGCAACCGGTCCACCGCGGCCAGCCCAGAACAGGAAGCGTCCGAGGTGGCCCACTGGGTGATCGGGTTGGCGAAGCGCTTGTCGTCGGACCGCCCCTCGACCTGTGGCCACCCGTAGTTCTTTCCCTTGACGATCTCGTTGATCTCGTCCCAGGTGTTCTGGCCGAACTCCACCGCGTACATCCGCTTGCTGGCGTCCCAGGCGAAGCCCTGCACGTTGCGGTGCCCCAGCGACCAGACGGGTGAACCCGGGAAAGGGTTGCCGGACGCCGGCTTGCCGTCCCGGGTGATCCGCAGGATCTTGCCGCCCAGGCTCTTGGCGTCCTGCGCGTGGGGGCGGTCGCCGGCGTCGCCGGTGCTCGCGTAGAGCTGGCCGTCCGGGCCGAAGCCGAGCCCACCGCCGTTGTGGATGCCCGCCTTCGGGATGCCGGTGAGGATCGGCGTGGGCTCGCCGCCGAGCTGCAACCGGACGATCCGGTTGTCCTCCTCGGTCGTGTAGTAGACGAAGAGCGTCCGGTCCCGCTGGTAGTCGGGGGACACGGCGAGGCCGAGCAGGCCGCCCTCACCGGCCGCGGCCACGTCGGTGATGGTCTGCGCCACGGTGACCCGCAGGCCGTCCGGCCCCGACTCCGGGCCCACCTTGAGGATCCGGCCGCTGTCCCGCTCGGTGACCAGCGCGGCGCCGTCGGGCAGGAACCCGATCGCCCAGGGCACCCGCAAACCCTTAGCCAGCACCGTGGCGACCACCTGCTGGCCGGCCCCGCCCTGCGCCGGCGAGGCCGACGGGGTCGGGAAGGTCGGCGGCTCGCCCGCCGGGTCGGGATCGGGCTCGCCGAAGCTGCATCCGGTCGCGGCCAGGAGCAGCGCCGCGCACGACGCCACCAGTGCCCTCCGGGCACGGCGGGTGCGAGGGTACGGGGGACGGGCGCTCACCCGGCCCAGGGTATCCCGCCGGACGGCTCGTGCACGGCCGTCGCCTCGCAGGAGTAGCCCGCTCGGTGGCCCACCCCGACCGGACGGCCCCCGTGCGCCGCCGCGCGGGCCGGACCGTCGCCGCTCACCGCGCCCGGACGGCCAGCAGCGCCACGTCGTCCTCGCCGCGGTGGGCCGCGTCGAGCAGCAGGTCGCAGAGGTCGTCGAGCGGTATCCGGTCCTTTCCCGCGAGCCGGGCGGCCAGCTCGGCCAGCCCCTCGTCGATTGGCCGGTCCCGCCGCTCGATGAGCCCGTCGGTGTAGAGCAGCAGGGTGTCCCGGCCGGCCAAGCCGGTCGCCCGGCTGCTGCGGCGGGTCGGCCGGGCCAGGCCGAGCAGCGGCTCCGCCGGCCCGGCGAGCACCTCCACCGCGCCGCCGGCCCGGACCAGGAGCGCCGGCGGGTGGCCGGCGTTGGACCAGGTGACCGCATGACCGCCGGCCCCGTCGGTGCGGAGCCGGACCAGCGTCGCGGTGGCGGCGGTGCGCAGGCGTAGCCCGCGGATCACGTCGTCCAGGTGGGTCATCAACTCGCTGACCGCGTCGGACCGGCCGTACGCGTTGCCCCGGACCAGGTTGCGCAGCTGGCCCATGGTCGCCGCCGCCTCGATGTCGTGCCCGGCCACGTCCCCGATCGCCGCGATCAGGTCCCCGTCGGGCTGGAGGAAGGCGTCGTACCAGTCGCCGCCCACCTCGACCCGGTCGGCCGCGGGCTGGTAGCGGGCCGCGAGCTCCAGCCCGGGGACCTCCGGCAGCCGAGGCAGCATGCTGTGCTGGAGCACCTCGGCGACGTGGCGCTGCTCGCCGTACCTCGCGCTGTTGCCGATCGCCTGCGCCGCCCGGCGCCCGACCTCCACCGCGGTGATGAGGTCCCGATCGTCGAAGGCGGGCCGGCGCGCGTCATTGACCAGGGTGATGGCGCCCAGCACGGTGCCGCCGGTAGCGGTGATCGGCACGGTCAGGTGGGAGGCGAATCCGAGCCGGGCGGCGATCGCCGGCATCGCCGGGCTGTGCGTGGCCCGCTCGATGTCGGCCAGGGTGGCCGCGCTGACCAGCACCGGCTGACCGGTGCGCAGCACCGCCCGGGTGATCGACCGCGGGCCGAGTTCGGTACGCAGCAGCTCGGCGAACCGGCTGACGTCGGCCGCCCGGGCCGGATCGCGGTGCACCGCGGTCACCTCGCGGGGCACACCGGTCGGGCCGACCAGCGACACCAGGCACCAGTCGGCCAGCAGCGGCACCGTGGCGTCCGCCAGCCGGTGCAGCGCGGTCGCCACGTCGAGCGTCCCGCCCAGCCGTTCGCTCAGGCCTGCCACCAACCGCAACCGCTCGTGCGCCTCCTCTGCCCGCCGCCGCGCCTGGTCGGCGCCGTCCAGCGCGATCCGCAACCGCAGCTCCGACGAACACGCCGCGGCCAGGTCGGCGAGGGTACGCAGCTGGGCCGCCGTCCACGCCCGGGGCTTGCTGTCGATGGCGCAGAGCGATCCGAGGATGTTTCCGGACAGGTCGGTCAGCGGCATGCCGGCGTACGCGACCACGCCGAGGTCGGGGATCGCCAGGTTCTCCCGGACCCGCGGATAGAGCCGGGCGTCCGGCAGCACCATCGGCACCTCGAGGTCGACCACGTGCTGGCAGAACGAGTGGCTGAGCGGAGTCTCCCGCCGGTCGGCCCACGGTTCCGGAAGGCCGACCGCCCCGGGAAAGAACTGGCGGTCGATGGCGACCAACGAGACCAGCGCGACCGGCACGTCGAGCAGGTCGCTCACCAGCCGGGCGAACCGGTCGAACGCCTCGTCCGGCGCCGCGTCCAGGCCGGTCTCGGCGAGCGCCCGCAGCCGAGCCGGGTCGCCGAGCGCCGGGGGAGGGCCGACGGCACGCGGGACAGCGTCCTGGGGAGAGCCGTCGATCATCGAGCACCTGTCTGACGGAGCGGTCGGAGACCGACCGGCCTCCGGCGTTCGTTATACCCCGCCGCGCCGCGCTTCGACCCCGGCGTGTGCCGGGGCCGGTCCCGGCCGTCGAGCGTGGACACCCGCGAAAGGAGAGGTCCGCCGCCGTCGCGGTCGGTCGGCCCGGGCCCGCGGGGGACGTGCCGGCATGGCCGCCGGAGCGAAGGCTAACCTCGGCGGGCGTGAAGGTATGGATTCCGCACGAGACCGGTCAGCCGCTCCTCGGTGAGCTGCCACCGGCGGTCACCGTCGAAGTCGTCGAGGACCCCGACAAGCTCCCGTCCGGGGCGACCGGCGTCCGGTTCTGGGTGCCGCCGTTCCTCGCCGGTTCGGACGCCGCCCGGCTCCTCCACGAGCTGCCCGACCTCGAGGTGGTCCAGTTGCTCTCCGCCGGCGCGGACGCCTGGGTCGGCCGGATGCCGGAGGGGGTGACCCTCTGCGACGCCCGCGGGGTGCACGACCCGTCCACCGCCGAGTGGGTGGTCGCCGCGATCCTGGCCCAGCTGCGGGCGTTCCCCGTGTTCGCCCGCGCGCAGGCCCGGCGGGAGTGGGCGTACGAGGCGGTGGCGCCCACCGACGAGCTGACCGGCAAGCGGGTGCTGATCGTCGGCGCCGGCTCGATCGGCTCCGCGGTACGCGACCGGCTGGCACCGTTCGACGTGACGTTCACGCTGGTCGCCCGGACGGCCCGTCCGGAGCAGGGCGTGCACGGCGTGGCGGAGCTGCCCCGGCTGTTGCCGGAGGCCGACGTGGTGGTGGTGCTGGTGCCGCTCACCGACCAGACCCGCGGCCTCGTCGACGCGACGTTCCTCGCCGCGATGCGGGACGGGGCGCTGCTGGTCAACGCCGCCCGTGGCCCGGTGGCCCGGACCGAGGCGTTGGCCGCCGAGCTCGGCACCGGGCGGATCTCCGCCGCGCTGGACGTCACCGACCCCGAGCCGCTGCCCGCCGATCACCCGCTGTGGAGCATGCCCAACGTGCTGCTCACGCCGCACGTCGCCGGCTCGGTCCGGGGTCTGCTGCCGCGGGCGTACCGGCTGGTGGGTGACCAGGTGCGGCGGTTCGCGGCGGGTGAGCCGCTGCTCAACGAGGTCGTCGACGGCTACTGACGGGCGGCCGCCGGGCGGGGTGGACCGGCGCTCGGGTCAGCCGGCGGCGCCGGGCAGCGTCTGCCCGGTGGCCGAGACGAGCCGGGGCAGGTCGGTCGCGCGGACCGCGGGCAGGAGGACCTCCTGCCCGTCGTCGAGCCGGGCCACGGCCCGCCCGCGCGGGTCGGTGGCCAGCTCGACCACGTGGTCCCAGGGGATCCGGCGCTGCCCGGCGAGCGCCCGCACGCGCAGCTCGCGGGCGTCCGCGTCGGTGCCGGCCCGCCAGGCCCAGATGCCGACGGCGAGCGGGACGAGCAACACCGGTAGCAGGTACGTCCGCGCGTTGGCCAGCGGCAGGGCGCCGATGAAGGCGATGATCGCCGCGGCGAGGATGGCCTGGTTGTACCGGAAGCGGACGCTGTCGGACCTACTCACCCAGCGATGATCCCACCCCCGCCCGGCGTCCCTCGCGGCGGGCGGGGGCTGAGCCGCCGTTCCGCCGGACCGTGACGAGGGTCACGGCCTCTCCTGAGCAGGGGCACGTAACCGGCGTGCATGGCGATTCGTTTCCCACAATTGGGCACCGGACTCGCCCGTCCGGCACCCCGCACCGCCGCACCGCCCCCGTGCCCCCTCACGAAGGCGACCGCCGTGCCCCTCGCCGCACCGTTCCACGCCCCCGCCCGCCCGGAAGCCGCCGTTCTCGCGGCGGTCGCGCTGCTCATCCTCGCCGGCGCGGCCGGCCAGCTTCCGCCCGCGGCGGTGGTCGCGCTCGCCGCCGGCGTGTCTGCCGCGCTGGCCGGCGTACGGCTCTCCCGGCTCGCCGTCCGGCCGCCCACCCACGCGGGCCAGGGCGCTACCGAGCCGATGCTCCGGCCGGGCACGCGGGCCGCCCGCCGGGCCTGGACGTCGACCCGCACGGCACTCCTGCTGCTCGACGCCACCGTGGCCGCCGCCGGTCTGGCCGCCGCCGCGGTGCCGCTGCTCCGCCCGGCATCCCCGGCCGTCGCCGG
Source organism: Micromonospora sp. WMMD812 (assembly GCF_027497215.1). NCBI lineage: Bacteria > Bacillati > Actinomycetota > Actinomycetes > Micromonosporales > Micromonosporaceae > Micromonospora > Micromonospora sp. WMMD812. Next base: position 3,222,528 of record NZ_CP114904.1, on the reverse strand, counting down.
AGCCGGCCCGGCCGTCGTGGCGACGCTCGCCGCCCTCGGGTTGCGCCGGCTGCCCGGCGGGCCGCGTCCACCCGCCCGGGTCCGCCTGCGCCGGCTCGTCGACGCGCTCGGGCCGGCGGTCGGCCTGGTCCTCGCGGGCTGGCTCCTGCTGCCACCGGCAGTCCTGCCGTCACCGGCCCGGCTGCCGGTGACTCTGCTGCTCGGCGCGCTCGGGATGGCGGCGCTCACCGCGCTGACCGGGGCGCACCGGAGGGTGGCGGCGGCCGTCTGCCGCGGTGGGGTGGCGCTGATCCTGTTCGGGCTGGTGCTGCTCGCGACCCTCACGACCGGGGCGGCGACGGGCTGGTTGGCGCTGCTGGCCGTGCCCCCGCTGGTGCTGGGCATGCTGCTCGTCTCGGCAGGAGCGACGCGGGCGGCGGCCCCGGCGGCGGTCGAGCGCCCCGCGCCACTCTGGCCGCGTGTGGTGGTCCCGGCGGTGGCGTTGCTGCTGGCCGCTGGTCGGCACGTCGGCTCGGGGCTGCCGCCGGACCGCACCACTGTCCTGCTCGCCCTGGCGGCGGTGCCACCGCTCGTGCTCCGCGAACTGCTGCGCGGCGACGACCGGCCGGGGACGGGGCGACCCGCCGGGCACCGCCGCCACCGGAGCCATGCGTCGGAGGGCGGGCCGGGGGTCGGGGGGCCGGCGGTGGACGGGACCGGGGCCGTCGCGGTGCGACCGCCGGACCGGCCGGAACAGGCTCACCCCGCACCGGAGCCGGCCGACCCGGGCCCGGCCCGATCCGGGCGCGAGGTGGCGGTGGTCGGCCCGGTGGCGACCCCCACCCGGGCCGGGCTGGCCGATCGGGCGGCGCTGCTGCGCGCCCTCGCCACCGTGGCTGACGCGCCGACGCCGGCCGGGGCGTTGCTGATGGTCGACCTGCACATCCCGGGCGCGGGCGGGAGCGCGCCCGGACTCGACGAGGAACTGGTGGCCGAGGTGGTCCACCGGGCCCGCATGGTGGTCGGCCGCGACGACCTGGTCGCGGGCCTGGGCGGCGCCGCCTTCGCGGTGGTCACCACGGCCGGCCCGGTCCTGGCGTACGAGGTGGGCACGCGACTGCTGGCCGCGCTGATCCAGCCGTACCAGTTGGCCGGGTCGACGCTCCGGGTGCACGTGAGCATCGGGCTGGCCGAGATCGGTGCCGACGGGCCGGATGACGTGCTCCGCCAGGCCGACCTGGCCCGGCGGCGGGCCGTGCAGCTCGGCCGGGACCGCGTCGAGTGGTACGACGCGTTCCTGGAGGAGCAGCTGGTCCGCCGGCTCGACCTGGAGCGCGAGTTGCCCGGCGCGGTCGCCCGAGGCGAGTTGGACCTGGTCTACCAACCGGTGCTCGGCTTGGCCGACCGGTCACCGGTCGGCACCGAGGCGCTGCTGCGCTGGCGCAGCCCGGTGCTCGGCACGGTGCTCCCCGCCGAGCTGCTGCCGGTGGCGGAGGACCTGGACATCGTGGGTGAGCTGGAGTGGTGGGTCCTCGACCGGGCCTGCCGCCAGCTCGCCGAGTGGTCCGCGGAGAGCCGGCAGCTCTGGATGGCGGTCAACGTCACCACCAGGGAGCTGACCACACCGGACTTCGTGCAGCGCACGTCCGCGGTCCTCGCCGCGTACGGGGTGCCGGCGGACCGGTTGGTGGTGGAGGTGGCCGAGCCGCGGGTCGGACCCGACCTGCCGACCGTGGTGGCCCGGCTGGCCGGGCTGCGCTCGCTCGGCGTCCGCACCGCGCTGGACCACTTCCGCGCCGAGCAGGCGTCGCTGGCCCAGCTCCGCCGGCTCCCGATCGACCTGCTCAAGGTCGGTGCCCGTCTGGTCGACGGGGCCCCGGCCGCGCCGCGCCCGCTGATCGACGTGGTGGTGAGCGTCGGTGACCGGCTCGGGGTCGAGGTGGTGGCGGAGGAGTTGGAGTCACCGGCGCAGGTCGACGGCGCACACCGGGCCGGCTGTCGCTACGGGCAGGGTTTCGCCCTCGCCCGGCCGGCCACCGCCGAGCGGGTCGAGGCGTACTTCGAGGAGTTCCCGTCCGCGTCGCGCTGACCGCGTGGCCCGCGCCCCGCCGCGGAAACGGCCGCGCCGCGGGCCGTCGCGGTGACGACGACCCGCGGCGGCGGGGTCAGGACGTGCCGGTCAGGCGCGGGCGGCGGCGAGCACCCGGCCGACCAGCTCCCCGGACGTGCCGGAACGTTCGTACTCCGGCCGGTGCAGGGTCCCACCCATGAGCGGGCGCGGGTTGCGGTGCACCGCCGGGCTGTCGGAGGTGACCAGCGCCGCGAAGTGGTACTCGGTCGCCCCGGTCGCCTCGATGATCCGGGCGATGTTGCGGGGGGTGATGCCACCGCCCGGCATGACGATGATGCGGTCCCCGGCCCGGCGGACCAGGTCGGCGATGAGCGGCGCGCCCTCCAGGACGCTCACCTCCTGACCCGAGGTGAGCACCCGGTCCACGCCCAGCTCGACCAACTGCTCCAACGCCTCGAACGGGTCCCGGACCATGTCGAACGCGCGGTGGAAGGTGATCCTGGCGCCGCCGGCCGCCTCGATGAGCTTGCGGGTGGTGGGGACGTCGACGTCCCCCTCGGCGGTCAGCGCCCCGATCACCACGCCGTGCGCGCCGGCCGCCACCGCCGCCCGTACGTCGCGCACCATCGCGTCGACCTCGGCCGGCGAGTAGATGAAGTCGCCGGCGCGCGGCCGGACGATGACGTGCACCCGGATCCGGTCCACTCTGTGCAGGGCCGTCTCGATGGTGCCGATGCTCGGGGTCAGCCCGCCGTCGAACAGCGCGGAGCAGAGCTCCACCCGGTCGGCGCCGGCCGCCTCGGCGGCGAGCGCGCCCTCGACGCTGTCGATGCAGATCTCGAATGTGGTCATCAGTCTTCCTTCTCCGTGCGGAGCGGTCCCGCACTCCAGTCGATGGCGGCGGTGACGGCGCCCACCGGTTCGCCCCCGCCGAGCACCGGCACCCGACGCAGCTCCGGGGCGCCGTCGACGGCCGCGCCGGCCGCCGTCAGGGCGGCGAGCGCGATGACGGTGGTGGCCCGCGGGCTGCCGTCGACCGCCTTCACGGCGACCGCGTACCCGTCGGGTGTCGCCACCCCCAGTACGCCCTCGGCGCCGCCCTTGGCGAGGACCCCGGGCAGGGCCCGCATGAGGTCGGTGTTCGGGTGGCCGTGCCACCCGCCGACGTGTTCCGGATGGCGGCGCATCGCCTCGGCCACCCGGGCCTCGGCGCTGCCCGACTCCGCGGTGACCAGGGCCTGGAACGTGCGGGCCAGGCCGGTGAGTGGCAGCCCGAACAGCGGCGCGCCGCAGCCGTCCACCGCGACGGTGCTGACCGGGGCGCCGGCGAGGCGGGCGACCGCGGCGGCGACCTCGCGCTGCACCGGATGCGCCGGGTCGAGGTAGTCGTGCGTCGACCAACCGTGGGCGACGGCCGCGACCAGCATGGCGGCGTGCTTGCCCGAGCAGTTCATCCGGATCCGGCTGCGCTGCTCGCCGGCCCGGATCAGCCGTTCCCGGGCCGCCTCGTCCTCCGGCCAGTCGACCGGGCAGCCGAGCGCCTCCTCGGTCAGCCCGGCGGCGGCCAGCAGGTCACGGACGACGGCGACGTGCCGGTCGTCGCCGGTGTGGCTGCCGGCGGCGATGGCCAGCGCGGGGCCGGCGAGCACCCGGCCGGCCGGCGACGCGGGGCCGGCGGCGTCGGCCGTAGTCAGGCAGGCCAGCGCCTGCACCGGCTTCAGGGTGGAGCGCGGCAGCACCGGTTCGTCGGGTACGCCGGCGCTCAGCGCGACGGCGCCGGACGGGTCGAGCACCACCACGCTGCCGAAGTGCCGGCTCTCCACGACGCCGTTGCGGGTGACCCGGGCCAGTTCGGCGTACGGGGCGGTGGTCATCGGGCGGTACCCCCTCCGGTGAGCGGTGGCGCCGCCGGCGTCGGCTCGGCCGACGGGCCCCGGACGGTGAACCGTCCGTTGCGGGCCTGCAGGACGCGGGCGACCTTCGACAGTGACGCGTTGACCGCCAGGTAGATCAGCGCCACCACGAGGAACGTCTGGATCAGCAGATGGGTGTACGAGGCGAGCACCTGACCGCTGTAGAGCAACTCGGTGTAGCTGACCACGAAGCCGAGCGAGGTGTCCTTGAGCAGCCCGACCAGCTGACTGACCAGGGAGGGGGTCAGTTGGCGTACGGCCTGCGGCAGCACCACCAGCCGCATCACCTGGCCGCGCCGCAACCCGATCGTCAGGCCGGCCTCGGTCTGGCCCCGGTCCAGCGCCTTGATGCCGGCCCGGAAGATCTCGGCGAAGGCCGCCGAGTTGGCCACCACGAGGGGCACCACGAGCTTCCAGAACAGCGGGAAGTTCAGGCCGTACTTGGGGAGCGCGAACAGCGTCACGTAGATCAGCAGCAGCACGGGTACGGTCCGGAAGACCTCCACGTACGCACCGGCCAGCCACCGGACCGGCCGCCGGGACGACAGTCGGCCGAGCGCGAGCAGCAGCCCGAGCGCTCCGCTCAGGACGGCGGTCGCCGCGGCGGCGAGCAGGGTGGACCAGAGCGCGTCGAGCAGGTAGCGCCAGATCGGCCAGGTGGTGAAGGGCTGCCAGCGCTCGGCGGCGAGTTCGCCGTGGCTGGCGAACTGGTGCACCGCCCAGCCGAGCCCGCCGAGGACGGCGACGGCGCCGAGCACGGTGGCGATCCGGATCCGCCGTCGGGCCCGGGGGCCTGGTTCGTCGAAGAGGATCTGCTGGTTCATCGGACGATCGCCAGCCTTCGTTCGAGCATGCCGGTGAACCGACCGATCAGCAGCGCCAGCAGCATGTAGGCGAGGCCGCCGCCGGTGAAGACGGCGATCGGCTGCGCCTCGACGAGGTTGACGTTGTTGGCGGCCTGGGTCAGCTCGACCACGCCGACCGCGGCGGCCAGCGAGGTGTTCATCAGCAGCGCGATGTAGATGTTGCCCATCGGCTGGATCACCGCGCGCAGTCCCTGCGGCAGGATGACGTACCGCAGGGACTGGCTGAAGGTGAGCCCGATCGCGCGCGCCGCCTCGGCCTGCCCCACTCCCACCGTGTTGATTCCGGCCCGGATCGCCTCGGCCAGGTACGCCCCCTCGTAGGCGGCGATGACGATGGCCGCCGAGGTGAACAGCGGGAACGTGATGCCGATCGTCGGCAGGGCGAACACGAAGAGCACCAGCAGGGCCAGCAGCGGCAGGTTCTGGAGCACCTCGACGTAGACCATGCCGACGGTGCGCAGCAGGGGTACCGGGCAGATCCGCAACGTGGCCACGACGACGCCGAGCAGCAGGGCGCCGATGCTGGTCACGACGGTCAGCTGGACCGTCGTGACCAGCCCGTGGCCGAGTGCGTCGAGGTGACTGGTGAGGGCTTCCATGGCGGAGGGGGAGTCCTCAGGAACCCTCGACCGAGCCGATCGCCGGCGGGGTGGGCGTGCCGCCCTCCACCACCGAGCCGAGGCTGTTCTGCCAGACCTTGGCCCAAGTGCCGTCGGCCTGGATCTTCTTGAGCCAGTTGTTGACGAACTCCTTGAACTGGGCGTCCTCCCGGTTGAGGCCGATGCCGTACGCCTCCGTGGTGAACGGGTCGCCGACCACCTTCATGCCGGGATTCGTCTTGGCGTTCGACGCGAGCAGGGTGAAGTCCTGCACGTACGCGTCGCCGCGCTTCTGCAGCAGCGCCTGCACGGCCTGCGGGTCGGTGGCGAAGGCGACCTGCTTCGAACCGGGGGCCGCGGTCGGCAGCGCGGTGACCGCCGGGGTGTTCGCGCCGACGATGACGGTCTTCCCCGCCAGGTCCTGCACGCTCTTGATGCCCGTCTCGTCCTTGCGCACCGCGACCGCCAGGCCGGAGGTCAGGTACGGCCCGGCGAAGGCGACCTGGGTGGCCCGCTGCGGGGTGATCGTGTAGGTCTGGAAGACGGCGTCGACCGACTTGGCCTGGAGCATCGCCTCCCGGGTCTGGGTGCCGATGGTGACCGTCTTCACCTCGGGCTTGCCGATGATGTACTTGGCCAGCAGCTTGGCCATGTCGGCGTCGAAGCCCTCGATGTCGCCGCTGACCGGGTTCTGCTGGGACAGCAGCGGCGCGTCCAGGGAGCCACCCACGAGCAGGTGGCCGCGCTTGCGGATCAGGTCCATGGTGGAGCCGGCCGGGATGTCGGCGTCCGACGCCACGGGGGCGGCGTCGAGCACGGACTGGGCGTTGTTCCCGCCGGCGGGCGCGCCCGGCAGGGCCGGGGCGGAGCCGCCGTCACCGCAGCCGGCGGCGGCGAGCGCGACGGTGACGGCCGTGGCGGCGATGGTGATCGCACGGCGTCGTGTGAAGCTCGTGGAGAGAATCGACATGCCAACCTCCTCGGGGGTCAGTGCTGGAGGATCTTGGAAAGGAAGTCGCGCGCCCGGTCGGTGCGGGGGGCGGCGAAGAACTCGTCAGGGGAGCCGGATTCGAGGATCCGGCCGTCGTCCATGAAGACGACGCGGTGCGCGGCGCGGCGGGCGAAGCCCATCTCGTGGGTCACCACGATCATGGTCATCCCGTCCGCGGCGAGGGAGACCATCACGTCCAGGACCTCGTTGACCATCTCCGGGTCGAGGGCCGAGGTGGGCTCGTCGAAGAGCAGCGCCTTCGGACGCATGGCCAGCGCACGGGCGATCGCGGCGCGCTGCTGCTGCCCGCCGGAGAGCTGTGCCGGATGGTGGTCGGCCTTGTCGGCGATGCCGACCCGGTCGAGCAGGGCGAGCGCCTGGTCGCGGGCCGCCGCCTTCGGCACGCGACGGACCCGGACCGGGCCGAGCGTGACGTTGTCGAGCACGGTCCGGTGGCCGAACAGGTTGAACGACTGGAAGACCATGCCCACGTCGGCGCGGAGCCGGGCGAGGCTCCGCCCCTCGGCCGGCAGCGGCTCACCGTCGATCTCGACGCTGCCGGCGTCGGCGACCTCGAGACGGTTGAGGCAGCGGCAGAGCGTCGACTTTCCGGAGCCGGACGGGCCGACCACGACGACCACCTCGCCGGTGGCGACCGTCAGGTCGATGTCCTTGAGCACGTGATGGGCGCCGAACGACTTCTGCAGTCCGCGGACGGCCACCATCGGCCGATCCGGCCGGGACGGCCCGGGCCGGTTCGCGAGGTCGGGTGCCGGCGTCGGTGCCACAGCTCGCCTCACTTTCTACGACTCTCGAACGAAGAAGTGTTCACTTCGAATCAACGTCGCCATCTAATGCGAGAGGCAAAATGAAGTCAACCGCTTGCTGGAATGAAGTTCGGGTGTTAAGAACCTCGGGTGACGATCGGTGACGCCCCACGTGAGGGCCTGCGCGGCGGCCCACGCGAGCTGCTCCGGCTGGTGGCCAGCGGGGCGGCGGCCAGTCGCGCCGATCTCGCCCGGCTCTCCGGGCTGTCACCGTCCACCGTGTCCCTGCGGGTCGAGGCGCTGATCAGCGAGGGGCTGCTCCAGGAGACCGGCGACGGGAGGTCGCGGGGCGGCCGCCGTCCCCGCCAGCTCGCGGTGCCCACCGGCGGCGCCCTGGTCGGCGCGATCGACCTGGGCGCGCACCACGCCCGACTCGGCACCCTCGACCTGTCCGGGCGGCTCGTCGAGGTCCGGTCCCGGCCGATCCGCATCGAGGACGGCCCGGAGGCCGTGCTCGGCACGCTGCTCGACGAGGTCGCCGCGCTGGCGCCCGGGGCCGCCGCCCCGGTGCCCGGCCAGCGGGGCGGTCCGGCCGCGGGCGGCGGGCTGCGCGGCATCGGCATCGGCATCCCCGGCCCGGTGCAGTTCGACACCGGCCGGGTCGTCAGCCCCTCCCGGATGCCCGGCTGGAACGGCTTCGACGTGCGCGCCTTCTGCGCGGAGCGGACCGCGACGCCGGTCGTCGTCGACAACGACGCGAACCTGATGGCGCTCGGCGAGCACCGGACCACCCATCCCGAGCTCGAGCACGCCGTCTACGTCAAGGCCGGCACCGGCATCGGCGCCGGCGTGATCTCCGGCGGCCGGTTGCACCGGGGCGCCCAGGGCTCCGCCGGCGACATCAGCCACTGCCGGGTGGTGGCCGACCCGGAGCCGCTGTGCAGCTGCGGCAACACCGGCTGTCTGGAGGCGGTGGCCAGCGGCGCGGCCCTGGTCGCGGCGCTGCGCGAGCAGGGCGTGCCGGTCGAGGACCTGACCGGTGTGATGCGGCTGATCGACGACGGTGACCGGCACGCGACCGCGCTCGCCCGCCGCGCCGGGCGCTCGATCGGCGAGATCCTCGCGGTGGTGGTCAACTTCTTCAACCCGCAGGTGGTCGCGATCGGCGGCCGGCTCGCCGAGTGCGAGCCGCTGCTGGCCAGCATGCGGGCCACCCTCTACGAGCGCTGCCTGCCACTGGCCACCCAGGCGCTGCTCATCGAGCGGGTCGTCGCCGGCCCGGACGTCGGCATCCTGGGCGCCGCCCAACTGGTCATCGACCGCATCGTCGACCCCGTCTGACCAGCGCCGGCCGCGGCCGGCGCGTTTCGGATCTTGGTAGGAAAGTGCCCCTCCAGGGCCATTACCTACCAAGATCTATCCGGTCGTCACCGGCTCACTCGGGGACGCGGCGGTAGGCGCCGTCGCTGGCCGAGGTGGCCATCGAGGCGTACGCCCGCAGCGCGGCGGAGACCGGGCGCTGGCGGTCGGCCGGCGTGTAGGGCCGGTCGCGCTTCTCCTCGGCGACCCGCCGGGCCTGCAGCACGTCGTCGGGCACGTTCAGGTGGATGGACCGGGCGGGGATGTCGATGACGATCTCGTCGCCCTCCCGCACCAGCGCGATCAGCCCACCCGACGCCGCCTCGGGCGAGGCGTGCCCGATGGACAGCCCGGAGGTGCCGCCGGAGAACCGGCCGTCGGTGAGCAGCGCGCAGGCCCGGCCCAGGCCCCGGCCCTTGAGGAACGACGTGGGGTAGAGCATCTCCTGCATGCCCGGCCCGCCCTTCGGCCCCTCGTACCGGATCACCACCACGTCGCCGGCGACGACCTCCTTGGCCAGGATCGCGGTCACCGCGTCGTCCTGCGACTCGTAGACCTTGGCGGGGCCGCGGAAGGTCAGGCACTCCTCGGGCACCCCGGCGGTCTTCACCACGCAGCCGTCCGGCGCGAGGTTGCCGTGCAGGATCGCCAGCCCGCCGTCGGCGGAGTACGCGTGCTCCCGGTCCCGGATACAGCCGTCGGCCGCGTCGGTGTCCAGCGACGACCAGCGGTTGGTCGTGGAGAACGGCTCGGTGGTGCGCACCCCGCCCGGCGCGGCGTGGAACAGCTCGGCCGCCTCCGGCGTGGCCTTTCCGCCCCGGACGTCCCAGTCGGCCAGCCACTGCTCCAGCGAGGGGGCGTGCACCGCGTGCACGTCCCGGTGGAGCAGCCCGGCGCGGTCCAGCTCGCCGAGGATGGCCGGGATGCCGCCGGCCCGGTGCACGTCCTCCATGTGGTACTGGGGCGAGTTCGGCGCCACCTTGGCCAGGCAGGGCACCCGGCGGGAGATCTCGTCGATGTCGGCCACGCCGAAGTCCAGCTCCGCCTCGCGGGCGGCGGCGAGCAGGTGCAGCACGGTGTTGGTGGACCCGCCCATCGCCACGTCGAGGGCCACGGCGTTCTCGAACGCGGGCCGGGAGGCGATCGCGCGGGGCAGCACCGAGGCGTCGTCCTCCTCGTACCACCGCTTGGCGATCTCCACGACGGTGCGGCCGGCCTCGACGAAGAGCGACCGGCGCGCGGCGTGGGTGGCCAGCGTCGACCCGTTGCCGGGCAGCGCCAGGCCGATCGCCTCGGTGAGGCAGTTCATCGAGTTGGCGGTGAACATGCCGGAGCACGACCCGCAGGTCGGGCAGGCCGAGCGCTCGATCTGGCCGAGCTGGTCGTCGGTGACCGCCTCGTTCGAGGAGGCGATCATGGCGTCGATGAGGTCGATCTTCGAGTGCACGACGCCCTCGATCGCCACCGTCTTGCCGGCCTCCATCGGGCCGCCGGAGACGAAGACGGTGGGGATGTTGAGCCGCAGCGCGGCCAGCAGCATCCCGGGCGTGATCTTGTCGCAGTTGGAGATGCAGACGAGGGCGTCCGCGCAGTGGGCGTTGACCATGTACTCCACCGCGTCGGCGATCAGCTCCCGGCTGGGCAGCGAGTAGAGCATGCCGCCGTGCCCCATCGCGATGCCGTCGTCGACCGCGATCGTGTTGAACTCCCGCCCCACGCCGCCGGCCTCGGCGACCGCGTCGGCGACCAGGCCACCCATGTCCTTGAGGTGGACGTGGCCCGGGACGAACTGGGTGAAACTGTTGGCGATGGCGACGATCGGCTTGCCGAAGTCGTCGTCGGTCATCCCGGTGGCCCGCCAGAGGGCCCGGGCGCCGGCCATCGTCCGACCGTGCGTGGAGGTCTTCGACCGCAGCTCAGGCATGCACACCAGTCTGGCACCGCCACGGGCACCCCCGGCGTGCGTGTGGGCCGTGTCCCAACAGATGCACATCCGGTCCCCCACGACGAGCCCTCATCCGGCACAGTTGACGACGTGCATCTCCCCCCGGGCGTGACCGCGGTCGCGGCGCTGAGCTGGCTCGTCGCCGCCTCGGCCACCGCGCTGCTGGTGGTCGCCGCCCGGCGGCGCAACGGCTCCTACCGGCCGGCGCTCGTGCTGCTCGCGGTCGCCGCCGGGGTCGCCCTGGCCGGCCTGCTGACCGGGCTCGTCGCGACGCTCGACGCCGTCCCGCACTGGAAGCACGACCAGGGGCAGCGCACCGGCTGGGCGACGCTGGTCTCGATCGGCACGGGGGCGAGCGGGCTGATCTTCCTGGCCGGTCTGCTCCGGCTGCCCGGGGTGGCGTCCGGTCCGGCGGCGACCCTCCGGCTCGCGCTCGACGGGCTGATCGCGGCCGCCGCGCTCTGGTTCGTCGGCTGGGTGCTGTTCGCCGAGCCGACCCGGCTGCTCGGCGACGCGACCCCGATGGCGTGCGTGCCGATCCTGCTCGCCACGGTCAGCGCGGCGCTGGCCGCCGGTCTCGCGCCGACCGCCGTCTTCCGGGCCGCTGCTCCCCGTCGCCGGCTGACCGGCCTCGGCGCGGGCATCATCGCGGTTACCTGGGGCGGGCTCGGCGTCGCCGCCGGGCTCTGCCAGGCCGGCCCGGCGATGGTGCTGGTCGGCGCCGGGCTGCTCGCCGCGGGGCTGCTGGCCGCCGCGCTCGCGGTCCGCCGGGTCGACCGGCCGCGCCCGGTCGAGCCGGACGTGATCAACCGGTACAGCGCCTACTCGATCATCCCGATGCTCGCCATGGCCGTCTCGGCGATGTACCACCTGCTCCAGGACGGCCGGTTCGGCGTGCTCGCCATCCTCGCCGGCACGGTCGAGGGCTTCGCCCTGGTGGCCCGGCAGCACCTCACACTCCGCGACGTGCGCGGGTACGCGGAGCGGCTGGCCGAGCGGGAGGCCCACTTCCGCGAGCTGGCGCACACCGACCCGCTGACCGGGCTGGCCAACCGACGCGGGCTGCTGCGCGCGCTGCACCGCTGCGCCGAGGCGGGCACTCCCAGCGTGCTGCTCGGGCTTGACCTCGACGGCTTCAAGAACGTCAACGACATGCGCGGGCACGACGTGGGCGACGCCGTGCTGGCCGAGGTGGGCGAGCGGCTGCGCGGCAACCTGCGCCCCGGCGACGTGGCGGCCCGGCTCGGCGGCGACGAGTTCGCGGTCCTGCTGCAGGGCCGGCCGGCCGACGCCGACCGCGTCGCCGAGCGGCTGCTGGGCGTGCTCGGCCGGGCGTACGACCAGCCGGAGGCCCCCGTCTTCCTCTCGGTGAGCATCGGGGTGGCCGGTTGGGCCGGCGAGCCCGACGTGGAGCTGCTGCAACGCCACGCCGATCTGGCGCTGCGCTACGCCAAGCAGCGCGGCAAGAACCGGATCGAGCGCTACGACGCCGCGTACGACCAACTGCTGCGCCGACGGACCACGCTCGAGCACGAGCTGCGCGGCGCCATCGAGCGCGACGAGCTGCGGCTCGCCTTCCAGCCGGTCGCCTCGCTGCCCTCGGTCCGTCCGGTCGGCGCCGAGGCGCTGCTCCGCTGGCACCACCCGGAGCTGGGCAACGTCCGCCCGGACGAGTTCATCCCCCTCGCGGAGGAGTGCGGGATGATCGCCAAGCTCGGCGCGTGGGTGCTGCACCAGGCCTGCTACCAGCTCTCCCGCTGGCTCGCCGACGGGCACGACGTCTGGGTCTCGGTGAACGTCTCGCCGCGCGAGCTGCACGCCCCGGAATACGTGGTGCTGGTCGCCGAGGCGCTGCGCGCGCACCACGTGCCGCCGCAGCGGCTGGTGCTGGAGGTGACCGAGCACGCCGTCGCCACCGACCTCGACGAGCTGGTCCGGCGACTGACCGCGCTGCGGCTGACCGGAGTGCGGATCGCCCTGGACGACTTCGGCGCCGGCTACTCCTCGCTCGGGCAGCTGCGCCGGCTGCCGATCGACATCCTGAAGATCGACCACAGCCTGGTGGCCGAGCACGAGCCGGTCCGCCCGGTGGGCCGGGACGGTCCGGCGTTCGCGCCGATGGTCGACATCGTGATGCGTCTCGGTCATCAGCTCGGGCTGGAAGTCATCGCCGAGGGGGTCACCACGCCCACCGAGCTGGCCGCCGTGGTGGCCGCCGGCTGCCGGTTCGGCCAGGGGGCGCTCTTCGGCTGGGGGGTGCCGGCCGAGCACCTGGAGGCGATGCTCGACGCGGCCACCTCGCCCGGCGCCCGGCCCGTTCAGGTGCCCGCCCCACGCCGCCCACAGGGCGGGTCCGAGCAGGTCACCGCGGGCGTCGAGCGCGCGTCGCGGGGCGACGCGCCGACATCCGTAAACCAACATGTGGGATCAGTTGACTCATCGCGTGAGATGCGTCAGGCTTGAGCCCATGTCGTCGTACCGGTCGCTGCGAGTACTTACCTGAGCGCACTCTCCCTCACCGAGAGTGCGCTGGCCCCGTGCATCTGCACGAGGGCCGTTTTTATTGCCGTCGGACCCACCCGGGGCGGGCCCCGCCCGCGTTCCACCCGCAACACCTGCCGCACCCACTCCAGCCGAAGGCCTGAACCGCCATGACGAGACCCACGCCAGAGACCCTCGCCCACTCCGCACGGCGGGCCCGCGCGACCGCCGCGCCGGCGATCGACGCCGAGCCCGCGGCCGCCCGGGTCGCCGCCACTCCGGCCGCCCCGGCGGTACGGACACCCGCCCCGGCCGAGGTCTCCGGGGCCGGCTCGCTCGTGCGGTCCCTCGAGGCGCTCGGTGTCGACGTCGTCTTCGGCATCCCGGGCGGCGCCATCCTGCCGGCGTACGACCCGCTCTACGACTCCACCGTGCGGCACATCCTGGTCCGTCACGAGCAGGGCGCCGGGCACGCGGCCACCGGCTACGCGCAGGCGACCGGCAAGGTGGGTGTCTGCATCGCGACCTCCGGCCCCGGTGCGACGAACCTCGTCACGCCGATCGCCGACGCGTACATGGACTCGGTCCCGGTGGTGGCGATCACCGGGCAGGTGGCCCGGCCCTCGATCGGCACGGACGCCTTCCAGGAGGCGGACATCCAGGGCATCACCCTGCCGATCACCAAGCACAACTTCCTGGTGCAGAGCGCCGAGGAGATCCCCCAGGTGCTCGCCGAGGCGTTCCACCTGGCGAGCACCGGGCGGCCCGGCCCGGTGCTCGTCGACATCCCGAAGGACGTGCTGCAGGCGCCGACCACCTTCGCCTGGCCGCCGACCCTGGACCTGCCCGGCTACCGGCCGACCCTGCACCCGCACGGCAAGCAGATCCGCGAGGCGGCCCGGCTGATGACCACGGCCCGCCGGCCTGTGCTCTACGTCGGCGGCGGCGTGCTCAAGGCCGGCGCCACCGACGGGCTGCGCCGGCTCGCCGAGCTGACCGGCATCCCGGTGGTCACTACGCTGATGGCGCTGGGCGCGTTCCCCGACTCGCACCCGCAGCACCTCGGCATGCCCGGCATGCACGGCACGGTGGCCGCGGTCTACGGGTTGCAGAAGGCGGACCTGATCGTGGCGCTGGGCGCGCGCTTCGACGACCGGGTCACCGGCCGGCTGGACTCCTTCGCCCCGGACGCGACGGTGGTGCACGCCGACATCGACCCCGCGGAGATCGGCAAGAACCGGCACGCGGACGTCCCGATCGTCGGCGACGCCCAGCACGTCATCGACGAGCTGATCGCCGCGGTCACCACCGAGCGGTCGGCCGGTCACGTCGCCGACCTGGGGGACTGGTGGACCCAGCTCGACGACCTGCGCAAGCGCTACCCGCTGGGGTACGAGGAGCCGGCCGACGGCACGCTCTCCCCGCAGTACGTGATCAAGCGGCTGGGCGAGATCGTCGGCTCGGACGCGATCTACGTGGCCGGCGTCGGCCAGCACCAGATGTGGGCCTCCCAGTTCATCTCGTACGAGAAGCCCCACACCTGGCTGAACTCCGGTGGCCTCGGCACCATGGGCTACGCCGTCCCGGCGGCGATGGGCGCCAAGGTCGGCAAGCCGGATGCGGTGGTCTGGGCGGTCGACGGTGACGGCTGCTTCCAGATGACCAACCAGGAGCTGGCCACCTGCGCCCTGGAGGGCATCCCGGTCAAGATCGCGGTGATCAACAACGGCAACCTCGGGATGGTCCGGCAGTGGCAGACGCTCTTCTACGGGGAGCGCTACTCCAACACCGACCTCGGCACCCACAAGCACCGCATCCCCGACTTCGTGAAGCTCGCCGAGGCGCTCGGCTGCATCGGGCTGCGCTGCGAGACCGCCGAGGACGTGGACAAGACCATCGCGGCCGCCATGGAGATCAACGATGCCCCCGTGGTCATCGACTTCGTGGTCGGCAAGGACGCGATGGTGTGGCCGATGGTCGCCGCCGGCACCAGCAACGACGAGATCATGTTCGCCCGCGGCGTCCGCCCGGCCTTCGACGAGGATGACATCTGATGACCATGCACACGCTGAGCGTCCTCGTGGAGAACAAGCCGGGCGTCCTGGCTCGGGTCTCCGGGCTCTTCTCCCGGCGCGGCTTCAACATCGACAGCCTGGCCGTCGGCGAGACCGAGAACCCGGACGTCTCCCGGATCACCATCGTGGTCAACGCCGAGTCGTCCCCGCTGGAGCAGGTCACCAAGCAGCTCAACAAGCTGGTCAACGTGCTCAAGATCGTCGAGTTGGACGCGCAGGTCTCGGTGGCCCGGGAGCTGCTCCTGGTCAAGGTCCGTGCCGACCGGTCCGCCCGCAGCCAGGTGCTGGACACGGTGAACCTGTTCCGGGCCCGGGTGGTCGACGTGGCGCCGGACACGCTCACCATCGAGGCCACCGGGACCCCGGACAAGTTGGACGCGTTGCTGCGCGACCTCGAACCCTTCGGCATCAAGGAAATGGTCCAGTCCGGGCTGGTGGCGATCGGGCGTGGCTCGCGCTCCATCACCGCCGGTCCCGCCCTACGGGCCGCCTGACCCGACTGCCGGGCGGCCCGCACGGGTCGCGCCGGCGACCCAACCGCACAGACCACGACGGGCCGTCCCGGCCGTCGTACGAAAGGGAAGTCTCATGAGCGTTGAGGTGTACTACGACGACGACGCCGACCTGGGCCTGATCCAGGCCAAGAAGGTCGCCGTCATCGGCTACGGCAGCCAGGGCCACGCCCACGCGCTGTCGCTGCGCGACTCGGGCGTCGACGTGGTGATCGGCCTGCCGGTGGGCTCGAAGAGCCGGCCGAAGGCGGAGGAGCAGGGCCTGCGGGTGGTGACGCCGGCCGAGGCGGCGGCGGAGGCCGACGTCATCATGGTGCTCGCCCCGGACACCGCCCAGCGCACGCTCTACACCGAGGCGATCGCGCCGAACCTGGCCCCGGGCAAGGCGATCTTCTTCGGCCACGGCTTCAACATCCGCTACGACCTGATCAATCCGCCGGCCGAGGTGGACGTGGCGATGGTCGCCCCGAAGGGCCCGGGCCACCTGGTCCGCCGCCAGTACGTCGACGGCAAGGGCGTGCCGTGCCTGGTCGCCGTCGAGCAGGACGCGTCCGGCAGCGCCTTCGCGCTGGCCCTGTCGTACGCCAAGGGCATCGGCGGTACCCGCGCCGGGGCGATCAAGACGACGTTCACCGAGGAGACCGAGACCGACCTCTTCGGCGAGCAGGCGGTGCTGTGCGGTGGCGCGGCGGCGCTGGTGCAGACCGGGTTCGAGGTGCTCACCGAGGCCGGCTACGCGCCGGAGATCGCCTACTTCGAGTGCCTGCACGAGCTGAAGCTCATCGTCGACCTGATGTACGAGGGCGGCATCGCCCGGATGCGCTACAGCGTCTCGGACACCGCCGAGTACGGCGACCTCTCCCGGGGCCCGCGCGTCATCGACGCCCGCGTCAAGGAGGAGATGCGCAAGATCCTCGGCGAGATCCAGTCCGGCGAGTTCGCCCGCGAGTGGATCGCCGAGGACGACGCGGGTCGGCCGAACTTCGCCAAGTGGCGGGCCGAGGGTGCGGCGCATCCGATCGAGGAGACCGGCCGGAAGCTGCGCGGCATGATGAGCTGGGTCGACCGCCCGATCACCGAGACCGCCTGACGGTTCCGGTCCGCGACCGCCGGCCCGCCCGGCGGTCGCGGAGGGCCGCCGGTCCTCAGGGGAGAGTGCCCCGCGATGGGCGTTCGCCGCCAGGATCGGAGGCCGCGCTACCCGTCGAGTTCGCGACGGATCGTCTCGCACTCGCGGCGCAGGTCATCCGCCTCGTCGGGGTTCCCGGCCCGGTCGACCGCCCGCGCCAGCACGGCCAGTGTGCTGGCCAGCTCCGCCCGGTACCGCCCGTCCGCCCCGGCCAGCTTCCGGTGCAGCTCCACGGCCTCCCGGCCGGCCGCCACTGCCGCCGCCCACCGCTCCGCCGTCGGTGACCCGTCGGCCGGCTCCCGTTCACAGCGGGAGCGCAGGGCGCGGGCCAGTCGTGGGCGCCACACCTCCGGCAGGTCGTCGACGTTCACCCGGCTGCGGGCGACCGCCTCGGCCAGCAGCGACTCCGCCTCGGCGCGCTCACCGGCGGCGTACCGCAGGTCACTCAGGTCGAGCAGGGCCGGGACCAGCGCGTCGTCGTCGACGTCCCTCGCGAGTTCCACCGCCTCCCGTAGCGGTGCGAGAGCGTCGTCCGGATCGCCCGCCCGCACCGACCGGACCGCCAGCGTCCGCAGCGCTACGGCGAGATCGGCCTCGTACCGGCCGGGGTGCGCGGTGACCAGCCACCGTTGGTGTCCGACCGCCTCCTCCGCCGCCCGGCGCGCCTCCTCGGTCTCGCCGAGCGCCTCCCGGCTCTGCGCCACGATCTGGAGCAGCTGTCCCAGCAGCGCGTGGGCGCGCCGGGGCAGCAGGCGGACGACGAAGTCGAGGTCGGACCGGGCCTCGTCGGCCAGGGCGACGGCATCGGTGTGCCGTCCGAGCGCGGCCATTGAGTCGGCGAGCCCCACCATGGCGAGCCAGCCGGTCGGCGCCCAGCGCGCCCGCCGGCGGAAGGAGAGCGCCCGGTAGCGGTCGAGCGCGTCCTGGCGTACGGCCAGCGCCTCCGCCTGCCGGTCCAGCCTCGCCCGGCAGTCGCCGATGACCAGCAGCGTCCGGACCAGGCTCATCCGTTCGCGGAGGTCCAGTGGCTCGCAGCGACGCCAGGCCGCCCGGGCGGCGTCGGCCAGCGGCAGCGCCTCCCGGGTCGCGCTGTGGGTGGTGAGCGAGGCGACCAACAGCCGCGCCTCGGCCAGGGCGACCAGCGCCGGACGGTCGGTGGCGTCCCGTACGTGGCCGATCGCCTCGCGGCCGCGTTCGAGGGCGGCGCCCACCGTCTCGTCGTCGGGGACCCAGCTGCGGGCGACCAGGGCCCGTGCCAGGCCGACCCGGAACCGCCCGGGCCGCTCCTGTTCGAGCCGGCGGTAGAGCGCCACCGCCTCCTCGGCGGACGCCGTCCGCCGGGCCACGAACTCCGAGCGGACGCTCACCTGGCGGGACCGCGTGACCAACGCCTCGGCCAGCGGTGGCCCGAACCGGGAGAGATCGCGCCGCGCCAGGCGGCGGAGCAGAGCGACACGGACGGCGAGCGGCACGAGCTGCTCCTCCCCGGGGGATGCTGCCTCCCGTTGTAGCCCGGCGAC
This sequence comes from Micromonospora sp. WMMD812, assembly GCF_027497215.1. Classification (NCBI taxonomy): domain Bacteria; kingdom Bacillati; phylum Actinomycetota; class Actinomycetes; order Micromonosporales; family Micromonosporaceae; genus Micromonospora; species Micromonospora sp. WMMD812. Next base: position 3,204,321 of record NZ_CP114904.1, on the reverse strand, counting down.
GCAACGGTGAACGGACGATGGCCGGGGGCCGACGCGGTGTGAGGGCCCTCACCCCACAGTCCGGAACACGTCGGGCAAGCCGCCCCCTACGATCGCGATAGGTGCGTAGCCGGCACCTGACGGCCATGACCCGGTTCGGCGCAGGGCGCAGTGCGGCGTCCGACAGCCCGGCCGACCGCTCTGACTACAGCTACGAGGACCGATGAATCCTGTCGTACTGATCGCCGAAGAACTCGCTCCCGCCGCCATCGAGGTGCTCGCGCACGACTTCGACGTCCGGCACGTCGACGGCACCGACCGCCCGGCCCTGCTCTCCGCGCTGGCCGAGGCCGACGCCGTCATCGTGCGCAGTGCCACCCAGATCGACGCCGAGGCCATCGCCGCGGCGCCGCGGCTCAGGGTGGTCGCCCGCGCCGGCGTGGGTCTGGACAACGTCGAGGTGCCGGCCGCCACCGCACGCGGCGTCATGGTCGTCAACGCCCCCACGTCCAACATCGTCTCCGCCGCCGAGCAGGCCGTCGCGCTGCTGCTCGCCGTCGCCCGCAACACCGCGAGCGCCAGCGCCGCGCTGAAGGCGGGGGAGTGGAAGCGGTCCAAGTACACCGGCGTGGAGATCCAGGGCAAGACGGTCGGCGTGGTCGGCCTCGGCCGCATCGGCGTGCTCTTCGCCCAGCGGATCGCGGCGTTCGGCACTCGGCTCATCGCGTACGACCCGTACATCCAGCCGGCCCGCGCGGCCCAGCTCGGTGTCCGCCTGGTCGGTCTGGAGGAGCTGCTGCGGGAAGCCGACTTCATCTCCATCCACCTGCCGAAGACTCCGGAGACCGTCGGCCTGATCGGCGAGAAGGAGTTGGCCGTCGTCAAGCCGGGCGTCCGGATCGTCAACGCGGCGCGCGGCGGGCTGGTGGACGAGCAGGCCCTGGCCGACGCGATCGCCGAGGGCCGGGTGGCCGGGGCGGGCGTGGACGTCTACGCCAAGGAGCCGTGCACCTCCTCGCCGCTGTTCGCCTTCGACAACGTGGTGGCCACCCCGCACCTGGGTGCCTCCACCAACGAGGCGCAGGACAAGGCCGGCCTGGCGGTGGCCAAGAGCGTGAAGCTCGCGCTGCAGGGCGAGTTCGTGCCGGACGCGGTGAACGTGCAGGCCGGCGGCGTGGTCGCCGAGGACGTGCGACCGCTGCTTCCGCTGGCCGAGAAGCTCGGCCGGGCCTTCACCGCGGTGGCCGGCGGGGTCGCCGCGAGCGTGACCGTCGAGGTGCGGGGCGAGATCGTCAGCCACGACGTGGCGGTGCTCAAGCTCGCCGCCACCAAGGGCCTGTTCAGCTCGGTGGTCGAGGAGCAGGTCACCTACGTCAACGCGCCGCACCTGGCGGCGGAGCGCGGTGTCGAGGTCACCCTGGCCACCCTGGCCGACACGGTCGACCAGCCGACCCTGGTCACCGTCCGCGGCGCCCTGCCGGACGGCCGTACGGTCCGCGTCTCGGGCACGGTGACCAGCAGCGGAGTCCGCGACGTCATCAAGCTGACCGAGGTCGACGGGTTCGACGTCGAGATCGGCGCGGAGGGCATCCTGCTCTTCCTCCGCTACGTCGACCGGCCCGGCGTGGTCGGCACCGTCGGGACCCTGCTCGGCGAGGCGGGCATCAACATCGCGGCGATGCAGGTGGCTCGCCGGGAGGCCGGCGGTGAGACGCTGATGACGCTCACCGTCGACCAGGCGCTCGGCGCGGACCTGCTCACCTCCGCCGCCGACTCGATCGGCGCGACCGCGGCCAGCGCCGCGGACCTGCGCGACGAGTGAGCTGACGGCAGCACGACGGGGGGCCCGGCGATCCGCCGGGCCCCTTCCTCGTGCCGGGGCCGGTTGCCGGGCCCGGGTCAGCCGGGCAGCCGGGCCGGCGGTGGGTAGACCGAGCCGTCCTGGGCGTCGAAGAGCATCAGCCCGTTCTCGCCCGCGAGCCGCTCGATGTCGAGCAGCACCTGGTCCTCGCAGGTCGGATGCAGGTTCAGCTCGATGTGGTCGTTGGCCGCGTGCAGCGGCGCGACCGCCCACGGGCTGTCCGGGCCGGGATGCCGGTCGGGGTAGACGGCGGTGATGGCCCGGTAGAACCGGACGACACGCGGGTCGGGGTGGCGGTCATGGTGCTGCCCCTGACGGCACCGCTGCACCGCTGCCCGCACGTCCTCGGGCGTCGCGCCGTCGGCCAGGGCCCACACGCTGAGATCGAAACTCACGGCGCACAGCGTGCCATTCAACGTTCACCATGTCGAAACTGCCCCGCCGCTGGCCAGCCGCCGAGTTGACAGCCTCTCGCCGGGACAGTCCGCTGTGGAGACTCTTGCGTCGAGTTGCGTCGATTCGCTAGCGTACCCGTGCGGTCACCGGCCGAGTACGTGACGTCGGCCCGTCTTCGGGTGGCGAGGTCGACGCCCTGACCCGACCGGTCCGCACCCCTCGATTGCGCGAGCCACGCGCACTCGTCGCTGACCGGCCCCCACGGCCGTTGCCGCGGGCGTGGGGGCCGATCGCCGGCCCCCGGTCGGGTTGCCGCTCAGCGGCGGTGGGCGAAAAGCGCCCGGTATTCGGAGCCGTCGCGGAACCAGGACAGGCCGGCCGGGCCGGCGGCGTAGAGCGCGGTGGCGTAGGCGTCGGCCACCGCGAGGTCCGGGCCCACCACGGTCGCGGCGACCAACTGGTCCGCCGGCTCCCCGGTGTGCGGGTCGATCACATGCCCCTGCCGTCCGCTGACCCCGGACGTGCCGACCGCGCCTTCGGTCATCTCCAGCACCAGGGGCGGCCGGTCCTGGTCGGTGGGGTGGTGCACGGCCACCCGCCACGGGCCGCCGTGCGGTGCGTGGCCGCGTACCACCAGGTCGGCGCCCGTGACCAGGGCGTAGTCGTGCACGCCGTTGGCGCGCAGCCGGGCGGCGGCGCGCTCCACGGCCCAGCCGCCGAGCAGGCCACCGGGGTCGAAGCCGCCGGGCACCGCCCAGGCGTCGAACCAGCCGTCGGTGGCCGCGCGCATGGCGGCGCAGCGGTCCACCAGGTCGGCCAGCGGGGGGTACGACTCCGGGCTGATCTCGTCCCGGCGCAGTCGGGACACCAGGCTCTCCGGGCGGGTCGGGCCGTAGGTGAGGTCGATGGCGCGCAGTTCGGCGACCGCGTCCCGTAGTGCCTCGCCGACCGCGCGCCGGCCCAGCCAGCCGGGCGCGTTCAGCAGCAGCGTGTATTCGGCCGTCGCGGTGGCTACGGTGTGCTGCACGGTGATCCGGTCCCCGGGCACCGCGCCGGGCCGCTCGATCCGCTGGAGACGGCTGCCGAGCCGGAGGTCGGGCCGGCGATGCCGGAAACCGGACAGATCGGGCCAACGGGTCCGCGGCTGCTCGTCGATGCGCACTTGCGATCGCCCCCTCGCGACGGGCAGCCGCCCCGTCGCAGCCGCCGGCGCGGGCCCCGTGACCCGCTCGCCCCCAGGCTAGGCAGCGAAGATGACTGCTCCATGAATCTCACCTGGGAGGGTCCTGTGCATCGCCGCATCTCATAATCTGGACGTAGCGTACCGGGGGACGGGACGGCGGCGTACCGTGGTGCGGACGGCGAGCAGAGGAGTACGGGCGTGGCACGGATCGCGGTGGTGGCCGGGGACGGGATCGGTCCCGAGGTGGTCGCGCAGGCCCGCAAGGTCCTCGACGCGGTGCTTCCCGGCGTGCAGGCCACCGACTACGACCTCGGCGCCGCGCGCTGGCACCGGACCGGCGAGGTGCTGCCGGACTCCGTGCTGAGCGAGCTGGCCGGGCACGACGCGATCCTGCTCGGCGCGGTCGGCGACCCGACCGTCCCGCCCGGCGTGCTGGAGCGCGGCCTGCTGCTCAAGCTCCGCTTCGCCTTCGACCAGTACGTGAACCTCCGCCCGTCGCGGCTCTGGCCCGGCACGACCGGCCCGCTCGGCAGCGTGAAGCCGGGCGAGGTCGACCTGGTGGTCGTGCGGGAGGGCACCGAGGGGCTCTACGCGGGGGCCGGCGGCTCGCTGCACCGGGACACGCCCGCCGAGATCGCCACGGAGGAGAGCCTCAACACCCGCCACGGGGTGGAGCGGGTCATCCGGGACGCGTTCGCCCGCGCGCGTCGCCGGGAGCGGCGCAAGGTGACCCTCGTGCACAAGACCAACGTGCTCACCCACGCCGGGTCGCTCTGGTCGCGCACCTTCGAGGCGGTCGCCGCCGAGCACCCCGACGTGACCACGGAGTACCAGCACGTCGACGCCGCGGCGATGTTCCTGGTCACCCAGCCCCAGCGCTACGACGTGGTGGTCACCGACAATCTCTTCGGTGACATCCTCACCGACATCGCCGCCGCGGTCACCGGCGGCATCGGGCTGGCGGCCAGTGGCAGCATCAACCCGGAGGGCACCTACCCCTCGATGTTCGAGCCGGTGCACGGCTCCGCGCCGGACATCGCCGGGCAGGGGGTGGCCGACCCGGTCGCCGCCGTGCTCTCCGCCGCGCTCCTGCTCGACCAGCTCGGGCACGGCGAGGCGGCGGCCCGGGTCACCGCGGCGGTCGGCACCGAGCTGGCCAAGCGGGTGCCGGGCGTACCCGTACGCACCGCCGAGGTGGGCGACCGCATCGCCGGCTACGCGGCCGGCTGACGGCGACGCTGCCCGGGCGTTCCGTGCGGTCCGGCGGATGCGGACGGACGTCCGCTCCGCGCCAGCGGCGCGATTCCCACGGTGCGGCCGTCGTGCCGGCCGGCACGGTCCGGCGACGGGGCGGGGCCGGCGCGGGCCATCTCCGGCACCGCCCGATCGGAGCCCTCGACGGCCCGGGCGGCGCTACCCGCTGAACGAACGTTCGGGGTAAGTTTCTGAGCACCAGTGAAGCCGGTGTGCGGTCCCGCATGCCGTTGTCCCGCAGGGAGGTCAGCGCGATGAGCGGTGGTGACAAGCTCGACTTCGAGATCCGTCCGAATCCCGCGCCGGTATCCGCCGAGGACCGGGCCGCCCTGCTGGCCAACCCCGGATTCGGGCGGGTCTTCACCGACCACATGGTGACCATCCGGTACGCGGACGGCAAGGGCTGGTACGACGCCCGCGTCGAAGCGCGTGCGCCGATCCCGATGGACCCGGCCGCCGCCGTGCTGCACTACGCGCAGGAGATCTTCGAGGGGTTGAAGGCGTACCGCACCTCCGACGGCGGCGTGACGATGTTCCGCCCCGAGGCCAACGCCGCCCGGTTCGCCGCGTCGGCGCGGCGGATGGCGATGCCGGCGCTGCCGGAGGGGGCGTTCGTCGACTCGCTGCACCGGCTCATCGAGATCGACCGGGAGTGGATCCCGACCGGCGCCGACGGCAGCCTCTACCTGCGTCCGTTCATGTTCGCCAGCGAGATCTTCCTCGGGGTCCGGCCGGCCAACGAGTATCTCTACGTGGCGATCGCCTCGCCGGTCGGGGCGTACTTCGCCGGCGGGGTCAAGCCGGTGAAGGTGTGGGTCTCGCCGGACTACACGCGGGCCGCCCCCGGTGGCACGGGCGCGGCGAAGTGCGGCGGCAACTACGCGGCCTCGCTGGTCGCCCAGGCTGAGGCGATCGAGCACGGCTGCGACCAGGTGGTCTTCCTGGACGCGGTGGAGCGCCGGTTCGTCGACGAGCTGGGCGGCATGAACGTCTTCTTCGTCTACGACGACGGCACCGTGGTGACGCCGCCGCTGACCGGCACGATCCTGCCCGGCATCACGCGGGAGTCGGTGCTCGCCATGGCCGCCGGGGCGGGGCACCGGATCGAGGAGCGGCCGATCACCTTCGCCGACTGGCAGGCGGACGCGGCCAGCGGGCGGCTGCGCGAGGTCTTCGCCTGCGGCACCGCCGCGGTCGTCACCCCGATCGGCGAGGTCCGCTTCCCCGACGGGGAGTTCCTCATCGGCGGCGGCGAGCCGGGGCAGGTCACCATGGCGCTGCGCCAGCAGCTGGTCGACCTCCAGCGCGGCGACGCCCCCGACCCGCACGGCTGGGTGCAGCGGGTCCTCTGACGCGCGCGGCCCCTCGGCGACGTCCGGCGTCGCGGCGGGGCCCCGCCGGCGGTGAGTCAGCCGGCGGTCGGTGTCGCACGACGGCCCGACCGCCCGGCGACCCGCATCGGGTCGATCTCGGCCGGCGGCCGTGCCGGGTCGGTGCCGACCGGGCTACGCCAGCAGGTGGTCGCGGAGGGCGGTGAGCTGGGCGTCGGTGACGCCGGCGTGGCGCAGGTAGCCCTCGACCGACCCGTGCCCGACGCGCAACTCGTCGAGGAAGAGCCGCATCGCGTCGGGCGGCGAGGCGAGGAACGGCGCCGGCGGTTCGGTGCCCTCCGGTCTGGTGGCGGCGAGCCAGGCGGTGAACCGCTGCGACGCCACACTGCTCAGCGCGTAGTCCTCGGCGATCTCGTCGTCGGCCACGCCCAGCACTGCGAGGGTGAGCGCGCAGACGATGCCGGTGCGGTCCTTGCCGGCCACGCAGTGCACGACGACGGGTGCGTTGGTGGTGTCGGCGATCAGTCCGATCGCCTCGGCGACCCCGGCCGTGCCGGTCTGCGCGAGGTCGGCGTAGCGGTCGGCGAGGTAGCGGGCCAGGCTGCTGCCGGACTCGTACGGCCGCTCGCCCCACTCGGCGTGCTCGGGGTGGATGTGCCGCCAGGTCAGACCGTCCCAGTCGGGAACGCGGCCGTCACGCTCCACCTCGTACGGACGGCGCAGGTCGATCACCGTGCGGACGCCGAGGGCGGTGAAGGCCGCGCGGTCGGTCTCGTCCAGCCGGTGCAGGGAGTCGGAGCGGTAGAGCCGGCCCTGGCGCACGGTGCGGCCGTCGTGGCCGGCGTAACCGCCGACATCGCGGAAGTTGAACGTCGCGGAGAAGGGGATGTGCCGGGTGACCTCGGTGGCGTCCACCCCTGACACGGTACCGGCCGGTGGGGCTGAACCCCACCGGCCGGCCAACAGGATCAACCGTCACCTGGCGGTACCCGGCGGGATGGCCGAGTACGTGTCGCCGTAGTAGCCACCGAGCTTGTCCCGGTAGGCCGGGTCGGTGTCGGCGGTCTCGTCGAACTCGGGCGCGGCCTTGATCTGGTCCTTGTTCCGGTCGACGTAGACCTTCCGCTCCTCGTGGTCGACGTGGTTGACGGTGCCGGCAGGGATCATGACCTTCTTGCCGAAGATCCACGGACCGATGTCGACCACGAGGTAACTGGAGTTGACCTCGTGGCTGGCCCGGTCCACCTTGCCGATGCTGCCGTCGCTCGCCTCCACCTTGTAGCCCACCAGGTCGACGCCGGTCACGCCGGAGTCGTCGCGGTAGCGCCACGGATCGAAGGTGCCGCCGGGCGTGTCACCCGGGAAGGCGCCATGGCCACCGTGGACGAGCGGATCTGGCGTCCCGTGGGTCGTTCGAGGGTCGAGCCGCTCCATGGCGTTTCACTCCTCTTTTCGACTGATCGGGGGTTGGTGCCCTGTCAGCCCCATGTCCTACCCCCTGTCGAGATCGCTACACCCGCCGTACCCAGAAGAGCCGGCCCGCAGCTGAAATCGGTCGCGGAACTCCGCCCGCCGTCCCGACATCTGGATTGTTTCTCCCAAAACCGCGATCGAGTGGCAGAGTGGTGATCGTGACCAGCACCGCCCTGCTTATTCGCAACTAGCGCGCCGGCTTCCTCTCCGCCGAGCGCGCAGACCTCCCGCATTCGCGGGGGGTCTTTTTGTTGCTCCCGGTGGTCTGGTCCGGCCGCTGCCCGCCCGCGTCCCGCAGTTCGTGCAGAGAGAGGCACACCATGAGGTTCCAGGTCTACGACACGACGTTGCGCGACGGCGCGCAGCGCGAGGGGCTCAGCTACTCGGTGGTCGACAAGCTGGCCGTGGCCCGGCTGCTCGACGAGTTCGGAGTGGGTTTCATCGAGGGCGGCTGGCCGGGGGCGGTACCCAAGGACACCGAGTTCTTCCAGCGGGCGCGCGCGGAACTCGACCTGCGGCACGCGGTGCTCGTCGCGTTCGGGGCCACCCGCCGGGCCGGCGTCGCCGTCGCCGAGGACCCCCAGGTGCGCGCCCTGCTCGACGCGGAGACCCCGGCGGTGGCGCTGGTGGCGAAGGCCGACCTGCGGCACGTCGAGCGGGCGCTGCGCACGACCGCGGGGGAGAACCTCGCGATGATCCACGACACGGTGGCGCACCTGGTCGCCGAGGGACGCCGGGTCTTCGTCGACGGCGAGCACTTCTTCGACGGCTACCGGCACGACCCGGCGTACGGGGCGGCGGTCGTGGAGACCGCACTCGCCGCCGGCGCGGAGGTCATGGTGCTCTGCGACACCAACGGCGGCATGCTCCCGTCCCAGGTCACCGCGGCCATCGCCGACCTGACCGAGCGGCTCGGCGTCGCCCCCGAGCGGTTCGGGATCCACTGCCAGAACGACACGGCCTGCGCGGTGGCCAACACCATCGCCGCGGTCGAGGCGGGGGTCCGCCACGTCCAGGGCACCGCCAACGGCTACGGCGAGCGCCCGGGAAACGCGGACCTCTTCGCGGTCGTCGCCAACCTCCAACTCAAGCTCGGGCTGCCCGTCCTACCGGCGGGCTGCCTGGAACAGATGGTGCGGGTCTCGCACGCCATCGCCGAGATCGCCAACATCGCCCCCGACACCCACCAGGCGTACGTCGGGGCAGCCGCCTTCGCCCACAAGGCAGGGCTGCACGCGAGCGCGATCAAGGTCGACCCGTTGCTCTACAACCACGTGGAACCGTCGGTGGTGGGCAACGACATGCGGATCCTGGTGACCGAGATGGCCGGCCGGGCCAGCGTCGAGCTCAAGAGCCGCGAGCTCGGGCTGGACCTGGCCGGCCATCCGGACACCCTGTCCCGGGTGACCCGGCGGGTGAAGGAGCTGGAGGCCGGCGGCTGGTCGTTCGAGGCCGCGGACGCCTCGTTCGAGCTGCTGGTCCGCTCCGAGCTGCCGGAGGGCGCCCCGGCGCGGCCGTTCGCGCTCGAGTCGTACCGCGTGCTGGTCGAACACCGGGAGGACGGCGCGGTCGTCTCCGAGGCGACCGTCAAGATCCGGGTACGCGGCGAGCGGGTGATCGCCACCGCCGAGGGGAACGGCCCGATCAACGCCCTGGACGAGGCGCTGCGGGTCGGGCTGGCCCGGCACTACCCCGAGCTGCGCGACTTCGAGCTGGCCGACTACAAGGTGCGCATCCTGGAGGGCAGCCACGGCACCGGCGCGGTCACCCGCGTGCTGGTCGAGACGGCCGACGGCGCCGGCCGGGACTGGACCACCGTGGGCGTGCACCACAACGTGGTCGAGGCGAGCTGGCACGCCCTCGTCGACGCCCTCACCTACGGCCTGGCCCGCGCCAAGGTCTGACCCGCTCGCGAGGGCGGAAGGGTCAGGGGGCGGGAAGGCGGAGGGTGGCCAGGACGGGACGGTGGTCGGTGCCGGGCAGGTGCAGGACCTCGACCTCCTGGGCGGCGATCCGGCGGTCGACCAGGACGTGGTCGATCGTGACCGGAGGGATCGGATCGCCGTCGTACGGGCCCCAGGTGCCGACCAGCCCCTGCCCGGTGGCGTCGGCCGCGTCGACGTAGCCGGTGCGCAGCAGGGCCCGCAGCGGTGAGTGGTCCAGGGTGGCGTTGAAGTCGCCGGCCAGGATCCGCAGCGGCCCGTCCGGGGTGGCCGGCGGCTGCGCCGCCAGGTCGGCGCGCCAGAAGTCGACCTGGTCCACCGCGTACGGCGCGGCCGGGTGCGCCGACTCGACGCGGACCGGGGGCGCGCCGGGGACGGCGACCGTGGCGTACGCCTGGGTGAAGCCCCACGCGCCGCGGTGCTGCCGGACGCCCGGCTCGCTGACCGGGAAGCGCGCGTAGAGGCCGGATCCGGGGGTGCCGACCAGTGGGTTGAGCTGCCGGTGGGGCAGCAGCTGGTCGAGCCCGAGCCGGTCGAGGTCGGCCAGCGCGCCCGGGGTGAACTCCTGCACGACCAGCACGTCGACGTGGTGCCGCCGGACCAGGTCGACCAGCACGGCCGGGTCGGCGGCGCCGGCGAGCAGGTTCGCGGTGAGCAGCCGTACGGTCGGGCCGGTCACCCGCGGCTGCGGGGAGTCGAGGGCCCGCGGCGCCACCACGCCGACCAGGGCGACCGCCGTGACCGCCGCGAGCACCGCCGGCCACCGGCGCCGCAGGGCGAGGGCGAGCACCAGCGGCAGCGCGCTCCAAGCCGCAACGTACGGGGTGAAGGCGAGCGCCTGCACCAGCGGTCCCCGGTCCACCCCGGCCAGCCGGAGCGCGGCCCAGACGGCCCCTGGCGCCACCGCCAGCCAGCAGAGTGCGTCCACCGTCCGCCGTACCCGGCTCCCGGTCGTCCGCTCCGGAAGGTCGACGATCATGCGAGCAACCTATCCCGGTTCGCCGGCACCCCGGGCCCCCGCCCGGCACCGCCATTTTCATGAATGGTCGAGCTTTCACTTTTCACAATTTCTGGCGGGTTGCGGACAGTCCAAACAGCACCCATCCGCTATTGACGCCCAGCTTTTTTCGGTGCTACCTTCCTCGTGGTCGGCGCTCCGCGACTCTGAGTAGTAATCGCTGCTCAGCAGGTGTCCAGATCGTCCTGAGAAACAACATCGACGGTGCGGTCAAGCAATTTCCCCGGCGATTCACCGTGGAGCCACCCGGCATATTCACAAATGGGCAGTCATCCGTCCCGCCCCGCGGGTCGGCCGAATTCGCACGGTCACACAAGGGGGACCACCATGACCACTTCCTTCCGACGCAAGGCGGCCGCGATCACGTTCGCCGTCCTGGGGCTCACCCTGGCCGGGGGCGGGATCGCCGTCGCCCAGCCGGCGGCGAAGGCGCCCGACGCCGTCCAGCCGGCCGCGCGTGCCAACGGCGGCCAGCCGCCGGTGTCGGCCGAGTCGGCCCGCCTCTCGCGTGCCGCGCTCAAGTCCGGCGTGAGCACGCTCGCCGCCAGCACCAGCATCACGGTCGTCAACGCCAACGGCACCAAGGCCCGTGGCGCCGGCACCGTCATCAAGTACGGCGTGGGCCAGTACGAGGTCCAGTACGGCTACGTCGTCACGGGCGCCGTCTACGTGGCCACCATCGGCCGGCCGGACTCGTGCTGCATCCCGGCGGGCGGCGAGGTCGCCGTGGCGCCGCGGCTTCTCACACCCAACGGGGTCTTCGTGCAGACCCGCAACTCCGCGGGCGTCGCGGCCGACCTGCCGTTCCACCTGGTCGTCCACACCTCCTGACCGCACCGGAGTCGGCCCCCGCGCGTGACGCGGGGGCCGACTTCATGTCCGGCCGACGCCACCCGGCCTCGAAACCGCCCCGGACGTCCCACCGGCGCCCCGTCTGCGCCGGCCGCGTCTCTCCTACCGTCTCGGGCTGTCCGTCCCCCGGTCGGGCGGGTTGTCCCGATCCGGGAGTGAAACCGCCACTCCGACGCTGATAATCCGACGTTTGCCGACCGTCGGCCCGGGAAGCAAGCACCGTGACGGACATCTCGGACACCCTGGCCAGCGTGCCCAGCCCGGTCGAAGCCGAACCGACACCCGCCGAGCTGGAACAGACCCTCTTCGAGGTCAGACGCGTGATCGTCGGGCAGGATCGGCTCGTCGAGCGCCTGCTCACCGCCCTCCTCGCCGACGGGCACTGCCTCCTCGAAGGAGTGCCCGGCGTGGCGAAGACCCTCGCCGCACAGACCCTCGCCACCGTGGTGGGCGGCACCTTCTCGCGGATCCAGTTCACCCCCGACCTCGTCCCCTCCGACATCGTCGGCACCCGGATCTACCGGGCGTCGCAGGAGACGTTCGACATCGAGCTGGGGCCGGTGATGGCCAACCTCGTGCTCGCCGACGAGATCAACCGGGCCCCGGCCAAGGTGCAGTCCGCGCTGCTGGAGGCGATGGCCGAGCGGCAGGTCTCCATCGGCGGGCGCACCTTCCCGGTGCCCAGACCGTTCCTGGTGCTCGCCACCCAGAACCCGATCGAGTCGGAGGGCGTCTACCAGCTGCCGGAGGCGCAGCGGGACCGGTTCCTCATGAAGGTCGTCGTCGACTACCCCAGCGACGCGGACGAGCTGGCGATCCTCTACCGCATGAGCACCGACCGGCCCACGCCCCACCAGGTGCTCGACCCGGACCGGCTGCGGCACCTGCAGGGCCGGGCCGAACGCGTCTTCGTCCACCATGCGCTGGCCGAGTACGTGGTTCGGCTCGTCCTGGCCACCCGGGACCCGGGGCGGTTCGGCCTGCCCGACATCGAGCCGCTGCTGGCGTACGGGGCCAGCCCGCGGGCCACCCTCGGCCTGGTCGCCGCGGCCCGGGCCCAGGCCCTGCTGCGCGGCCGGGAGTACGCGCTGCCGGAGGACATCCGGGAGTTGGCCCCGGACGTCCTGGCACACCGGCTGGTGCTCTCCTTCGACGCGATCGCCGACGGCGTCACCGCCGACTCGGTGGTGCGCCGGCTGGTCGACGCGGTACCCCCACCCCGGCTCGCCACCCAGCCGGAACCGGCTGCGGACCTGGCGGCGGCATGAGGCGCTGGGGCAGCAGCACCCCCGCCGCCGTCCCGGCGGATCCGGGCCTCGCCGAACTCGCTCCCGACCAGCGGCTGCGCCGGCTGGAACTGACCGTCACCCGGCGGCTCGACGGCCTGCTGCACGGGCAACACCGCGGCCTGCTTCCCGGGCCGGGCAGCGAGCCCGCCGGTAGCCGCGAGTACCGGCCGGGCGAGGACGAGGTGCGCCGGATGGACTGGGCGGTCACCGCGCGGACCGCCGTACCGCACGTCCGTGAGGTCGACGCCGACCGGGAGCTGACCACCTGGCTGCTGGTGGACGCCAGTCCGAGCATGGAGTTCGGCACCGCCGAGCTGGACAAGCGGGAGCTGTCCGTGGCCGCGGTCGCCGCGGTCGGCTTCCTCACCGCGGGAGTCGGCAACCGGCTCGGCGCACAACTGCTCGCGCCGGCGGGGCTGCGCCGGTTCCCGGCCCGCAGCGGGCGTACCCATCTGCTGGGCCTGCTCCGAGCCCTGCTGGCCGCCCCGCGCAGCGGCGCGTACGACCCGGCGGGCGGCGCACCCGCGCCGCCGGACCTGGCCGACGGGCTCGAGGCCCTGCACCGCGTGGCGACCCGGCGCGGCCTCGCCGTGGTGGTCTCCGACTTCCTCGACGGCCTGCCCGACGACCCCGACGACCCGCCGCCCTGGGAGCGGGCCCTGCGCCGGCTGGCCGTCCGGCACCAGGTGCTGGCGGTGGAGGTGACCGACCCGCGCGAGCTGGAACTGCCCGACGTCGGCCTGGTCACGCTCGTCGACCCGGAGACCGGGCGCCGCCGCGAGGTGTCCACCTCGGACCGCCGGCTGCGGGACCGGTACGCCGCCGCGGCGGCGGCCCAGCGCGACCAGGTGCGCCAGGCACTGCGCCGCAGCGGGGCGACCCACCTCCCGCTGCGCACCGACCGGGACTGGTGCGCCGACATCGTGCGGCACGTGCAGGACCAGCGCCGGCTGGCCGCGGCTCCCGGCCGCGCGGCCCGAGGAGGTGCCGCATGACCTGGCTGTCACCGGCCCGGCTCTGGCTGTTGCTCGGAGTGCTCGTCCTGGCCGGGGCCTACCTGCTGATGCAGCGACGGCGCAGCCGGTACGCCGTCCGTTTCACCAACCTGCGGCTGCTCGACCGGATCGCGCCGGACCGTCCGGCGTGGCGCCGGCACGTGCCCGCCGGACTCTTCCTCGCCATGCTCGCGCTGCTGGTGGTCGGGTTCGCCCGGCCGACCGCCGAGGTGCGGGTGCCCCGGGAGCGGGCCACCGTGATGGTGGCGGTGGACGTCTCCACCTCGATGCTCGCCACCGACGTGGAGCCGGACCGGCTCGCCGCGGCCAAGGGCGCGGCTCGGCGATTCGTGGACGGGCTGCCGGACGAGTTCAACGTCGGGCTGGTCGCGTTCGCCGGCAGCGCGGCGGTGCTCGTGCCGCCCGGCACGGACCGGGAGTCACTGCACGAGGGGATCGACCGGCTCGCCGAGGGGATCACCGGCGTGCAGGGCACCGCCATCGGAGAGGCGATCAACACGTCGCTCGGCGCGGTGAAGGGCCTGGACAGCCAGGCCGCGAAACAGCCACCGCCGGCCCGGATCGTGCTGCTCTCCGACGGGGCGAACACCTCGGGCCTGGACCCGATGGAGGCCGCCGGGGCGGCGGTCGCCGCCAAGGTGCCGGTGCACACCATCTCCTTCGGCACGCCCGGCGGCTTCGTGGACCGGGGCGGCCGGCCGATCCAGGTGCCGGTGGACGGACAGACGCTCCAGGCCGTCGCCGACGAGACCGGCGGCATGTTCCACGCGGCCAGCACCACCGACGAGCTGCGCGCGGTCTACGACGACATCGGCACCTCGGTCGGCTACCGCACGGAACGGCAGGACGTCTCCGCCCGGTTCATCGGTCTCGGGCTGGTGTTCGCGATGGGCGCGGCGGCCGGCTCTATGCGTTGGTTCTCCCGCCTGCCCTGACCCGCCGGCCGGGCCGCACCCGGCCACCCGCCCAGACACCGACGTGAGGAGTACGCATGGCAGTGCAGACCGGACTGGGTGAGCCGCGCGGTCCCTGGTTCGTCTCCCCGGAGCTGGACCCGGACGGGCGGGGACGCTGGGACGGGCCCGGCTCGGGGCGCGACGCGGGTGGCCGGCGCTGGCGGCGCCGGGCGCTCGCCGCACTGGCGGTGGTGGCCCTCTCCACGGCCTCCGGCGCGGCGGCCGGCGGCTGGGTGGCGAGCCGCGACGGCGCACCCGGCCCGGCGGCGGCGTCGGCGGCACCCGTGCCGGCGGAGCTGGTCACGGCGGCCGAGCGGACGGTGCCCGGCGTGGTGTCCGTGATGGTCGGCGGCGGCGGGTCCGGCGCGGCGACGGCCACCGGGTCCGGCTTCGCCGTGGACGACCAGCAGCACATCATCACGAACGACCACATCCTGGCCAAGGGCGGCGGCGGGTCGGTCACCGTCGAGCTGCCGGACGGCCGGCGGTACACCGCGGAGGTGGTCGGCCGGGAGGCGCGCAGCGACCTGGCGGTGCTCAAGGTGCCGTCGAACGCGGGGTTGGCGCCGTTGCCGCTGGCGAAGCCGGGGTCCACCCGGGTCGGCGAGCCGGTGCTGGCGGTCGGGTCGCCCCTCGGCCTCGCCGGCACCGTCACGGCCGGGATCGTCAGCGCGTTGAACCGGCAGGTGCGGCTGGGCGCGAACCGGCACACGGCGGTGCAAACCGACGCGTCCATCAACCCGGGCAACTCCGGCGGCCCACTGGTCAACGCCCGAGGTGAGGTGGTCGGGGTGAACACCGCGATCGCCACCATCGACGGCAACGGCTCGATCGGCATCGGCTTCGCCATCCCGATCGACCAGGTGCAGCAGACCGCCGACACGATCATCGGCAAGGGCGGCTGAGCTGCGGGTACCGGCGTTCTGCGCCGCGTGGGAAGGCTTTCACTGTCGGATATCCGGCCCGGGAGCATCGGGCCATGGAAATATTACGCTCAGTATGGATACTGGCGTGGGTGGAGCGTCCTCTCATCGCGGTCCTCCTGGTGGTGGGCCTGCTCATCGGGTTGGGTGTGGGATCGGCCTACACGCGCGCGCGGCGCGGCTGGGCCGACTATCAGACGGTCAAGAAGAGCGTGCCGGGCGCGCGGAAGACGGCCTGGCTGCTGATCCGCGCGGTCACCACGAAGGTCGGCGTCATCGCCCTGCTCCTGGTCGGCGCGGTCGCGTACGCCGCAGCCGGCTCCGACGACGAGACGGCCGGACCGGCGCCGAGCCCGTCCGTGACGAGCCCGTCCCCGTCCCCGAGCGAGCGGGCCGGGCGATAGCCTCGGGGAGTGGATGACGGACTGCGGGTGAGCGACCGATGGGTCGTTCCCGCCGGTGAGCTGCGGGAGCGGTTCTCCCGGTCGTCCGGCCCGGGTGGGCAGGGAGTCAACACCGCCGACTCCCGGGTCGAGCTGAGCTTCGACCTGGCCGGCTCGCCCAGCGTGCCGGAATCGCTGCGCGCCCGGGCGCTGAGCCGGCTCGCCGGCCGGCTCGTCGACGGCGTGTTGACCATCGCGGCCAGCGAGCACCGGGCCCAGCTGGCCAACCGCGAGGCCGCCCGGGAGCGGCTGGTCGCGCTGCTGCGGGAGGCCGTGGCGCCGCCGCCTCCGCCCCGCCGGCCGACCCGTCCGTCGAGAGGGGCCAAGGAACGCCGGCTGGCCGAGAAGAAGCGCCAGTCGCAGCGCAAGCGGGAACGCCGCGTCGACGGGGAGTGACCGCCGCTCCGGACCGGCCGCGCCAGCTCGGGCCCGGCCGCCTCGCGCGGCCGGGGCGCGCTACGCCGGGAGCGTCGTGCCGCGGCCGGTAAATCGGCGGCGTCCGGCGGGCTTCGGGCCGTACCGTCTCGGGGCATGACCACCGACACCCTGCGGGACCTGCACGGCGTACCCGTGCTCGACTGCGCCGACGACGGCCCGGCGCTGCGCGACGACGCCGACGCGCTCGACGTGATCGGCGACGCGCTGGGGCGCGGCGCGGAGCTGGTCGTGCTGCCGGCCGGCCGGCTCGACGACGCGTTCTTCCAGCTGCGCAGCGGGGTGGCCGGCGAGATCGTCCAGAAGTTCGTCAACTACCGGCTGCGGCTCGCCGTCGTCGGTGACATCTCCGCGCACCTGGCGGCCAGCTCGGCGTTGCGGGACTTCGTGACCGAGTCCAACCGCGGCCGCCAGCTCTGGTTCCTGCCCAGCCGGGCCGACCTCGAGGAGCGGCTCGGGCCGGCCGGCCCGCGATGACCGTCCCCTTCTCGGTCAAACCCACGCTGACCGGCGAGCGCGTGCTGCTGCGCCCGTTCGTCGACGCGGACCTGGACACATTCCGGGTCGTGCTGGCCGACCCCGAGGTGTGCCGGCTGACCGGCAGCCCGCCGGACGACGCGCCGGACGAGGAGCGGCTGCGGCAGTGGTATGGCAGCCGCAACGCGCAGACCGACCGTCTCGACCTGGCGGTGGTGGACCGGGAGCGCGGCGCCTGCGTCGGGGAGGTGGTGCTCAACCTGTGGGAGCCGCACAACCACAGCTGCAGCTTCCGCATCCTCATCGGGCCGGGCGGGCGCGACCGCGGCCTGGGCGTTGAGGCCACCCGGCTGATGGTCGGGTATGCCTTCGAGCAGCTCGGCCTGCACCGGGTGTCGCTGGAGGTGTACGCCTTCAACCCGCGCGCCCGGCGGGTGTACGAGAAGGTCGGGTTCGTGGCCGAGGGGGTGCTGCGGGACGCGCTGCGCGACGGCGAGGACTGGGTGGACGCCAGCGTGATGTCGATCCTGGCGCCGGAGTGGGCGGCGCACCGGGGCCACCCGGAGGACGTGCCCGCGCGGGGTCTCACCTAGGGCCGCACCCGCTCAGAGAAGGCGGTCGCACGCCGCGACCAGGCGCTCCCGCAGCGGCGCGGAGCGCTCCGCGAACGACCGCTGCGCCCGCACGTACTCGTGCCGGCCCTTGACCGTCTCGACGCGACGGGCGGGTAGCCCAGGTCGGCGAGGTCGTACGGGCTGGCCCGCATGTCCAGTAGAGGTCCATGTACACGGCGATCGCGTACATTTCGTCACCGCATGCGTCCGCTATCGCCGCTCGCACCGTCTTCTGGCAGGCTTGCAGACCGTGATCGATGAGTTCGCCAAGGATTACCTCCACCATGAACTGCGCACAGTGCGCGAGGCGCTGGTCTGGAAACTTGACGGGCTCTCCGAATACGACATCCGCCGCCCCCTGACGGCGACGGGCACCAACCTCCTCGGGTTGGTCAAGCACAAGGCTTACTCGGAGGCCAGGTATTTCGGCGAGGTCTTCGCCCGGCCGTTCCCCGGACCGATACCGCGGTGGAACGATGCGGGCGCCTGGAAGAACGAACACTGGGCCACTGAGCACGAAACGCGCGCGCACATCGTGGGTCTCTACCGGTCCGTCTGCGAGCACTCGGATGCGACGATCAACGCCCTGCCCATCGACGCGCCTGGACACGTACCGTGGTGGCCAAGGCCAGACGTGAAGCTGTTCAACGTCATGGTCCACATTCTCAACGGCACCACCCGGCATGCCGGACACGCCGACATCCTGCGTGAACACTTGGACGGCAGGACCGGGACGACGGCCGCGTACGAGGAACCGATCGACGCCGCTGCCCGCGAAGCCTACTGCGCGAAGGTCGAACAAGCCGCCAAGGCTGCTGGCGCCCCCCTCGATCGCCGCGGTGACTGAGAGCGTTGGTCAGCCGCCAGAGGCAGCGAGGAGTCGGTCGCATTCCGCGATCAGGCGCGAACGCAGGGGCGCAGCCCGTTCCGCGAACGACCGCTGGGCCCGCACATACTCGTGCCTGCCCTCGACGGTCTCGACCTTTATGGGCGGATAGCCCAGTTCGGAGAGGTCGTACGGAGAGGCGCGCATGTCCAGCGTCCGGATCTCCTTCGCCAGCTCGAAGCAGTCGGCTACGAGTTCCGAGGAGGTCAGCGGTGAGAGCTTGCTTGCGTACTTATAGAGGTCCATGTTGGCGTGCAGGCAGCCCGGCTGCTCGTGCGCGTGCTGGGTCTCCCGTGTCGGGCTGAGCAGGTTCAGGGGACGGGCCGGCGCGGTGAAGAAGCGGAACGCGTCGAAGTGGCTGCACCGGATCCGGTTCTCCTCCACCGTCCGCGCGGTCTGCTCCGGGCTGAGCCGCAGGGGCCAGGCGTTGTGCCGGACCTCCGCCTGGGTCTGCCGGTAGACCATCGCCCACTCGTGCATCCCGAAGCAGCCGAGGTGCGCGGGCCGGCCGGCGGTCGCCGCGAGCAGCGACCGGATCCAGTGGATCGACTCGGCGCGCCGGGCGCGTACCGCCTCGGTGTCGAGCGTGACCCCGGCGGCGCCGGCGCGGTAGTCGCGGCCGAACTCGGCCGGGGCCGCGTCGCGCAGCTCGACCCCCGCGCCGGGGTGCCAGCGCCGCAGCTGGGCCGGACGGTACGAGTAGTAGGTGAAGAGGAAGTCCTCCACCGGATGCTTCTCGCCGCGGCGCCGCCGGGCCAGGTGCGGGGTGAGCCAGGCGTCGACCCGTTCCTCGTGCGCCGCCCGCCGGGCGCGCCAGACCGCCGCGTCGAGCGCGGTGGTGGAGGCGAGGGCGGCGGTCACGGACCCCAGGGTACGACCGCCGCCCACGAGCCGGTCAGGGCACGTCCACCCGCACCCCGGCGGAGAACACCCCGCTGCGCAGCTCGAGCTGCTTCGGCGGGTCCCGCCCGTCGACGGTGAAGACCAGCGGCAGCACCACCCGGCTTCCGGCGGCCACCGGTTGGGCGAAGACGTCCCGCCCCAGGTTCGCCTTCCGGGTGGCCGGCTCGTCGGTGCCCACCCACCGGCCGCCGGGCAGGTACGCCCGCTGGAGCTGCCCGTGCCAGGCCTGGTGCTCCGGGGTGAGGTTGCGCACACCGACCGTGGCCTGGCACTGCCGCCCGGTGGCGGCGCCGGCGGCCGAACAGGCGACCCGGTACACGGTGAACTCGAACGCCGTCTCGCGCAGCGGCACGCCCACCGCGCCGGAGACCCCCTTCCCGCGCCAGGCGCCGGCGGTCGGCTGCTTGTCCGTGTCGATCGCGGCGACCTCACGGGTGGCCGTCCAGCCGGCCAGGCCCACCACACCGGCGAGCACCGCCACGGCCACCGGCACGATCAGCCACACCGGCGGGGTGCGCCGGCGGGATACCGGCCGGGGCGTCGCCGGCCGCGGGTAGACGGTTCCCCTGCCGCGCCGAGGGTCGGCGGGCGGCTCGGCGTCGGCGGCGAGCGCGGCGGCCACCGGGCGGCGACGCCGGCGCCGCCACACCCACCAGCTCACTCCGGCGAGCAGCAGCACCGCGACCAGTGCGCCCACGAGCACCGGGGGCCGCTGCCATGCCGGCGTCCCCTCGTCACGGGTCACCGGCCCGGCCGCCGCGTTCCAGGTGGCGGTCGCGCAGTCGTACGGCCGGCTGCCGTCGCTCGTGAAGGCGCAGGCCGGCGCGGTCACCGGCTGGCCCACGGGGGCGGCGGCGAGCGACGTGTTCAACGTCGTGACGCTCCGCGCCGGCAGCTTCAACCGCCAGGTGACCTCGCTCGCCGACTGTCCGGTCATCCGGGTGGCCTGACCGCCGGCGGTGATGACCGAGGGTTCGGTCCCGGCCGGCAGTTCCTGGCGGATCGTGGTGTCCACCGGGGCGTTCCCGGTGTTGCGGACGTGGATCCGGTAGGCCGGCGCCGGTGTGGGGGCGGGCGCGACCGCCACGGTGACCGGCGGTTTGGGCGGTGGTGGCAGGGCCTGGGTGGGTGTGGGTATCGCCGGCGGCGCCGCGGGCATGCCCGGTCCGGCCGAGCCGGACGGCGAGGAGCCGGACTCCTCCGACGGCGACGGCTCCGGCGCCGCCACCGCCGCCGGTCGCGGCTGCGCGGCCGCCGGTCCGGGAACCACCGCGGGCAGTGCCGGCACGGCGGCGAGGATGCCGAGGCAGTGTACGAACACCGCGAGGGCCTTGTGTGGTCGTGTCGATGCAGGCATACGAACGAACCTCCGAGGCCGACGCTAGGGGCGCGGTCACGTCGTGCGGGTACGAAGTCGCGAAACCGGCCCCGCTCACCCGCCGTTCGCGTAGGCTGCGTCGCCGCCCCCGACCCGCCGGCCTGGCCCGGTCCGGCCGCGCGCGGGGATAGATTGTGCTGGTGCGTATCGCTCGTTTCGCTCATGCCAAGGGAATGTCGTTCGGGGTCGTCGAGGGCGAGTCGGAGGCCGGGCCGCAGGGCCTGACCATCGCCGAGATCGAGGGCCACCCGTTCGGCAAGATCACTTTCAGTGGGGCCCGCTGGGCCCTCTCCGACGTCCGCCTGCTCTCGCCGATCCTGCCCAGCAAGGTGGTCTGCGTCGGCCGCAACTACGCCGAGCACGCCGCGGAGCACGGCAGCGAGGTGCCGAAGGAGCCGCTGCTCTTCCTCAAGCCGTCCACCTCGGTGATCGGGCCGCGGGATGCGATCCGACTGCCGATCTTCTCCAAGCAGGTCGAGCACGAGGCGGAGCTCGCGGTGGTGATCGGGGCGCCGGGCGCGCGCCGGGCCGACCGCTCGGCCGCCGAGAAGGCCATCTTCGGCTACACCTGCGCCAACGACGTGACCGCTCGGGACCTGCAGCGCTCCGACGGCCAGTGGACCCGGGCCAAGGGGTTCGACTCGTTCTGCCCGATCGGCCCGTGGATCACCACCGGGCTGGACGTCCGCGACCTGGAGGTCCGCTGCGAGGTGGGGCCCGACCCGGACGCCCTGGAGGTCCGCCAGCTCGGTCGCACCAGTGACATGGTCTTCGACGTGCCGGCGCTGGTGTCGTACATCTCGCACGTGATGACGCTGCTGCCCGGCGACGTGGTGCTCACCGGCACTCCGGCGGGGGTTAGCCCGCTCACCGACGGGGATACGGTCACCGTGCGGATCGAGGGGATCGGCGAGCTCACCAATCCGGTGGTGCCGGTCGCCTGATCCGGCGTCCGACAACCCGAAACCCCAGGTCAGATGGGACGTAGGGGGTTGGATTTGGCCTGCTGGCGGCGGGAGGGTAAAGTTCATTCCCGGCGCCGCAAGGGGCCAATGGGGTATGGGGTAATTGGCAGCCCGACTGATTCTGGTTCAGTTAGTCTAGGTTCGAGTCCTGGTACCCCAGCAACCGGTGTTCGCGAGAATGTCGGTCGCTGCTGTGTGTCGGAGTTCCGCTCCGGCCCCCGCGAGGGGGGCGGAAAGAGTTCTGGTAGACTTCAGCGGCGCCGCTCGGCAGAGCGGCGAAGGAAAGATGGTTCTGGCCCCGTCGTCTAGCGGCCCAGGACGCCGCCCTCTCAAGGCGGTAGCGCCGGTTCGAATCCGGTCGGGGCTACAGCAGGAAGTGCCCGTCTCGCGTTAGCGAGGCGGGCACTTCGCCTTTTGCGCGACTTACCCCTCTCCGCCCCCGCCACACCCCCACGCACCTGTTGATCATGAGGTAGACGGCGAAGATGATCTCCGAATCCGCCGCAAAGCTCATGATCGACAGGCGCTTGGGGGTGGGGGTTAGAGGCCGGAGAGGCGTTGGCCGGCGCGGACGACGGCCATGGCGTGGCGTTCGCCCGGCCGGCGGCCGAGGCGCTCGATCGGGCCGGAGATGCTGACCGCGGCGATCACCCGCCCGGTGCGGTCCCGGATCGGCGCCGAGACGCTCGCCACACCGGCCTCCCGCTCGGCCACGCTCTGCGCCCAGCCGCGGCGCCGGACCTCGGCCAGCGTGCGGCCGGTGAACTTGGATCGCGGCAGCAGCGGCATCACGGCCTCCGGCGGCTCCCAGGCGAGCAGGATCTGGGCCGCCGATCCGGCCGTCATCGGCAGCACCGACCCCACCGGCACGGTGTCGCGCAGCCCGCTGGCCCGCTCGGCGGCGGCCACGCAGATCCGCTCGTCCGCGCGGCGCAGGTACAGCTGCGCGCTCTCGCCGGTGGCGTCGCGCAGCGCGGCCAGCAGCGGCTCCGCGGCGGTCAGCAGGACGTCCGGCGCCGCGTTGGCCAGCTCACCCAGCCGTGGCCCGGGACGCCAGCGACCCTGGGTGTCCCGGACCAGCATCCGGTGGATCTCCAGCGCCTGCGCCAACCGGTGCGCGGTGGCCCGGGGCAGCTTCGTGCGTTCAACGAGTTCGGCCAGGCTGGCGCCGTCGACGCAGGCGGCCAGGATGACCACCGCCTTGTCGAGAACGCCGACACCGCTCATACTGTGTCCCACAAGCCGAAATTTACCTCCCAGAATTTAGGATGTCCAGATGGTGGGAGTCACTCCCCGGCCAAGGACCTTGGCCGAAAAGGTGTGGGACGCGCACGTCGTACGATCCGCCGCGGGCGAGCCGGACCTGCTCTACATCGACCTGCACCTCCTGCACGAGGTGACCAGCCCGCAGGCCTTCGACGGGCTGCGGCTCGCCGGCCGCCCGGTGCGTCGGCCGGACCTGACGATCGCGACGGAGGACCACAACACGCCGACCGGGTACGCCGATCCGGCGTTCCGGCAGCGGCGCGGCGACCTGCTCACCATCGCCGACCCCACCTCGCGCACCCAGATCGAGACGTTGCGCCGCAACTGCGCCGAGTTCGGCGTGCGGCTGCACCCGCTGGGTGACGACAACCAGGGCATCGTGCACGTCATCGGCCCGCAGCTCGGGCTGACCCAGCCCGGCATGACCATCGTCTGCGGCGACTCGCACACCGCCACCCACGGCGCGTTCGGCGCCCTCGCCTTCGGCATCGGCACCAGCGAGGTCGAGCACGTGCTCGCCACCCAGACACTGCCGCAGAGCCGACCGAAGACCATGGCCGTCACCGTCACCGGCCGGCTCGGCCCCGGCGTCACCGCCAAGGACCTGGTCCTCGCGCTGATCGCCAAGGTGGGCACCGGCGGCGGGCGCGGGCACGTCGTCGAGTACCGCGGCGAGGCGATCCGCGCCCTCTCCATGGAGGGCCGGATGACGATCGCCAACATGTCCATCGAGTGGGGCGCCAAGGCCGGCATGATCGCGCCGGACGAGACGACCTTCGCGTACCTCAAGGGGCGGCCGAACGCGCCGCAGGGCGCGGACTGGGACGCGGCGGTCGCGTACTGGCGGACGCTGCCCACCGACGAGGGCGCGACCTTCGACGCCGAGGTGACTCTCGATGCCGGCGAGGTCACCCCGTTCGTCACCTGGGGCACCAACCCGGGGCAGGGCGCGCCGCTGAGCGCGTCGGTGCCGGACCCGGAGGAGTTCCACAGCGAGCCGGAGCGCGCGGCCGCCCGCCGGGCGCTGGAGTACATGGACCTGCGCCCCGGCGTGGCGCTGCGCGACCTGCCGGTCGACGTGGTCTTCGTCGGCTCCTGCACGAACGGCCGGCTGGAGGATCTGCGTGCCGCCGCCGACGTGCTCCGGGGGCACCGGGTGGCCGACGGGGTGCGGATGCTGGTCGTGCCCGGATCGGCCGCGGTCCGTGAGGCGGCCGAGACGGAGGGGCTGGACAAGGTCTTCACCGACGCCGGCGCCGAGTGGCGCTTCGCCGGTTGTTCGATGTGCCTGGGCATGAACCCGGACACGCTCAAGCCGGGCGAGCGCTCCGCCTCCACCTCCAACCGCAACTTCGAGGGCCGTCAGGGACGGGGTGGGCGTACGCACCTGGTCTCCCCGCCGGTCGCCGCCGCGACCGCCGTGGTCGGCCGGCTCGCCGCTCCCGCCGATCTGTGAGGGGACACCGCTGATGGAGAAGTTCACCACCCACACCGGCACCGCCGTGCCGCTGCGTCGTTCCAACGTGGACACCGATCAGATCATCCCGGCCGTGTACCTCAAGCGGGTGACCCGGACCGGTTTCGCCGACGGACTCTTCAGCGCCTGGCGGGAAGATCCGGAATTCGTTCTCAACGATCAATCGTATTCAGGTGCGTCGATTCTGGTCGCCGGCCCGGAGTTCGGCACCGGGTCCTCCCGGGAGCATGCCGTCTGGGCGCTGCGGGACTGGGGGTTCCGGGCGGTGATCGCCCCCCGCTTCGGTGACATCTTCCGCGGCAACTCGCTCAAGGAGGGTCTGCTGCCGGTCGAGTTGGAATTGAAAGCCGTCGAAGAAATCTGGAACGCCGTCGAGTCCGACCCGAGCACGCCGGTCACCGTCGACCTGACCGCCCGCGAGGTCCGCGCCGGGGACGCCACCTGGTCGTTCCCGCTGGACGATTTCAGCCGCTGGCGCTTGATGGAGGGCTTGGATGACATTGGACTCACCCTTCGCCACGAGGCCGAGATCGGCGCCTACGAGGGCGGCCGACGGCCGTTCCTGCCGTCCGTGGCATAGCCGTACGCCCGACCGCACATCGGATTCCGCCCCCACCGGCCCCGCCGGTGGGGGCGAATCCGTTACGACACAAGGGCTTTTTTCCACCGAATGTTTGTGTCCAGCCAGCACAGGGCATACCGTGCGCGCAGAATGGCTCGCGACGAGTCAGTTGCACAATCGGGAGGAAGTCGTGAACAAGGCCGAGCTCATCGAGGCGCTCGCTGTTCGCCTGGGGGACCGGAAGACGGCGTCGGCCGCGCTCGAGGCGGTCCTCACTGAGGTCCAGGCGGCGGTCACCAAGGGCGAGAAGGTGGCGATCACCGGTTTCGGAGCGTTCGAAAAGCGTGTCCGTGGCGCGCGAACAGCCCGGAACCCCCGTACCGGCGAGGCGGTGAAGGTCAAGAAGACATCGGTCCCGAGTTTCCGACCCGGGGCCGGGTTCAAGGAGATGGTGGCCAGCGGCAAGGTGCCGAAGGCCACGGCGGCGGCGAAGAAGACCGTCACGGCCGCCAAGACGACCGGGGCGAAGGCGACCGGCGCCAAGGCCACGGCGGCCAAGAAGACCGCAGCGGCGAAGACGGCGGCGGCGAAGAAGACCACCACCGCGACGAAGACCGCCGCGGCGAAGAAGACCACGGCGGCGACCAAGGCCGCCACCACCAAGAAGGCCGCCGCCAGCAAGAAGGCCGCCCCGGCGCGGAAGACCGCGGCGGCGGGCCGGACCGCCGCGGCGAAGAAGACCACCACGGCGGCCAGCAGGACCACGGCGGCCAAGAAGGCGCCGGCGAAGAAGGCGCCGGCTAAGAAGGCCACCACCCGGCGCTGACCGGGCCGGTTCGAAGGGCGTCCCCCGCAACGGGTGGGCGCCCTTCGGCGTACCCGCAGGCGTCGGCCCCGGCCGACCGCCGCGCGGAGAATCGTCGGGCCGCGCCCGGCCGGCGCGACGACGGTCAGAGGCGCTCGGTGGAGAGCAGCCCGTCGGCGGCGAAGGCGAGCAGCCAGCCGCCGCCCTTGGACGTGGTGAAATCCTCCCCGACGCGGCCGGTGAGCCGCTCCAGAGCACCGGGGATCACCTTGCCCTGGCTGCACACCGCGACCCGCTCGTCGGCACCGGCCAGCTCCAGCAGGCGGGCGGCGAGGGCGAGCGTGCGCTCGTCGTGCTGCTGGCCCGGCCCGGGCTCGTCCAGGTCGCCGCAGATCTCGATCGGCAGGTCGAGCTGGGCGGCGGCCGGGTCGAGGGTTTGGACGCACCGGCGCGGTGACGCCGAGACCAGCCGGGTCGGCCGTACCAGCGCGACCAGCGCCGCCACCGCCCGCGCCTGCGCCCAGCCCTCGGCGTCGAGCTGCCGGGCGGTGTCCGGCCCGGACCAGGTGCCCCGCTTCCCGGCGTGCGCGTGCCGGAACAGGGCCACCGTCCCGGTCACCGGCGGCAGCGCGGCGAACGCCGCCAGCACCTCGGCGTCGTGCGGGTAGCTGACCAGCCGGATCGCCTCGTCCACGCCGAGCCAGCACACCTCGTCGACCTCGGTGCCGGGCTGGAAGCCGCCCTTCGCGACCGCCCGCATCGACCAATAGTCGACCACCTTGGGCTGGCCCTCGCTGCGGTAGTGGGCGGACGGCAGCCGGACCTGCGGCACCGCGCGTACATCGGTCTCCTCGGCAACCTCGCGTACCGCCGCCACCAAGGGGTGCTCGGCCGGCTCCAGCTTTCCCTTCGGCAGCGACCAGTCGCCGTAGCGGGGGCGGTGCACCAGGCAGACCTCGACCCCGGCCGGCGTCGGCCGCCAGGCCACGCCGCCGGCGGCCCGGATCTCGGTCACCTCAGCCACCTGGTCCGTTTCCGCCGGGTCGCCCGGTGCCAGGCGGCCGGGAACTCCGCCCGCACGCGGCGTACGGTGGCCCGCTCCCGTTCGGCGAGCCGGCCGGCGGTCACGGCCAGTTCGTGGTCCGTCGGATTCGCGGCGGCCAGGGCCAGCCAGGTCTCCGCGGCGACCGCCGCGTCCTGGTGCTCGCCGAGCAGGTCCTGCACCCGGGCCAGCGCGGTGGCGAGCTTCCGGGCGCCCCCGCCGAGCACCGGCGCGACGGCGCCCACGGCGTACCGGGCCTGCTTGCCCTGCTTGCGCACCGCGTGCCACCGGTCGTCCGGGCCGGTCGGGTCGAGCGACGCCACCTCGCCCGGACGGTCCTTCCCGCCGGCGAGCCGCCGCCAGGGCTTCGCGACCAGCCTGGGCAGCACCCGGGTGGCGGGCTCTGCCGCCTCCGGCGTGAGCCGGGGCGCCCGGGCGGCCAGCACCAGGGCGTCCACCAGGGCCAGATAGCGCGGGGAGCCGAGCGCCTCGTCCACCGCCGCGAGCGCCCGCTCCTGCCGGTCGGCGAGCGCGGCGTCCAGCCGGTCCACGGCGGCCGGGTCGAGCGGGCTGGTGGGGTCGGCCGTGGCGGTGCGCCGCAACCGGTCACGCAGCACCTCGGCGTCGCGGGCCGCGCCGAGCACCCCGGCGAGCCAGCGCAGCTCGTCGCGGAGCGGGCGGGACCACGCCGACCGCAGCACCGGGGCGAAGGTCCGCAGGTCGCTGCGGAGCCGCCGGCAGGCCACCCGCATCTGGTGCACCGGGGTGTCGCCGTCCAGCGGTACGCGGAGCCGGACCAGCGGGTCGTGCTCCACCAGCCGTCGTACGCCGTGCCGGACCGCCTGGGTCACCACGTCCCCGGCGGTCGGGTGGGCCGGCAGGCCGGCGGGCGCGGTGAGGTCGGGCTCGCCCTGGGCCGCCGGGCCGAGCGCGCGGACGTGCTTCGGCACGAACGAGCCGCCCCGCGCCCCGGCCGCCCGCAGCACCGACCCGACCCGGTCCAGCAGCGCCCGACCGCCGGCCTTCCGCTCCACCTCCAACTCCCGGAAGGCGCCGGTGGTGGACCCGTCGCCGGCGAGCGTGGTCACCCGGTCGTCGACCACCTCGGCGAGCACCTCGCCGCCCGCCCCCACGACGTCGTACGCGTGCCGCTCGGTGCGTACCACCGTGGCCGGGGCCAGCGGCGCGCCCCGGGCGTGGACGCTGACCAGCCCGGCCAGCTCCGCGGGCGGGTCACCGGCCGGCCCGGGACGGGAGATCTCCTGCCGGATGCCCGGGATGTCGGTGGGCAGCTTCACCGTCCACGGCAGCTCGTCGCCCTCACGGCGGCGCAGCGAGACGCCGGCCCGGGCCAGCCGCAGGTCGACCGTGTCGAAGTAGGTGGCGACCAGGGTGACCGGCGGCCGGGCCCGGACTCCGCCGCCGGACGGTGCGGCGCTGGCCAGGTCGGGCAGCACGAAGGTGTCGTCCACCTCGTACTTTCGCTCCTCCTCCACCATCCCGTCAGCCTATGCCTCGCGGTCAGCCGGCGGTGCCGCCCACTCGGCGCAGCAACAGCTCCTGCAGGTGGGCCAGCGGCTCCTCCGCGGTGCCCGTCCGCCGGAACCACGTGCCGTCCGCGGACAGCTCGAACGCCTCCACGTCCGGGCTCATCGCGGCGGTCACCACATGGTCCAGCTCGGCCCGGGCGACCGGGTCCGTGACCTGCACCAGCGCCTCCACCCGGCGGTCCAGGTTGCGGTGCATCAGGTCCGCCGACCCGATCCAGAACTCGGCGTCACCGTTGTTGCCGAATCGGAAGATCCGCGAGTGCTCCAGGAACCGGCCGAGGATCGAGCGGACCCGGATGTTCTCCGACAGCCCGGACACCCCGGGCCGCAGCGTGCACATGCCCCGGATCAACAGGTCGACGTGGACCCCGGCCCGGGAGGCACGGTAGAGGGCGTCGGTGATCTGCTCGTCGACCAGCGAGTTCACCTTGAACTGCACCAGGCCGGGCATGCCGAGCCGGACGTGCGAGATCTCCCGTTCGATCCGTTCGATGAGCCCGCTGCGGATGCCCTGCGGGGCCACCAGCAGCCGCCGGTACGCGGTCTGCCGGCTGTAGCCGGTGAGGACGTTGAACAGGTCGGTCAGGTCGGCCCCGATCTCCGGGTCGGCGGTGAGCATGCCGAAGTCCTCGTAGAGCCGGGCGGTCTTCGGGTGGTAGTTGCCGGTACCGATGTGGCAGTAGCGACGGATCTGGTTGCCCTCCTGCCGGACGACGAGCGCCGTCTTGCAGTGCGTCTTCAGCCCGACCAGGCCGTACACCACGTGGCAGCCGGCGCGTTCCAGCGTCCTTGCCCAGCCGATGTTGGCCACCTCGTCGAAGCGCGCCTTCACCTCCACCAGCACCACCACCTGCTTGCCCGCGGCGGCGGCGTCGACCAGGGCGTCGACGATGGGGGAGTCGCCGCTGGTGCGGTAGAGCGTCTGCTTGATGGCCAGCACGTTCGGGTCGGCGGCCGCCTGCTCGATGAAGCGCTGCACGCTGGTCGCGAACGAGTGGTACGGGTGGTGTACGAGGATGTCACCGTCGCGCAGGGTCGCGAAGACGCTGCGCGGCACCTCGCCCTCGGTGAGCCGCGGGTGGGTGGCCGGCACGAAGGGCTTGTCCTTCAGGTCGGGCCGGTCGGCCTCGTTGTAGAGCTGCCAGAGCGCGGAGAGGTCGAGCAGGCCGGGCACCCGCAGCACGTCCTGGTCGTCCATGTCCAGCTCGCGGACCAGCAGCTCGAGCGTGTGGTCGGTGATCGACGCGGCCACCTCCAGCCGCACCGGTGGGCCGAACCGGCGCCGGGCCAGCTCCCGCTCGAGCGCCTGGAGCAGGTCCTCGTCGCGGTCCTCGTCGACCTCCACCTCGGCGTTGCGGGTGACCCGGAACAGGTGGCACTCGACCACCTGCATGCCGGAGAACAGCTGCCCCAGGTGCACCGAGATCAGGTCCTCCACCGGCAGCATCCGCAGCCCGGGCTGGTCCCGGGCGACCCGGACGAACCGGGGCACGTTGTTCGGCACCTTCACCCGGGCGAACAGCTCCGACCCGCCGTCCGGATCGCGTACCGCGACGGCCAGGTTGAGCGACCGTCCGGAGATGTACGGGAACGGGTGCGCCGGGTCGACCGCGAGCGGCGTCAGGACCGGGAAGATCTGCTCGCGGAAGTACGTGCGCAGCCGCTCCCGCTCGGCGTCGTCCAGGTCGCTCCAGCGCAGGATCCGGATGTCCTCGGCGGCGAGCTTCGGCAGCACGTCGTCGACGAAGCACGCGGCGTGCCGGGCGACCAGCGCCGCGGTCTTCTCCGAGACCTGCTCCAGCTGGGTCCGCAGCGGCATCCGGTCGCCACCGCGGACCGGCAGGCCGGCCTGCAGCCGGCGCTTCAGCCCGGCGACCCGCACCATGTAGAACTCGTCCAGGTTGCTCGCGAAGATGGCCAGGAACTTGGCCCGCTCCAGCAGCGGCGTGCGGGGGTCCTCGGCGAGCGTCAGCACCCGGGCGTTGAAGTCGAGCCAGGAGAGCTCGCGGTTGAGGAACCGGTCCTCGGGCAGCGGCTCGACGACCGGTGGTTCGTCGTCGGGCAGGCCCGGAACCGGGCCCGGGGTGGCGGGACCGGGGGTGGCGACCGGGTCCAGCACCTCGTCCAGCCCAGAGGAGGCGGCCGGCGCGTCGGAGTCGGGGACGTCGGTGCGGGCGGCCGAGGATTGCTCGGCCTGGTTCAGGTCGTCGGGCAGGTCGTCCGGGCGAAATCGGCCGTCGGCGCCGCGCAGGCGGGTGCCGTTGCGGGCCGCGGAGCGCTCGGTCGCGGGCTGGGCGGGGTTCTCGCGAGGGGTGCTCACCTGCTCATAATCACCCGATTTCAGTGAACGCAAAATGAACTTGGCGGCGACGCGTCAGCTCATCGTCGGCAACGTCACCCGTATCACGTCGCCGGCCGCGTCGGTCTCCACCCGGAGCCGCTGGCCGAGCCGCAGCAGGCGCAGCCCGGAGGCGTCGAAGGCGCGGGTCGGGAACGCGAGCTCGGTCCCGTCGTCGAGCAGCAGCACGCCGCTGCGGGTCGCCGCGTCGTAGGTGGCCACCGTGCCCTGCATGCCAGCACCGTACACCGGACGGGGCACGCTCAGCCCGGCGTGGCGGCCGGGCAGCGGGGTCCGGCGAGGCCGGCGGTGCGCGGCCCCAACCCGAGCCCGACCGCGGCGGCGAGGTCGTCCGCGGTGTCCACGTCCCGGCGCAGGCTCGGCCAGTCGCCAACCAGCGGCAGCGCCCCGCTGGCCAGGTGCGCCGCGGCCGAGCCGACCCCGAACCGGGGGTCCAGCGGCACCCCCGGCGGCGCGGCGAGCAGCACGGTGCCGTCGCCGGGGGCGTCGGCCACGAACCGGCGTACGGGCGGGCCGTCCTGCGCCGCCCGCAGCGCGGCGGCCAGCTCGGCCGGGCGCAGCGCGGGCAGGTCGGCGGTGAGGCCGGCGACCCACCCGCCGGGCGCGGCGGAGGCGCCGTGCCGGAACGCCGCGTTCAACCCGGCGTCCGGCAGGTCCGGCAGCACCCGCGCACCCGCCTCCCGGGCCACCGCGCCCACGCGGGTGTCGTCAGTGACGACCACCACCCCGGCGACCGCCGGGCAGGCCAGCACCGCGCGGACCGTGTCGGCCGCCAGGGCGAGCGCCAGCTCCTCGTGGGGTACGCCCGGCAGGGCCCCCCGCAGCCGGCTCTTCGCCGCGGCCAGGGGCTTCACCGGCACCACCACGGTCCACCTCGGCTGACTCACACCGCAATCCTGCCAGCCGGACGGCGGTACCCTCACTGGCCCGTACCACGGGGGAGCAGGCATGATTTCGGCTGCGGGTGGCACCGGCGGGTCCGGTGCCGGGGCCCGGGCGGCACGAGGAGGCGCGGTGGCACGGCGGAGGCTGGGGTTCTGGGCACGGTTTGCCGTGGTGCTGGTGAAGCCGCTGATGACCGTGTGGACCCGGCGGACCTGGCGCGGCATGGAGCACCTCCGCCGGGACGGCGGCATGATCATCGTGCCGAACCACCTGTCGCACGCCGATCCACTGGTCTCCGCGCACTTCATCTACGACGCCGGGCGCTGGCCGCAGTACCTGGGCAAGGCGAGCGTGTTCCGGGTGCCGGTGGTCGGTTGGATCCTGCACCGCTGCCGGCAGATCCCCGTGGAGCGCGGCACGGTGGACGCGGCCAGGTCGCTGGACGCGCTGGTCGCCGCGGTCAACGCGGGCGGCGCCGTGGTGATCTACCCCGAGGGCACCACCACCCGCGAACCGGAGCTGTGGCCGATGAGGGGCAAGACCGGCGCCGCGCGGCTGGCGCTGGCCACGGGCGCGCCGGTCGTCCCGGTGGCCATGTGGGGGCCGGAGCGGATCTTCGACCCGCGGACGGCCCGGCTCAGCCTGCGCCCGCGGATCCCGGTGACCGTGGTGGCCGGCCCGCCGATCGACCTGACCCGCTGGGCCGGCGCCCAGCCGACCCGGGCCACCCTCGAGGAGATGACGGACGTGATCATGCTGCGCCTGCGCGACATGGTCGCCGACATCCGCGGCGGCACGCCGCCGCCGCTCTGGGAGCGACCTGGTCGGGCGCAGCGCCAGCAGCAGGGCGATGTGGCGTGAGCGAGCGGAGCGAGCGAACCATCGGGCACAGCAGCGGGGCGCCTCACGGCGCCGCGGAGCGAAGCGGAGCGGCGGCGTGAGCGAGCGGAGTGGGCACGTCGCGGTGCTGGGTGCGGGCTCGTGGGGCACCGCGTTCGCCAAGATCCTCGCCGACGCGGGCCGGGACGTCACGATCTGGGCCCGGCGGCAGCGGATCGCCGACGCCCTGCGCGCCGAGCGGCGTAACCCGGAGTACCTGCCGGAGCTGGTCCTGCCGGCCCGGGTGACCGCGACCGGGGACGCCGCCGAGGCCATCGCCGGCGCCGAGCTGGTGGTGCTGGCGGTGCCGTCGCAGACCCTGCGGGGCAACCTCGCCGAGTGGGCCGGGCACCTGCACCCGGACGCCACACTGGTATCGCTGATGAAGGGCATCGAGCTGGGCACCACCCGCCGGATGAGCGAGGTGATCGTGGAGACCGCCGGGGTGGCGGCCGACCGGGTCGTGGTGGTTTCCGGCCCGAACCTCGCCCCGGAGATCGCGGGCGAGCAGCCGGCCGCGACCGTGGTCGCCGGGACGGACAGCCGGCGGACCACGCTCGTGCAGTCGTCGATCCGGACGCCGTACTTCCGCCCCTACACCAACGACGACGTGATCGGCTGCGAGCTGGGCGGGGCGGTCAAGAACGTGATCGCCCTGGCGTACGGCATCGCGACCGCGATGGGTTTCGGCGACAACACCCGGGCGATGCTGATGACCCGAGGCCTGGCCGAGACCGCCCGGCTGGGCGTGGCGCTCGGCGCGGACCCGATCACCTTCGCCGGCCTGGCCGGAATGGGTGACCTGGTGGCCTCCTGCTCGTCCCCGTTGGCCCGCAACCGCACGTTCGGCGAACACCTGGGCCGCGGCGAGACACTGGAGCAGGCGCAGACCGCGACCCGGCAGACCGCCGAGGGCGTGAAGAGCTGCCTGGCCATCCGTGACCTGGCCCGGGCCCACGGCGTGGAGATGCCGATCACCGAGCAGGTCGAGCGGATCTGCCACGAGGGGATGGACCCGCGTCTCGCCGTGGACACCCTGATGAGCCGCACCGCCAAGCCCGAGTCGTACGAGTGAGGATCTGATGAGCGACATGGGGGACGGCACACGCTGCGTGCACGCCGGCCTGCCGGAACCCGAGCCCGGGCAGCCTTTCCTGCCCGGCCCGGTCTTCGCCGCGCCGTACCACCTCGACCCGTTCCAGGGCCCCTCGGCGGCACCGAACGGCTACGGCCGGCCCGACAACCCGACCCGGCGGCTGCTGGAGGCGGCCATCGGCGAGCTGGAGGGCGGCGACTGCCGGGTCTTCGCCAGTGGGCAGGCGGCGATCACCGGGCTGCTGCTGACCGTGCTGCGGCCGGGGGACACCGTGGTCCTCCCCACCGACGGGTACTTCCCGGTGCGAGCGTTCGCCACCGACGTGCTGGCGGAACTGGGCGTACGCGTGCGCTACGCGCCGACCGTCGGGCCCTACCCAGCCCTGGACGGCGTCCGGCTGGTGCTGGTGGAGACCCCGGCGAACCCGGGCCTGGACGTGGTCGACGTGGCCGCCCTGGCGCACCAGGCGCACGCGGCGGGCGCGCTGCTCGCGGTGGACAACACCACCGCCACCCCGCTCGGCCAGCGGCCGCTGGACCTCGGCGCGGACCTGGTCGTCGCCTCCGGCACGAAGGCGCTCACCGGCCACTCCGACCTGCTGCTCGGCTACCTGGCCAGCCGGTCCGCGAAGCTGCTCGACGCGCTGACCGGGTGGCGCAACCTGACCGGGGCGATTCCCGGCCCATTCGACGCGTGGCTGGCCCACCGGTCGCTGGCCACCCTGGACCTGCGGCTGGCCCGGCAGACCGCCAACGCGGCTGCCGTCGCGGCGCTGCTCGCCGGCCGCACGGACGTGACCGGCCTTCGCTGGCCCGGCCGGCCGGAGGACCCGGCGTACCCGGTGGCCTCGGCCCAGATGCGCCGGATGCCCGGCGTGCTCTCCTTCGACCTCGGCGACGCCGACCGGGTCGGCCGGTTCGTCGACGCCGCCCGGCTGGTCGTCGCGGCCACCTCGTTCGGCGGGCTGCACACCACCGCGGACCGGCGGGCCCAGTGGGGCGACGACACGGCGCCGGGCTTCGTCCGGCTCTCGTGCGGGGTGGAGGACACCGCGGACCTGGCGGCCGACATCGCCGCCGCGCTCGACGCCAGCGGGCCGGCGGACTGACCGACGACCGGGCGGGTTATCGTTCGGGTTGCCTGTCGAAGGCCCCGACCAGAGGAGGTGAGTCCGATCCACCAGACAGCAGGACCGGCGCTCCCTCCCGGATCCACGCCGCGCCGATAGCGGCCACCGGGAGCGCCGACGAGCGCATCCGGAGGCTTGCCATGACCGTGCCGTTCTCTCCCGACCGCCCCTCCCTCGTACGCCAGCTGCGCGCCGCCGGCTGCGTCTACGCCGAGGACGAGGCGGACCTGCTCCTCGACGCCGCCGACTCGCCGACCGCGCTGGCCGACCTCGTCGACCGTCGCATCGCCGGGACGCCGCTGGAACACCTGCTCGGCTGGGCGGAGTTCTGCGGCCTGCGGGTGTCCCTCGACCCCGGCGTCTTCGTGCCACGCGGGCGGACCGCCCTGCTGGTCGCGGCCGCCGCGGCGGTCACCGGCCCGGCACCAGCCGTCGTGGACCTCTGCTGCGGCTCCGGGGCCACCACCCTGGCCCTGGCACGGCGGCTCGCGCCACGCTGGCTGGCCGCCGCCGACATCGACCCGGCCGCGGTGGCGTGCGCCCGGCGCAACCTCGCCGCCCTCGACGTGCCGGTGTTCCAGGGGGATCTGTTCGCGCCGCTGCCGAACCGCTGGCAGGGACGGTTGGACCTGGTCGTCGCCAACGCCCCGTACGTGCCGACCGCGGCGGTGGCGCTGATGCCCCCGGAGGCACGGCTACACGAGGCGCCGGTGGCCCTGGACGGCGGCCCGGACGGGCTGGCCGTGCTGCGCCGGGTGGCCGCCGGAGCGGCCCGCTGGCTGGCACCCGGCGGGCACCTGGTGGTCGAGGCGGCCGCACGGCAGACCGGCGCCCTCTGCGCCGAGCTGACCGCCGCCGGGCTGGTGCCCAGCGTGCGGCACGACGAGGACCTGGAGGCGACCGCGGTGACCGCCCGCCGCCCGGCCTGACCGCGCCGCGTCGGCTGGCTGGCCGCGGTGTCGGGGCCCGGCAGACGGACCACGGGTGAGCGTCATGACTCTGAGGCATATTTCTGCCTCAGAGTCAGCGCTTTGGATGACATGTCCGTCCATGCCCGCCCCCGCACAGCGAGCAGCCCGATGCCGAGGGGCGGCCCCATCCTGAGCGCTGGGAACGGGCACTAGCGTCTCAGGTTCCCTATGTGGTCCTCAGTACCGGGACCAACCGCAGCACGACATGAATAAAAATTAGAACTATGATCGCATAGAGAATTCGCCGGCAGTTGCGCACCCTCGGCTCAGGGCCCGCCGGTCCGCTGTGGTGGTACACGGGTAGGACCGGCGTGACGAGGGACGGGAGGCGGTTCGTGGGCAGCGCAGGCGTGCCGGTGGTCGTCGGGTTGGACAACGGCGGCACCAGCAACAACGCGACGGTTCTCACCCTGGACGGGCGGTTCCTGGTCGACGGGCTGGTGGAGATACCGAGTGAGGTGCAGGACGGGCCGGACGCGGCGATCGAGGCGCTCGCCCGTGCGCTCGACGGCATCCTGGCCCGCACCGGCGTGCCGCGCGAGCTGGTTCGGGCGGTCGGGTTGGACACGCCGGGGCCGGCCAGCGCCACCGGCGTGATCTCCTCGCGCGGCTCGACGAACTTTTCCCAGCCGGCCTGGCGCGGCTTCGACGTGCGGGGTGCGCTCGAACGCCGGCTCGGCCTGCCGGTGCTCTATCACAACGACGGCAACGCGGCGGCGCTCTACGCCCACCACGTCCACTTCGGAGCCGACGCGATGGTCCGCTCGTCGGTCTCCGCGATCGTCGGCACCGGGCTGGGCGGCGGCGTGGTCGAGGCGGGCCGGGTGGTCGCCGGAGCGGCCGGGATGGCGGGCGAGCTGGGCCACGTGCACATCCCGCTGCACGGGTTGCTCGCGCCGGAGCAGCCCGTGCCGACCTGTGCCTGCGGCTTCGCCGGGGACACGGAGAGCATCGCGTCGCTGACCGCTATCGAGCGAAACCTGTTGCCGTACTGGCTGACCCGGTACGCCGGTCACCCGCTCGCCGCCGAGCCGCCGGCCCGGGCCGCCAAGCTGGTCCGTGCCTACGGCGAGCGGGGCGACGAGCTGGCCCGGGCGATCTTCACCCAGCAGGCGATGGCGCTCGGCCGGCTCTTCACCATCGCCGCCAACTTCACCGACCCGCACGCGTACTTCGTCGGAGGTGGGGTGGTGGAGGCGGCGCCGGAGTTCCGCGACTGGTTCCTGGCCACCGTCCGCGAGCACACCGTGCTCCGGGAGGAACAGGCCGCCGTGGCCGCGTTCGCGCTGGTGCCGGACCGGGACATGGCCGGCGCGCGGGGGGTGGCCATCGCGGCGCTGGAGGCGCTGCGGAGCGGCCCGGCGCCTCGACCCGTGGTCGCCTGAGGCCGACGCGAACCGGCTCGGCCGGCCGCCGCCCACCGGCGGCCGGCCGAGCGCCCAGGGCCGGCCGCCGCCCACCGACGGCCGGCCCCGGGCGGGGTCAGCGGCGCGGCGGCGCCTGGGCGAACGCGGCCCAGGCGGCCGGCGCGAAGAGCAGCGCCGGGCCGGCCGGGTCCTTGGAGTCGCGGACGGCGACCAGCTGGGGGATCACCGCCACCTCCACGCAGGCACCCTCGTCGCCGCTGCGGCTGCTCTTGCGCCAGCCCGCCGCGGCCAGCGCCGCGCTGATCGTCGGTGTCATCGGTCCTACCGTCCCTTCAGGAGTTGGAGGAGCTGGTCGCGGCTGTCGGCCGGGCTCAGCGCGACCGTCCGCAGGTGTTCCATGATCTTGGTGCAGGTGCGGAGGTCGCCGGGGCGGTCGAGGATCATCTGACCGGCCACCGTCTCCACCGAGGCGATGATCGGGTCCTCCGGGTCGGCGAACTCCAGGATGTGCAGGGACCCCCGGGTGCCGCGGTGGTAGCCGGCGGCCAGCGGGATCACCTGGACGGTGATGTTCGGCAACTCGGCCATCTTCACCAGGTGCCGCAGTTGGCCCTCCATGACCGACCGGTCGCCCACCGGCCGCAGGAGCGCGCCCTCGTCGATGATGGCGTCGAGGATGGGCGGCTCCTTGGCGGTGAGCCGCTGTTGACGGTCCAGCCGGAACTTGACCCGCTGTTCGACCTGATCGTCGCCGAGGGTGTGCGGGCCGCCGCGCATCACGCCGCGGATGTAGTCGGCGGTCTGCAGCAGGCCCGGGACCACGGAGGGCTCGAAGTTGGCGATGCCGGTCGCCTCGGACTCGAACGCGATGAAGTCGATGGTGCGGCGGTCCAGCAGGTACGAGTAGGAGACCCACCAGCCCGGCTTGCGGGCGTCCTTGGCCAGCTCGACGGCCGCGGCGACGTCCTCCGGGGCGACCCCGTAGAGGGTGAGCAGCGCGCGCACGGTGGCCGGGCTGACCAGCGTCTGGGCGTTCTCGTAGCGGGACAGTGTGCTGCGGGTGCTGTTGATCTCGTCCGCCGCCGTCTCCAGGGTCAGGCCGGCGGCCTCCCGGTGGGTGCGCAGGGCCATGCCGAGGCGGCGGGCGCGGGCGGTCTTGGGGGCCATGCATCGATAGTTACACACATTTGGGAGTCGGTACATGAGAGAACGCCGATGAGAGTTGCATTCATGGCTGTACAGCTGTCAATCTGTTACCGCGTCCTCACCGCCGGTTGTCGTGGCGACGGTGGCGGTGAGCGACCGGAGGGGATGGGGCGCGCGGCGATCGGGTTTCTCCCCCGTACCCGGTCGCCGCGTGCCGCGCCGTCCCGGCCCGTCCGAAGGGAGTCAGCGTGCCCAGCGGTCCGCACGTCCACGCCGGCCAGCCCGGGGGCCGGCGATGACCCGCTTCCTGGTGGTGCTCACCGACGTGCGCCCCTTCGAGGGGCCCGGCCGCAACGAGCGGACCAGCCCGGAGCGGCGCCGCCAGGTGGTCGGCGCAAGCAGCCGCGAGGCGGCCGACCGGATCGCCGGCGCGTTCATGGCGCTGGGCATGGTGCGGGCCGGCCGCCAGCGGGTGAAGGTGATCGCCGTGGGCCGGCGGCACGCCCGCGACTGACGGCGCCGGGGCGCAGACCGGGGCCGAACGTCCGCCGTGAGCCGGGCGCGGTCGCCGTCGGACCGGTCCGCCAGGCGGTCAGAGCAGCTTGCGCTTCTTGAGGTAGGCGACCAGGTCGTCGTAGACGCCGCCCTCGTTGGCGAACATCGCCACGTTGCGGGCCGTGGACATCCAGGGCCGGGTCGACGGCCGGACCTCCTTCAGCGCCCGGTCGAAGTCCCGCTGCTCGATCATCCGTACCTCGCCGCTGCGGACCGAGTCGGCCATCGCGTACTCGGCGGCGGTCTCGCAGAGGTGGGCCAGGTCCGCGCCGGACAGGTCCTCGGTGGCCGCGACCACCTTGTGCAGGTCGATGCCGGCGATCGGCCGCTCCCGCAGGTGGTACTCGAGGATGGCCCGGCGGGCCTCCGCGTCCGGCGGCAGGACCAGGACCACCCGGTCGAGGCGGCCCGGGCGGCGCAGCGCCGGGTCGACGTCCCACGGCGTGTTGGTCGCGGCGAGCACGAAGACGCCCTCGTTGCTGCCCTCCATGCCGTCCAGTTCGGCCAGCAGCTGGTTGCCCAGCGTCCGCATCGAGCTGGAACTGACCTGGGAGCGCTTGTGACCGAGCGCGTCGACCTCGTCGAGGAACAGCACGCACGGCGCGTTCCGGCGGGCCGCCTGGAACAGCTCGTGCAGATTCCGCTCCGAGTTGCCCATCCACATGTCCAGCACATCCACGATGGACAGCGAGATGAACTTGGCGCCCATCTCCCCGGCCACGGCGCGGGCGAGGAACGTCTTGCCGCAGCCGGGCGGCCCGTAGAGCATCAGGCCGCCGCGCAGGCTCTTGCCGTACATCTTGCGCAGCTGCGGGTTGCGCAGCGGGCCGAGGAAGGCCAGCTCCAACCGCTCCTTCACCGCCGACATGCCGCCCACATCGGCCAGCCGGATCGTGGCGGTCTCGACGTCATACACCCGGTCGTGGTCGCCGGCCACGGGTTCCGGCTCGTCGCCGGCCCGGGCGAAGCGCGGCGGCACGACGTCGGCCAGCTCCTGCTCGTAGGCCGCCAGCGGATCGTCACCCGCGGCACCGGCGGGGGCCGGACGCTGCGCCGGCGCGGCGGGCGCCGGGCCGGCCGACGCCGCGTCGGGCGTGGGCGGCGGCGGGGGTACGGCGGCGCCGAGCGCCCGCTGCATCAGCGCCTGCGCCTGCTCGTTGCCCGGGTCCCGGGCGAGCGCCTGGCCGACCTGGGCGATCGCCTCACCACCGCGACCGGCGTCCAGCAGCATCGTGGCGAGGTGCAAGCGGAGCGGCAGGTCGTCCGGGCGCGCGTCGATCGCGGCCGACAGGGACTCGATGAGGGCGTCGGAGCTCACAGCCGAGCAGCGTAGTGGGGCGAGCGGCCGGACCGCCGACCCGCTCCACCGCACCGGCGATTCGCCGCCCCGACCCGCTCCGCCACGCCGGCCGCGACTCGCCGCCCCGACCGGAGGGGCGATTACGCACCGTATATCGGCTGCTGACCGATTGCGGTATCGCGCCGCGTCTCACCGGGTATGCCCTCGGTCCGCCGCCACGCACAGTAAGGTCAACCGGGTGAGCGACGCGCCCACGTCCGCGACCGGAGAGGTGACCGGAGTGACCACCCCAGGCAAGACCCGCGTGGCGATCGTCTTCGGCGGCCGCAGCCCGGAGCACGGCATCTCCGCAGTCAGCGCGGGCAGCGTGATCGGCGCGCTCGACCCCGACGAGTACGAGGTGGTGCCGGTCGGCATCACGCGGGCCGGGCAGTGGGTGCTCACCAGCGGCGACCCGGAGCAGCTCGCCATCCAGTCCCGCCAGCTCCCGGAGATCACCGCCCAGTCCGGCGTCGACCTCGTGCTGCGCGCCGACCCGACCGGCAACGGGCTCATGGTGCTCGACCCGGCCGAGGGGCCCCAGGCCCTGGCCGACGTGGACGTGGTCTTCCCGGTGCTGCACGGCGCGTACGGCGAGGACGGCACCATCCAGGGAATGCTCGAGATGGCCGGCATCCCGTACGTCGGGGCGAACGTCTTCGCCTCCGCCGCCGCGATGGACAAGGAGTTCACCAAGAAGCTCTGCGCCGCCGAGGGCATCCCGGTCGGCCCGTACGTCGTGCTGCGCAGCGGGATGACGCTGACCGAGGCGGACAAGGACCGGCTCGGCCTGCCAGTCTTCGTCAAGCCGTCCCGGGCCGGCTCGTCGTTCGGCATCACCAAGGTGAGCGACTGGGCGCAGCTGGACGCGGCGGTCGCCACGGCCCGGCAGATCGACCCGAAGGTGCTGATCGAGGGGGCGATCGTCGGCCGTGAGATCGAGTGCGGCGTGCTGGAGGGGGAGGCCGGGGGCGCGCCCGAGGCGTCGGTGCTGGCCGAGGTGCGGGTCGTCGCCGATCACGACTGGTACGACTTCGAGGCGAAGTACCTCGACGACTCCTGCGAGTACGACATCCCCGCCGGCCTGCCCGACCGGGTGACGCGGCAGGTCCAGGAGTACGCGGTGCGCGCCTTCACCGCGCTGGACTGCGCCGGCCTGGCCCGGGTCGACTTCTTCGTCACCCCGGAGCTGGACGTCTACCTCAACGAGATCAACACCATGCCGGGCTTCACGCCGTCGTCGATGTTCCCGCGGATGTGGGCGGCCGCCGGCCTGGAGTACCCGAAGCTGGTCGACCGGCTCATCCGCACCGCCCTCAACCGCGGGGTCGGCCTGCACTGACCGCCGCGGTGGAGCCGGGGCGGGTCAGCCCCGGCAGCCGGTGGGAATGTCGCCGCCGGAGGGCACCGCGGCCACGACCGTGTCCGAGATCGGAGCGACCCGCTGCAACGGCTGCCCGTACTCGCGTGGCACCCGGACCGCCACCGCGGTCTCCCGGTCCACGGTGGTGAGCACCGTGGCGTCGGCCTGCTCGGCCGCGTACCAGCAGACCTTGTTGACCATCCACACGTCGCCGGTGGCCGGGACGGTCGGCTCGGCGCCGCCGCAGGCCAGGGTGAGCGCGGGGTCGCCGTACGCGGCGTTCTGCTCGGGACCGGCGGTGACCGGGCGCTGGTTCAGGTCGCCCACGGTCGGCGGCAGCTGGGAGAGCAGGGCACGGCAGAGAACGGCCGGTCGCTCGGCCAGGGCCGGGGCGGCCATCTCGACCGGCGCGGTGGACTGGGCCCGGGCGGTGGTCGCCGACGGGGAGGGTGCGGGCGCCGGGTCGTCCGGAGCGAGCCGGGCGAAGGTCACCCCGGCCACCAGCAGGGTGATCGGCAGCGCCACCAGCGTCGCGATCAGGGCCGCGCGCCGGTTCGTCCGGTCCCGACCCGGTCCGGTGCCGTCGCCGACCGT
This sequence comes from Micromonospora sp. WMMD812, assembly GCF_027497215.1. Classification (NCBI taxonomy): domain Bacteria; kingdom Bacillati; phylum Actinomycetota; class Actinomycetes; order Micromonosporales; family Micromonosporaceae; genus Micromonospora; species Micromonospora sp. WMMD812. The sequence goes on along the minus strand of NZ_CP114904.1, from coordinate 3,162,361 downwards.
GGCCGGACTCTCGTCGGCCCGGTCCCGGTCGTCGACGGACGAGGTAGTGATCTTGTCCACTTACAGCCGCACCACCGAACACGTGAGGGTGCGGGTGATGCCGGGCACCATCTGCACCTTGCTGACGATGAGTTTGCCGAGCTCGTCGACCGTGTTCGCCTCAGTGAGGACGACCACGTCGTACGGCCCGGTGACGGCGTCGACGCGCACCACGCCGGCGAGGTCCGCGATGAGACCGGCCACGTCACGTGCGCGGCCGACCTCGGTCTGGATGAGGATGTACGCCTGTACCACGACTCGACCTCCCTCCGTCGCCGCCTGGGGCGGCCCGAAGGGTGAAACTACCGTACGGAGCAGGCCCGATCCCTATCGGTGGTCGGGGAGATGCCAGAACGAGCACGGCGGGGCCGGGCGGCAGGAGCGGAACGAGGTGGCGGGGTGAGCGTCGCAGGGGTCGGCGAGTTCGGGCTGATCGAGAGGGTGACGGCCCGGCTCGCGTACGGGCCGGCCACCCTGCTCGGGCCCGGCGACGACGCGGCGGTGATCGCCGCGCCGGACGCCCGGGTCACCGCGTCGACCGACGTGCTGGTCGAGGGGCGGCACTTCCGGCGGGACTGGTCCAGCGCCCGCGACGTCGGTCACCGGGCGGCGGCGGCGAACCTGGCGGACATCGTGGCCATGGGCGCCGACCCCACCGCCCTGCTGGTGGCCCTGTGCATGCCGCCGGAGCTGGAGTCGCGCTGGGCGGAGGAGTTGGCCGACGGGCTGGCGGCCGAGGCGGCGACGGTGGGCGCCAGCGTGGTGGGTGGGGACATGTCGTCCAGCCCCACGCTGACCATCGCGGTGACCGCCCTCGGCGATCTCGGTGGCCGTGCTCCCGTGGTGCGCTCCGGGGCGCGGGCGGGCGACGTGGTCGCCCTCGCCGGGCGCACCGGCTACGCGGCGGCCGGGCTGACCGTGCTCTCCCGCGGCTTCCGCACACCCCGACTGCTGGTCGAGGCGTACCGGCGGCCCGAGGTGCCGTACGAGGCCGGCCCGCAGGCCGCGCGGCTCGGCGCCACCTCGATGATCGACGTGTCGGACGGTCTGCTCGCCGACCTCGGGCACGTGGCGAAGGCCAGCGGTGTCGTGATCGACCTGCGCCGGGACGCGTTCGAGGTGCCCCGCCAGATGCGCGACGCGGCGCAGGCGCTCGGCGTGGACGCGTACTCCTGGGTCCTCGCCGGGGGCGACGATCACGCCCTGGCCGCCACCTTCCCGCCGGCGGTGGCGCTGCCGCCGCTGTGGCGGCCGATCGGCACGGTGGCGGCTGGGACGGGGGTCACCGTCGACGGCGAGCCGTACGCCGGGCCGGCCGGCTGGGATCACTTCCGGTAAGGGCCAGCCCAGGTCGTACCCTTTACCGGTGAGCGACATCGAGATCCACGCCGTGCGGTTCGACTCGCCGGTGGCCCAGCGACTGATCCGGGACGCGCTGGCCGACCTGGGTGCCCGCTACGGCGGCAGCGGCGACGAGACCCCGGTCGACGCCGCCGAGTTCGCCCCGCCGGTCGGTGCCTTCCTCATCGCCCACCTCGACGGCGAGCCGGTCGGCTGCGGCGGCTGGCGCAGTCACGGCGAGACGGGGGAGACCGCCGAGCTGAAGCGGATGTACACCGCGCCGACGGCGCGCGGTCGCGGTGTGGCACGCGCGGTGCTGGCGGCGGTCGAGCGGTCCGCGCGCGAGCACGGGCGCAAGCGGATGATCCTGGAGTGCGGCGACCGGCAGCCCGAGGCGATCGGCATGTACACCGCGTCCGGCTACGAGCGGATCCCGAACTTCGGCTTCTACAAGGACGAGCCGGGCTGCATCTCCTTCGGCCGCACCCTCTAGGTCGCGGAGCCGGCTCAGCCGGTGGTGATGCGGATCTGCTCGGCGGCCTTGGCCGCCGCCCCGGTCGCCTCGGTCGCGTCGGCCCCCCACACCAGCACGTGCCCGCTTCGGGCCAGCGAGTTGGTGACCTCGCCGACCTCGGCCCCGGGCGCGACGTCGAGCTGGACGTTCAGCACCCCGGACACGCGGCGGGCCGCCCGGACGCCGTCGATGCCGGTGACCGTGCCCGGTGTCGCCAGCAGGAACTCCACCGCCGCTCCGCCGGTCGGCCGCGCGGGCAGCACCGGCCGCTCGCCGCGCAGCGTCCGCAGGTACGCCTCGATGAAGCCGCACTCGTAGGCGATCGAGATCAACGCGGTGATCATGTCGCCGGGCAGCCGGGCGGCGCACTCGATGAGCGTCGGCACGCCGTCGGCCACGATCCACTCGCTGTGCAGCACGCCGGTGCGGAAGCCGGCCGCCCGGGCCAGCCGGTTGGCCGCGTCGAGCAGGTCCCGCTGGACGCCGCCGGGCAGCAGGGACGGGACGGTGTGCCCCGTCTCGACGGGGCGGCGCCCGGCCTGCACCCGCTTGTCGGTCACGTTGCCGAAAATGACCTCGCCGTCGGCGACCAGCAGCTCGACGCTGTGCTCCCGGCCGTCGAGGACCTGCTCGACGAGGACGGCGCTGGGCAGCCCGCGGCGGGTGGCGTCCGGCGGCTCCTCCGGAGTGGCGGTTTCCGCCCAGGCGCCGGCGACCTGTTCGGGGTCGGTGAGGATCTGCACGCCGAGGCTGCCGGAGCGGCGGGTGGGCTTCAGCACGCACCGCCCGCCGTGGCGGCGGGCGAACGCGGCGGCCACCGCCGGGTCGTCGACCAGTTCGAAGGCGGGATTGGCCAGGCCGGCTTCGGCCGCCAGCAGCCGCATCCGGTGCTTGTCGGAGAACACCTCGGCGGCGGCGCCGCCGGCTCCGGGCAGGCCGAGCGCGTCGGCCAGCCGCGCGGCCGCGCCCACCGCGTACTCCAGGCCGGGCATCACCAACCGGGCGGCGGCGAGCCCGGGCTCGCGGGCGAGCAGCGCCGCCACGTCGAGACCGGTCTGGTACTCGACCGGGACGACCCGGGAGACGAAGGGCAACTGCTCGGCGAGGAGATCGACGTCGCGGCGGTGGATCACGTCGGGTTCCTCGACGAGCACCACGCTGTCGGCGGGAAGGTCGTCGACGAACCAGCGCAGCATGCCGTGTGAGGCCCCGATGATGATCAGGTCGTCCGGGCCCAGGTCCAGCCGCACGCTCGCCCTCCCCTGGTCGCTCCGCCGGCGGGCCCGGCGCAGGGAGACCCTAACCGGGCGTAGGGCCGTAGTCGACAGGGCGTCGCGTACCCGTCAGCGAGCGGGCGGCGAACATGACAGAGCCGGCGGACCGCATGGTCCGCCGGCTGTGCCGTCGATCAGGTTGGTCTGCGCCGGATCAGGCGCGGGTGACCTTGCCGGCCTTGATGCACGAGGTGCAGACCTGCAGCTTCTTGGTCGTGCCACCACCGGCCGGGGTACGCACCGACTGGATGTTCGGGTTCCAGCGGCGGTTGGTCCGCCGGTGCGAGTGGGACACGTTGTGGCCGAAGCCCGGCCCCTTGCCACAGACGTCGCACACGCTAGCCACGGGATACTCCTGGGATTGAAACGTTCATGAGGTCGCCGGCAGGCGCTGCCCGGGCAACCTGGTCAGGTTACCCGATGCCCGGCCGGGACGCCCAACCGGGCTGTGGGCGGGTGCCGGCGGAAGCCGCCGACGAGGTGCCCCGGTCGCCCGGCCTCCCCGGTGCCGCGCCCGGACCCCCGCGAGAGTAGCGCGGGCAGCCCGGAGCCTCGGACACGCCGGACGAGCCCACCCGCGTGTCGGCGTGCGCCAGTAGGCTTCTCGCCGTGCTGGACACCCTCGACGCCGCCGCGGTACGCCGCTGGTGCGCGGGCGGGCTGGCCGCGCTCAAGCGGCACCAGACCGAGATCGACCAGCTCAACGTCTACCCGGTGCCCGACGGCGACACGGGCACCAACCTGGTGCTCACGCTGACCTCCGCGCAGCAGGCGCTCGCCATGGACCTGGACACCCTCCCCGACGGCGAGGCCACCCCGCACGGGCACGCGTTGCGGCTGATGGCCCGGGGCGCGCTGCTCGGCGCCCGGGGCAACTCCGGCGTGATCCTCTCGCAGATCCTGCGCGGCTTCGCCGACGCGGCCGCGGTCGTGCCGGCGCTGCGCGGCCGCGAGCTGGCGGCGGCGTTGCGCGACGCCACCGCGGCCGCCTACACCGCGGTCGCCCGGCCGGTCGAGGGCACGCTGCTGAGCGTGGTCGCCGCGGCCGCCACCGGCGCCGAGCGGGCCGACAGCGACGACCTGTGCGCGGTGGCCGGGGCGGCGGCCGGGGAGGCCGCGGAGGCGTTGGCGCGCACCCCGGAGCAGCTGCCCGCGCTGGCCCGGGCCGGCGTGGTGGATGCCGGCGGCCGCGGCCTGTGCCTGCTGCTCGACGCGCTGGTCGAGGTGGTCACGGGGGAGCGCCCGGCCCGGGTGGCCCCCGCCCCGCGGGCGTCCGCCTCGCCGGCCACCGCCGTCCGCGAGACCGGCTCCGACCGGTACGCCTATGAGGTGCAGTTCCTGCTCGACGCCGGGCCGGAGGCGGTCGACCGGATGCGCGACGTGCTCGCCGGGCTGGGCGACTCCCTCGTGATCGTCGGTGACGGCGCCGGGCCAGCACCGACCTGGAACGTGCACGTGCACGTCAACGACGTCGGGGCGGCGATCGAGGCGGGCGTGGTCGCCGGCCGCCCGCACCAGATCTCGGTGACCCGCTTCGCCGACCAGACGCCGCCGGTCCTCGCACCGGCCGCGCGGTCGGCGGTGGTGGTCGCCCCCGGTGCGGGCATCGCCGAGCTGTTCGGCGGTGAGGGCGCCACGGTGGTCCCGGGCAACCCGTCCACCGGCGAGCTGCTCGACGCGATCCGGGCCACGGGCGCGGCCCGGGTGGTGGTGCTCCCCAACGACCCGAACACCCAGGCCGTGGCGGGCGCCGCCGCCAAGGAGGCGCACCGGCTCGGGGTCAAGGTCAGCGTGGTGCCCACCCGGTCGCCGGTGCAGGCGCTGGCCGCCCTGGCGGTCCGCGATTCGGGTCGCCGGTTCGAGGACGACGTCATCGCGATGGCCGAGGCGGCGGGCGCCTGCCGCTACGCCGAGGTCTGCTACGCCAGCCGCGAGGCGCTGACCGTCGCCGGGCCCTGCCAGCCCGGCGACGTGCTCGCCCTGGTCGACGGGGAGGTTCACCTGATCGGCACCGACCTGACCGACACCTGCGCCGCGGTGGTCGACCGGATGCTCGGCGGCGGCGGCGAGCTGGTGACCCTGATCTCCGGCGCCGACGCCCCGGCCGGCCTCGTCGAGGCGATCAGTGCCCACGTCGGGCAGCACTGGCCGTTCGTCGAGGTGCAGGCCTATCCGGGTGGGCAACCGCGCTACCCGCTCCTGGTAGGCGTCGAATGAGCGAGCGCAGCGAGCGAATCATCAGGCTCGGTGCGGCGGTGCCTCGTGGCGGCGCGCAGCGGAGCGGAGTGCCGGCATGAGCGAGCGCAGCGAGCTGGCGACGGTGGACACGCCGTTGAAGAAGCTGGTCGGGGAGAAGACCGCCAAGGCGCTCGCCGCCCACCTCGACCTGCACACCGCCGGCGACCTGATGTACCACTTCCCGCGCCGCTACGACGAGCGTGGGGAGCACACCGACATCCGCTCGCTGGACGTCGGCGAGCAGGTCACGGTGCTGGCCCAGGTGCAGCGCACCGCGGTGCGGCCGATGCGCCAGCGCCGGGGCAACCTGCTCGAGGTGACCGTCGGCGACGGCTCCGGCGGGGTGCTCACCCTCACCTTCTTCGGCAACCAGGCCTGGCGCGAGCGGGAGCTGCGCCCCGGGCGGTGGGGACTCTTCGCCGGCAAGGTCACCGAGTTCCGGGGCAAGCGCCAGCTCAACGGCCCCGAGTACGTGCTGCTCGGCGAGGGCGGCGACGGGGAGGCGGCGGCCAACGAGGAGGTCGAGGAGTTCGCCGGCGCGCTGATCCCGGTCTACCCGGCGGCCGCGGCCGTGCCCACCTGGGTGATCGCCCGGTGTGTCCGGGTGGTGCTGGACACCGTCGCCCCGCCCGACGATCCGCTGCCGGCGACCGTGCGGGCCAGCCGCAACCTGGTCGGGCTGGGCGCCGCGCTGCGCGAGATCCATCGCCCGTCCAGCAAGGAGGAGCTCTACCGGGCTCGGCGGCGGCTCAAGTGGGACGAGGCGTTCGCGGTGCAGCTGACCCTGGTGCAGCGCAAGCACCGGGCCGCCGACTGGCCGGCCCGGCCTCGGTCCGGGCGCTCCGGTGGCCTGCTGGACGCGTTCGACGCCCGGCTGCCGTACGAGCTGACCCCCGGCCAGCGCGACGTCGGCCGGGAGATCGCCGCGGACCTGGCCACCCCGCACCCGATGCACCGGTTGCTCCAGGGCGAGGTCGGCTCGGGCAAGACGGTCGTCGCGCTGCGGGCGATGCTCCAGGTGGTCGACGCCGGCGGTCAGGCCGCGCTGCTCGCACCCACCGAGGTGCTCGCCGCCCAGCACCACCGGGGCATGCGCGACCTGCTCGGGCCGCTCGGCCGGGCCGGCGAGCTCGACGCGGCCGAGCACGCCACCCGCGTGGAGCTGGTCACCGGCTCGCTCGGCGCGGCCGCTCGGCGGCGCGCCCTCGCGGAGGTTGCCGAGGGCCGGGCGGGCATTGTGCTCGGCACCCACGCCCTGCTCTACGAGGGCGTCGACTTCGCCGACCTCGGCCTGGTGGTGGTCGACGAGCAGCACCGCTTCGGCGTCGAGCAGCGGGACGCGCTGCGCGCCAAGGCCGACCAGCCGCCGCACGTGCTGGTGATGACGGCCACCCCGATTCCGCGCACCGTGGCGATGACCGTCTACGGCGACCTGGAGATCTCCACGCTCTCCCAGCTGCCTCGGGGGCGCTCGCCGATCGGCTCGCACGTGGTGCCCGCGGCGGAGAAGCCGGCGTTCCTCGACCGGGCCTGGCGCCGGCTCCGCGAGGAGGTGGCCGCCGGGCACCAGGCGTACGTGGTCTGCCCGCGCATCGGCGAGGGGCCGCAGAGCGACGAGGAGCCGCCACCGGTCGACGACAACGGCCGTCGCCCGCCGCTGGCGGTGACCGAGGTGGCGCCGCTGCTCGCCGAGGGTCCGCTGCACGGGCTGCGGATCGGCGTGCTGCACGGCCGGTTGCCGGCCGACGAGAAGGACGCGGTGATGCGCTCGTTCGCCGCCGGCCAGCTCGACGTGCTGGTGGCCACCACGGTGGTCGAGGTAGGCGTCGACGTGCCGAACGCGACGGTGATGATCGTGCTGGACGCCGACCGGTTCGGCGTCTCCCAGCTGCATCAGCTCCGCGGCCGGGTCGGCCGGGGCGCGGCGGCGGGGCTCTGCCTGCTGGTGACCGAGGCGCCGGAGGGCAGCCCGGCCCGGGAGCGGCTCGACGCGGTCGCCTCCACGACGGACGGCTTCAAGCTCGCCGAGCTCGACCTGGAGCAGCGCCGCGAGGGTGACGTCCTCGGCGCCACCCAGTCCGGGCGCCGCTCGCACCTGCGGCTGCTCTCGCTGCTGCGCGACGCAGATCTGATCCGCGACGCCCGCGCGGAGGCGATCGCGTTGGTCGAGGAGGACCCGGAGCTGATCCGGCACCCGGCGCTGGCCGCCTCGGTGGCCGCCCTGGTCGACGAGGAGCGGGCGGAGTACCTCGAGAAGGGCTGACCGGCGCCCGCGTGCGGTCACCGTCGTCGGTGGCGGAGCGACCGGATCGATGGCGGCGGGGCGACCGGACACGCCACCGAACGGCTCGTTCAGGGGCAGCGATGGGTGCCGCCCCCGGAGACCGACGCGGGAATACGACGAGGGCGCGTCGACCGTGCGGTCGACGCGCCCTCGCGGGTCGCTACCGGATCAGGCGGTGAAGGTCACCCGACGCCGGCGGGCGATGACGAAGAGCACCGCGCCCAGGGCCAGCAGGGCCACGGCGCCCGCGGCGATGCCGCCGGCCGCCGCGCCGGTCACCGGCAGGCCCGGCTCCTCGCCGCCGGCCCCGCCGCCGCCGCACTCACCCTCGGGGGCGTAGACGGCCTCCATCTCCAGCTCCAGCTCGGGGAGGGCGACGAGCGCGCTCTCGTCCTTGCCGGCCGCGAAGGTGACCGACTCGGACTTGCCCGGCGCCACCGTGCGGGTCTCGGTCTTGCCGCCGTAGGTGAACTCGACCTTGACCGGCAGGCCACCCTCGGGGTTGGACGCGGTCAGGGTGAAGTTCTTGCAGTCGGCCTCGGTGGTCACCGTCGGCAGCGGGCAGTCCTCGGGACGCTCCCACGCGTACGTGCCGTTCTCGATCACCTGGCCGTCGACCAGCACCTCGATCTTGCCGGCGTTCTCGGCGGGCACCTTGGTGTCGTTGTTGGCCTTGCCGGGCTCGACGGTGACCTTCTTGGACCAGCCGTTCTCGCCCTTGACCTCGAACTCGACCGGGTACTTGCTGATCTTGCCGTCGTTGCTCAGCGACACGGTGACGGTGCCGTCGCAGTTGGACGCGAAGGTCGACGCCGGGGTGGTGCAGCTCTTGTCGCCGCCGTTGTACCAGCCCTGCGGGCCGGTGGACCGGTTGCCCGGGGCGCCGGGGGCGCCGAGCTTCAGGTTGTCGTAGCGCTTGCCGCCCTCGACCAGCGGGTCGATGACCTGGTCCTTGTCACCCCAGATGAGGTCGACCTGGGTGTGGCAGTTCGGGATCTCGACGTTCAGCTCGATCTCGGTCTGGGTGCCGCCGATCCAGTCGCTGTCCGGCGTGCCGTAGACGTACTGCGGGGTGGCGAACTGCGGCCGCGGCGCGAAGTACGAGACCAGGGTGAAGTACTGCTTGCTGTCGCCGCAGAGCGGCAGGTTGCCGTCGAGCTTGACGGTCGCGGTGCCCTTCGGCCCGTCGAAGGTGTGGCTGTACTTCGCCTTGCTGGCGTCCACACACTTCGGTGCCGGGGTGCACGGCTTGTCGGCCGGGAGGGTGATGCTGCCCTCGTTCGTGGCCTCCATGCCGTTCTTCTTCCACTTGGCGTGCACCGTGAGCTTGGCGCTCGCGGTGTCGCCGGGAACCCGCTGGACGGCCTGCAGGCTGCCGCCCTTGATGATGACCGCGCCCTCGAGCGTCTTGGTCTCGTCGGTCTTCAGCTTCACCGGGGTGTTCGGCTCGGCGGTCACCTTCTTCAGCGTCGCGGCCTTGTCGCGCTCGCTGTTCTCCACGGTCCAGGTGATCACGCGCTCACCGCTGAGCTGGTCGCAGTCGACCACGGCGGTGATGGTGGTGTGGTGGGCGCTGGCTGGGGCGGCCACCGCGACGGCCCCGGTGAGGCCGAGCAGGACGGCCCCCAGGACGGCCAGCGGTCGCCGCAGCGACAGCTTGGGACGGATCACGCGTACTCCCGGGGTGAAAGATGCGTCAGGGATGTGGGGCGGAAGATGCGGCCGGACCGTCGCTGACGAGCGCCGCGCGTCCGATTCGAGCACCTCTCCGCTGGCTGGGTCAGTGTTGCGTCACCGACACCCGGCAGACCCTAGCGAGATCGACGTCCCTATTACAGCCCTCAGCATCCGCTAAGACTGATGTTATGAATGTGAGATCATTGATATACGTTGCGTGATCCACTCATCGCTCCAGCGGTACCGGCGGTGTCGGCCGCCGGTGTCCCGCCGTCGCGTAGCGTCGTGGGCATGAGCGGGAGGAGAGGGTGACCCGGATCGTGGGTGGGGCGCTCGGCGGTCGGCGCATCGCCGCGCCACCCGGCGCCGGCACCCGCCCCACGTCGGATCGGGTGCGGGAGGCGTTGTTCAGCGCGATCCAGGCCGAGGTCGACCTCGACGGGGCCCGCGTCGCCGACCTCTACGCCGGGTCGGGCGCGGTCGGGCTGGAGGCGCTCTCCCGGGGCGCCGCGCACGTGCTGCTGGTCGAGTCCGACCCGCGGGCGGCCCGGGTCATCCGGGAGAACATCGCCACGCTGGGCGCCGCATCCAGCGCCCGGCTGGTCACCGGCAAGGTCGCCACGGCGCTGGCCGGCGGCCCGGACGGGGAGCCGTACGACGTGGTCTTCGCCGACCCGCCGTACGCGGTGCCGGACGCGGAGATCAGCGCCGTGCTGGCCGCGCTCGTGGACCGGGGGTGGCTGGGCCCCGACGCGCTCGTCGTGGTGGAGCGGTCCAGTCGGGGCACTCCACTCGCCTGGGTGCCGGGCATCACCGGCGGGCGCAGCCGTCGCTACGGCGAGACCACCCTTTGGTACGGTCGCCGATCATGAGACGTGCGGTGTGTCCCGGTTCGTTCGACCCGGTCACCAACGGACACCTCGACATCATCGGCCGAGCCAGCCGACTGTTCGACGAGGTGATCGTCGGGGTGCTGGTGAACCAGTCGAAGAGCGGCCTGTTCACGGTCGAGGAGCGGATCGACATGCTCCGCGAGGTGACCACCTCGTACGACAACGTGCGGGTGGAGTCCTTCCGCGGGCTGCTGGTCGACTTCTGCCGCGCGCAGCACGCGAGCGTGCTGATCAAGGGCCTGCGAGCGGTCAGCGACTTCGACTACGAGCTCCAGATGGCGCAGATGAACATCGGCCTGGCCGGCGTCGAGACGCTCTTCATGCCGACCAACCCGCTCTACTCGTTCCTCTCCTCGAGCCTCGTCAAGGACGTGGCCAAGTGGGGTGGCGACATCTCCGCGCACGTGCCGGACCGGGTCCGCACCGAGCTCCAGGCCCGACTCTCGCCGCCGTCGCGCCCCTGACCGTACCCATCCCGACGTCCCGCGATCTCGCCGCTCCGGCCCGCGATCCGCCCCGCGACGGGCGATCTGCCGGCGCGGTCCGGGCAAGATCAGCGCGGCGCGACGCGCCGGGGGCATGGCGTGTGGGTGCGCGGTGGGGTGCGCGGGATGATGAGTGGAGCGGGAACCCGGCCGTAGCCCGCATCATGTAGGTCGGCCGACGAACGACAGGGGTGAGGTACCGGTGGACCCGCTCGATCGCATCGACGAACTGATCGCCATGGTGGAGACGGCGCGGTCCGTCCCGATGTCGCGGAACAACTGCATGGTCGACCGGGGCGAGATGATCGCGGCCCTGGACGAGATGCGCGCCGAGCTCCCCGCCGACCTGCGCCGCGCGGCGGCCCTGCTGGAGGAGCGCGACAAGATCATGGAGGCCGGCAAGCGGGAGGCCGACCGGATCATCAGCGAGGGTGAGGCGGAACACGCGCGGCTGGTCTCCGTGAACGAGATCACGGTCTCCGCCGAGCACGAGGGCGCGCGGATCATCGCCGAGGCCCGGGCCGAGGCGCAGCGGCTGCGCGAGGAGGTCGACGACTACGTCGACACCGCGCTCGCCAACTTCGAGCAGTTCCTCACCCGGGCGCTCGCCTCGATCGAGCGCGGCCGGGACAAGATGCACGCGCTCCGGGAGATCGGCACCTTCGCTGGGGATGAGGCGGAACGCCCGCTACCCTTCTGACCGGCACCTCAGCAGCCGACATTCGGGGCGGGCGTCGCCCCCGATTCGACGGTCCGGCGGTCGTCCAGGTAACCTTTTTTGTCGGCCTCTCACCGGCCGGAGTCTGACTATGCCCAAACACTCGCCTTCACTACTCGACCCCAGGTCGCCGCTGGTCCTCGACACGAGGGACCTGCCGCGTCGGCCTGGTGCGTTGCGTACGGTCAAGCGGGTCGTGCCGGCACCGGCGGACCTCGGCGTGGAGTTGATCGGCGTGCCGGAGGGCGCGGACCTCGACCTCGACCTGAGGCTGGAGTCGGTGTCCGAGGGCGTGCTCGTCTCCGGGACCATCAGCGGTCCCGTCCGGGGCGAGTGCGGCCGTTGCCTGCGCGAGATCAACGACTCGGTGGCCGTGCGGGTCCAGGAGCTGTACGCGTACGAGAACAGCACCACGGACACCACGACCGACGAGGACGAGGTGGGCCGGATGCAGGGCGATCTGATCGACCTGGAACCGGCGCTGCGGGACGCGGTGGTGCTCACACTGCCGACCAACCCGCTCTGCCGGGAGGACTGCCCAGGCCTGTGCCCCGACTGCGGGGTGCACTGGGACGATCTGCCGGCCGATCACAGCCACCAGCAGATCGACCCGCGATGGGCTGGCCTGTCGCAACTGACCCGTAAAGAGGAGTAAGAACCGTGGCCGTCCCCAAGCGCAAGATGTCGCGCAGCAACACCCGGTCCCGCCGGGCGAACTGGAAGGCGACCGCGGTCGCGACTGTCGCGTGCCCGCAGTGCAAGTCCCCGAAGCTGCCGCACGCCGCCTGCTCCGTCTGCGGGACCTACAACGGCCGCCAGGTCCTCGAGGTCTGACCTGGACGCCGAGTGACGCCCCCGACCTCAGGTCGGGCTGCGCGCGCACCCTGGCACTCGCCCGGTGTCCCGGCTCCCTCCGACGTCGGCCGGTTTGCTCCGGCCGGCGTACCGGTGGAGCCGGGCACCGCGCGGATCGCCGTTGACCTCCTCGGCGGGGACGATGCTCCCGCCGTCGTGGTTGACGGCGCTCTGCGGGCCGTGCGCGCCGACCCCGACCTTCACCTGCTGCTCGTCGGCCCCGCCGAGGTCGCCGACGGGCTGATCGCCGCCCTCGAACCGGCCCAGCGGGCCCGGATCACCGTGCGGCCGGTGCGCGACGCGGTCGGCATGGCCGACCATCCGAGCGCGGCGCGGGCCGAGAGCACCGTGCGGGCCGCCGTCACCGCCGTCCGGGACGGCACCGCCGACGCCCTGGTGTCCGCCGGCTCGACCGGCGCCACCGTCACCGCCGCCGCGCTCGGGCTCGGCCGCTGGCCGGCCGTCCGCCGCCCGGCCCTGGTCGCCACCCTCCCGGCACTCGACGGTCCCGTCGTCCTGCTCGACGTCGGTGGCTCCCTGGAACCCCGTCCGGCCACCCTCGCCCGTCACGCCGTGCTCGGCGCCGCCTACGCCGCTGTGGCGCACGCGGTGACCGCGCCCCGGGTCGGGCTGCTCTCCGTCGGCGTCGAGGCGGGCAAGGGCGACCGGGTCCGCCGGGCCGCCGATCCGGTGCTCGCCGCCGAACCGCTGCCCTGCGACGCCCGCTACGTCGGCCTCGTCGAGGGGTACGACGTGTCCGTCGGCGCGCGCGCCGACGTGGTGGTCACCGACGGTTTCACCGGTAACGTGCTGCTCAAGGCGATCGAGGGCGCGTACGCGATGGCCGGCGGTCCCCCCGCCAGCGGCGGCGCACCCCGTGCCGCGGCCCTGCTCGGCGTCGCCGGGACGGTGGTCGTCTGCCACGGCTCGGCCACCGCCGACGACGTCGCCTCCGGCATCGCCCTCGCCGCCCACCTGTGGCGGCGCCGCGCCACCGACGCCGTCGCCGCGCTGCTCGCCGGCGACGCTCCGGCCGGCCACGACCGCACCGACCGCACCACCGATGAGGTAGCCACACCATGAGCAACGACAAGCGGCGGCGGACGTCCGTCGGTCACCTCGAAGCCGCGTTCGGCGTGACGCTCGACCCGGAGCTGCTGGAGCGCGCGCTGACCCACCGCTCGTACGCGTACGAGAACGGCGGCCTGCCCACCAACGAGCGGCTGGAGTTCCTCGGGGACTCCGTGCTCGGCGTGGTGATCACCACGGCGCTGTTCCACAACCACCCGGACCTGCCCGAGGGGCAGCTGGCCAAGCTGCGGGCCAGCGTGGTCAACATGCGCGCCCTGGCCGACGTGGCCCGCGGCCTCGGCCCGGACGGGCTCGGCGCCTACCTGCTGCTCGGCAAGGGCGAGGAGACCACCGGCGGCCGGGACAAGGCGAGCATCCTCGCCGACACGTTGGAGGCGCTGCTCGGGGCGATCTACCTCCAGTACGGCCTGGACACCGCCGCCATCGTCATCCACCGGCTCTTCGACCCGCTGATGGCGGAGTCGGCGGGCCGGGGCGCCGCGCTGGACTGGAAGACCAGCCTTCAGGAGTTGACCGCGGCGCTCGGGCTGGGTGTGCCCGAGTACCGGATCGAGGGCACCGGCCCCGACCACCTGAAGACCTTCACCGCCTGGGTGGTGGTCGCCGGCAACCGCTACGGCGGCGCCGAGGGGCGGAGCAAGAAGGAGGCCGAGCAGCGGGCCGCCGAGGCGGCCTGGCGAACCCTCACCGAGCAGGCCGAACGGGCCGACGAGGGGGACGGCGGCGCGAGCGCGGCCCGCCCCGGCGCCGCCAGCGGCAACGGCAACGGCGCCGGCCCCGCCGGCGCGGGATCGAGCGATGCCGGCGTCCCGGACGGCGCTCCGGGTGACGCCGGTGACCCCGACGCGGAAGCGGCGGGGGATGCGGGGCCGGCGCGTGCCTGAGCTGCCCGAGGTCGAGACCGTCCGGCAGGGCCTGGCCCAGTGGGTGATCGGGCGGCGGATCGACTCCGTCGAGGTGCGCCACCCGAGGGCCGTCCGCCGGCACACGCCCGGCGGCGAGCACTTCGCCGACGTGCTCGCCGGCCGGACGGTGCTCGACGTACGCCGCCGCGGCAAGTACCTCTGGCTGCCGCTGGACAGCGGTGACGCCGTGGTCGGACACCTCGGCATGTCCGGCCAGCTCCTGCTGCAACCGGCCGACGCGCCCGACGAGACGCACCTGCGGATCCGGTTCCGCTTCGCGGACGACGGCCCGGAGCTGCGCTTCGTCGACCAGCGCACGTTCGGCGGGCTCGCGGTCAGCGAGGGCGGGGCCGAGCTGCCGGCGGAGATCGCGCACATCGCTCGGGACCCGATGGACCCCCAGTTCTCCGACGCCGGGTTCGTGACCGCGCTGCGTCGCCGGCGTACCGAGGTGAAGCGGGCGCTGCTGGACCAGACCCTGATCTCCGGGGTGGGCAACATCTACGCCGACGAGGCGCTCTGGCGGGCGGGCTTGCACGGGGCGCGGCCCACCGACGCGCTGACCGGTCCGGCCGCGCAGCGGCTGCTCGGGCACGTCCGTGACGTGCTGGGCGAGGCGATCAAGGAGGGCGGCACCAGCTTCGACGCCCTCTACGTCAACGTCAACGGCGAGAGCGGCTACTTCGACCGGTCGCTGAACGTGTACGGCCGGGAGGACGAGCCCTGCCGACGCTGCGGCACGCCGATCCGCCGCGAGCCGTTCATGAACCGGTCGTCGTACAGCTGCCCGCGCTGCCAGCCCCGGCCCCGGAGTGCCCGGAGGGGATGACCCTGAGCCGGCTCGGGGACGCGCGCGGCGCGTCGCCCCGGGCCGTTCCGGGACGCGCCCCCGGGAACCGCGCCCTTCGGCGGGTCCCACCCCGCTTTGCCCATGCCGGCCGGCCGTTCGACCCTCCGGGGTGGATACCGGGGACGGGCCGGGGCCGCACCCGGATGTCCCCGCCTCGTCACGCCCCTAGCGTCAGCACCGTTGGCAGAGGGCTGACGTGACAGGGGGACCAGCAAATGGGGGCGAGACCGGTGACGGTCCGGTTGGCGCGCTGGAGCGCCGAACATCCGTGGCGTGCCATCGCGCTGTGGGTGGTGTTCGTGGCGGTCGGCTTCGTGGGGGGCAACGCCGCCGGCCTCAACGAGGCCAGCGACTCCGACCAGGCGATCGGTGAGTCGGGCCGGGCCGGGGTGATCGTGGAGGCGGGTGACTTCCACGAGCCGGCGGTGGAGAACATCCTGATCACGCCGCGGGCCGGTGCTCTGGATCAGGCGGCGGCGAAGGCGGCGGCCGACGACGCGGCGGCCCGGATGCGGTCGGTGACCGGCGTGGCCGAGGTGGGGCAGCCGGTGCCGGCGCGGGACGGCTTGGCCCTGCTGCTGCCGATCACGATGTCCGGCGACCCGGAGACCGCCTCGGACCGGCTGCAGCCGCTGCGGGACGCGACGGCCGGCGTGCAGGACGCCCACCCGCAGCTGCGGGTCGAGCAGGTCGGCGGGCCGTCGATCAACAAGGCGCTGGACGACACCCTCGGCAAGGACTTCCAGCGGGCCGAGCTGCTCAGCCTGCCGGTGACCCTGGCCATCCTGATCATCGCGTTCGGCGCGCTGATCGCGGCGGGCGTGCCGGTGCTGCTGGCGCTCTCCTCGGTGGCCGCCGCGATGGGACTCTCCACTCTGGCCTCGCACCTGGTACCGGCGACCGACGTCACGGCCAGCGTCATCCTGTTGATCGGCATGGCGGTGGGCGTGGACTACTCGCTCTTCTATGTGCGCCGGGAACGCGAGGAGCGGGCCAAGGGACGCTCCGGCCTGGACGCCGTGGAGATCGCCGCGGAGACCTCCGGCCACGCCGTCGTGGTCTCCGGCTTCGCCGTGATCATCTCGATGGCCGGCCTGCTGCTCGCCGGCGACGCGGTCTTCTCCTCCCTCGCGGTGGGCTCGATCCTGGTGGT
The DNA here is from genome assembly GCF_027497215.1 of Micromonospora sp. WMMD812. Classification (NCBI taxonomy): domain Bacteria; kingdom Bacillati; phylum Actinomycetota; class Actinomycetes; order Micromonosporales; family Micromonosporaceae; genus Micromonospora; species Micromonospora sp. WMMD812. The sequence continues at coordinate 3,146,043 of NZ_CP114904.1, read as the reverse complement.
CGCGGTCGCGGTGGTCGGCTCGCTGACCGTGCTGCCGGCGCTGCTGGCGAAGCTCGGCCGCTGGGTCGACCGGCCCCGGGTGCCACTGCTGTGGCGGTTGACCGCGCCGCGTACCGGGCGGCACGGGGAGGCGGCGCCGCGGTTCTGGCCGGCCGTGCTCCGGCCCGCGCTGCGGGCGCCGGTGGCGACGCTGGTGATCTCGGTCGGGCTGCTGCTCGCCCTCGCGGCGCCGGCGCTCGGCATGAAGCTGAAGTTCCCCGGCATGGAGGACCTGCCCCGCAGCACGCCGGCGATGCAGGCGTACGACCGGCTGACCGCCGCCTTCCCCAGCAACGGCACCAGCCACACCGTGGCGGTGCGGGCGCCGGCGGCCGAGGCCGACCGGGTGCGGGCCGCGCTGACCGATCTGGCCGGCCGTGCCGGCGGCGACCCGCTCTTCGCGCCGGTCGAGGCGGACGGCCCGAAGATCCAGGTCTCGGACGACCGGCGGGTGTCGGTGCTGGAGGTGGCGACCCCGTACGCGAGCCGTGAGGACAAGGCGGTCGACTCGCTGCACCGGCTCCGCGACGACCTGGCCCCGGCCGAGCTACGCGGGATCCCCGGCATCGAGTACGCGGTCGGCGGCGGCGTCGCCGCCAGCGAGGACTACGCGGCTCACGTCCGGGACAAGCTCCCGCTGGTGATGGGCTTCGTGCTGGTGCTCACGTTCCTGGTGATGACGCTGACCTTCCGGTCGGTGGTGGTGGCGATCAGCTCGATCGTGCTGAACCTGCTCTCGGCGGGCGCCGCGTACGGGCTGCTGGTGCTGGTCTTCCAGGGCGGCTGGGCGGACGACCTGCTCGGCTTCACCTCGATGGGCGCGATCGTCTCCTGGCTGCCGCTGTTCCTGTTCGTGGTGCTCTTCGGCCTCTCGATGGACTACCACGTCTTCGTGGTCAGCCGGATCCGCGAGGGAATCCGCGCCGGGATGTCCAACCGGGACGCGGTGGCATACGGCATCACCTCGTCGGCCGGCGTGGTGACCAGCGCGGCGATCGTGATGGTCGGCGTCTTCGCGATCTTCGGGACGCTCAGCACGATCGACATGAAGCAGCTCGGCATCGGCCTCGCGGCGGCGATCCTGCTGGACGCCACGATCATCCGCGCGGTGGTGCTGCCGGCTCTGATGACCATGCTCGGCGAGGCGAACTGGTGGGCCCCGCGCTTCCTGCGCGGCCGGTCCTCGCCCACGCCGACCGACCCGCCGGCGCCCACGCCGGAGTTGGTCGGCGTCCGCTGACCCACTCGGCGGGGTCGGGCCGCACCAGGCGGTCCGACCCCGCCTGACGGTCCGACCCCCTGAGGTCCGGCCCCGCCTGACGGTCCGGGCGTCCCGGTCAGGGCAGCGGGCAGGAGACCCGCCCGGCGTCGAGCGCACGCTCCTTGCGGATCGAGGCGAAGCCGTAGCCCACCGTCGTGACGCAGAAGTCGGCGGTCGAGCCGGTGTACTCGACGTGGAAGACGGGCTTGCCGGCCTCGATGAAGGGCAGCAGCTTGGCGCACTGGCCGAGCCGGACGCACTCCTCGTTGACCGCGAAGTCGAAGTCCGGGGCCAGCGCCGCGAGCTGCGGCACGTCGTTCATCAGCCCGGGGGAGAGGTCCAGCGACCGCGCAAGCGTGGCCAGCCGGCGGTTGAAGACCAGTTGGTCGTCGAAGTCGAGCGGAAAGCCGGATCGGTACAGGTAGCCGTCCGCGTCGGCCAGCGCCACCGCGCCGAACCCCTTGCCCCGACAGAGCCGGAACCGGTCGGCCAGCACCGGCTCGAGCGTGTCCCACTGCCGGACGTCCAGCCAGCGGCTCTGCGGCCGGTGGCCGGCCGCGCCGCGCACCGGGTCCGGCAGGCGGCTCGCGTCCGGGTCGGTCGCCAGCACGGAGCCGACGTGCACCTGGCAGGCCAGGCGCCGGTCGCGTGACCGCAGCTCGGCGGTCTCCGCGGTCGTGGTGCGGACGGGGTCCAGCAGGAACACGTCCGCGTCCACGCCCGGGTCGAGCCGGCCGCTGAGCTGCCACTGCCACTGCCAGCGGCGGGCCGACTCGGACGGCCACGGGGTCGGCGCCCCGGGCGGGGTGATCTCCATCCGGCACCCGTACGCCGGAATCAGCAGGAGCAGCACGGCGGCCGCGGACACCGCCCGGCGCAGCCGGCACCGGGCGGCGCGTTCGCGCAGCCGGATCCGCATCGGCAGCTCCCGGGTCCCGGACGGCGTCCCGCCGTCCCCACCGGTACGCCGCCCCCACGTCGGCGCACCTCACCCGGGGAAACGAGTGCGGTGCCGCCGACGACTCGCCCGGTCAGCGCGGCGCGGCGAAGACCTGGGTCCAGTACGGTCCGTTGCTGCTCGCGATGCCCACCCCGATCTCGGTGAACGCGCAGTTCAGGATGTTGGCCCGGTGCCCGGAGCTGTTCATCCAGGCGTCCATCACCGCGGCCGGGGTCTTCTGGTTCCAGGCCACGTTCTCGCCGTAGGTGCGCCACTGGTAGCCCACCCGCTCGATCCGGGTCCCGGCGTTGCTGCCGTCGCTGCCGGTGTGCGACATGTTCCGGTGGTCGGCCTGGTCCTGGCTGTGCCGCTGGGCCGCGGTCATCAGCTTGTCGTCGATGGTCAGTGCCTTGCAGCCGGCCTTGGCCCGCTCGGCGTTGACCAGGTCGACCACCTCGCGCGCCTGGGCGCTGACGGTGCCGCTCGGCGCGGTCGTGGTGCCGCCGGCGCTCGGCGCGCTGCTCCGGTCGACGTTGCGCCGCGACGGCGCGGTGGTCCGGGACGGCGCCGGGGTGGGTCGGCTGGTCCGGCTCGCCGACGGCGTGGGGCGCGCGGTGGTGGGCGAGGCGGTCGCGGAGGGAGCGGCCAGCGCGTCGCCGGGGAAGGTCTCGTCGGTCGGCAGCGCGGGACCGGCGGCAACGGTGTCGTCGACGGCGGACGGGTCAGCCGTGTCGCCGCCGGGCATGGCGAGCGCGCCGACGCCGAGGCTCACGACGAGGGTGGCCGCCGCGGCGGCGCCGCCGATGACCAGTGGCCGAGGGAACCGGCGACGGGAGCGGTGGCGCCCCTCGGCGTCGCCCTGCCCGCCGTCGGCGTCGCGCCCCGCGGCCGGCGAGATCGGGGCGGTGGCGTCGTCCGCCGGCCACCCGCCGGGCACCGGACCGCCGTCCCGGTCGCCGTACGCCGCCCACCCGTCGGTCGCGGGCGCGGCGTTCCCGGCGCGGTACGCCGGCCAGGTGTCGGTCGCCGCGGTGTCTCGCTCGCCGTGCGCCGACCAGGTCCCGGTCGCCGGGTCGGTGTCGTGGTACGCCGCCCAGGCGCCGGTCGCCGGGCCGGCGTACCGGTCGGCCGGCCGGTCGCCGTAGGCCGGGCCGGCCGCGGTGGACCCGGTGGCCCAGTCGCCGGTCGTCTGGGCGGTCCAGCCGCCGGTGGACGGCTCTGCGGCGCCGTCCCCGGCGGCTGGACCGTACGGCCGACCGGTGGACTGGTCCGCCGCCCACCGCCCGGTCCGCTCGGCGGACCAGTGCGTGGTCGACTCGTCCCGCCAGTCACCGGTGGGGAGGTCCCGGTGCCAGCTGCCGGTCGGTTGCTCGTCCCGCGGCGTCGGCTCGGCGGACCAGCGGCCGGTCGGCTGCTCGCGCCATGCTTCGGCCGGCCGTTCGCGGCGCGCGTCGTCGGCCGGCTGCTCGGGGTCGTCACCGAACAGGTAGGCCGACCGTGGCTCCGGGCGGTCGGTCAGCCAGGCCGGGTCGCCCATCGGCGGCTCCGGACGCCGGGCGGCGCCATCCGGTTCGTTCGGGTCGGTCCAGCCGTACACGCCTTGGCCTCCAGGGGTCGGTTACGGGCCGGGGTGACGCTACGGGTGCCTCGCGACCTGCGGCAACGTGGCTAAGAAAGAGTTAAGGGGAAGTCGGACGCCCCGGTGCGGACTTCCCAGCAATGGAGGCGTACAGTTAAGGCGTCCGGACAGAGCGTGTCCGTGCCGCGTGGCAGCCCCCCGGCGAGTGGTCAGGCCGACGTAGAGATGATCTACGGCCTGCGAGAACTTGACGAAGGGGGGGTTTGCGGCTCAATATATAGGTGTCGCCAGTCGCGCCCGGTCATGCCCAGATACAGCTGGAATGGCAGTCGCGAACACGTGGGCGCGCGTTGGCCGGCTTTCCGGCAGCGCATATCAAGGAGTCAACATGGCGAAGGCCCTCTACGGCCACGTAGGTGCAGCGCCCGACCGGCGTCTGCTCGACGAGGTCACCCGACTGCGTGCCAGGGTTCAGGCACTCGAGTTCGAGCTCACGCGTCTGCGTGCCGAAAATGATCGGCTCGCCGCGGCCGCGAGCGAGGCGGACGATCTGCTCCGGCTCGCCGAGCCCGCGCTCACCTGACCCGCCACGTCGAAAAACTGAATCGCACCACGCAGAAAACGCGCGCCGACACTGTGTGCCGGCGCGCAGCTCTGTCTCCACACTTTTTCCGGCCGCCATTTATTCGATCTTGCCGTGATCCGGTGCGGAACTGCGTCGACACTTTCCGGGAAAACGGCGCTCCGGATCCGTCGCGTGAACGGCGATCGCCTTTGCCGCGGCGTACCGATGACCGTTCCGTGGCCGCCCCGAGCGGGCTGGAACCGCACCGTCGGCGGGATCGGAAGGCGGGTCGCGTGGCGCGCACGCGGGCGGCGCGGGTTAGTCTGCGGGTTCACCCAGGTCCGCGCAGCCGGCGACGGTACGGCGGCCACCGGACGAGGATCGGGAAGTGCATCTCAAGAGCCTGACGGTGAAGGGCTTCAAGTCCTTCGCCTCCGCGACGACGCTGAAGCTGGAGCCGGGGATCACCTGCGTGGTCGGCCCGAACGGCTCCGGCAAGTCCAACGTCGTCGACGCCATCGCCTGGGTGCTGGGCGAGCAGGGTGCCAAGGCGCTGCGCGGCGGCAAGATGGAGGACGTCATCTTCGCCGGCACCGCGGGCCGGGCGCCGCTGGGCCGGGCCGAGGTCACGCTCACGATCGACAACACCGACGGCGCGCTGCCCATCGAGTACACCGAGGTGTCCATCACCCGCCGGATGTTCCGCTCCGGCGAGAGCGAGTACGAGATCAACGGCAACTCCTGCCGGCTGCTCGACATCCAGGAACTCCTGTCCGACTCCGGCATCGGCCGGGAGATGCACATCATCGTCGGCCAGGGCCGGCTCGACGGCATGCTGCACGCCAAGCCGGAGGACCGGCGCGCGTTCATCGAGGAGGCCGCCGGCGTCCTCAAGCACCGCAAGCGCAAGGAAAAGGCGCTGCGCAAGCTCGACGCGATGCAGACCAACCTGAACCGGCTGACCGACCTCACCACCGAACTGCGCCGCCAGCTCAAGCCGCTCGGCCGACAGGCCGAGGTGGCCCGGCGGGCCGCGGCCATCCAGGCCAACCTGCGCGACGCCCGGCTGCGGCTGCTCGCCGACGACCTGGCCACCCTGCGCGCCACCCTGGACAAGGAGATCGCCGACGAGACCGCGCTGCGGGACCGGCGGGAGCAGGTCGAGGCGGAGCACGGCGAGGTGCAGCAGCGCCTCGGCGAGCTGGAGGCGGCCCTGGCGGAGGACGCGCCACTGCTCGCCGCCGCCCAGGACACCTGGTACAAGCTGTCCGCCCTGCAGGAGCGGTTCCGGTCGATCGAGCAACTCGCCCGGGAGCGGCTGCGCCACCTCAGCGCCACCCCCGACGACGAGCGTCCCGGCCGCGACCCGGCCCAGCTGGAGGCGGAGGCGGAGCGGGTCCGCGAGCAGGAGGAGGAGCTGCGCGCGGCGCTCACCGACGACCAGATCCGGCTGGCCGAGGCGGTGGAGCACCGCCAGGAGCTGGAGCGCCAGCTCGCCGCCGCCGAGCGGGAACTGGTCGCCGCGGCCAAGGCGATCGCCGACCGCCGGGAGGGGCTGGCCCGGCTGACCGGCCAGGTCAACTCCGCCCGGGCCCGGACCACCAGCGCGGGCGAGGAGATCGAGCGGCTCGCCGTCGCGCACGCCGACGCGCTGGGCCGGGCCGAGAAGGCCCAGGCCGACCTGGACGCGGTGGCCGCCCAGTCCACCGAGGCGGACCGGGACAACGCCGACCTGGACGCTCGGCACGACGAGGCGGTCGCCGTGCAGGAACGGGCCCAGGCCGCCGTCCGGTCGCTGTCCGACGCCGAGCGTGCCGCCGAGAAGGACGCCGCCACCTGGAAGGCGCGCGAGGAGGCACTCGCGCTCGGCCTGCGCCGCAAGGACGGCGCGGGCGCCCTGCTGGCCCGGGCCGGGGAGGTGCCCGGCCTGCTCGGCAGCCTCTCCGGGCTGCTCACCGTCGCGCCGGGGCACGAGGCCGCGCTGGCCGCCGCGCTCGGCGGTCTGGCCGACGCCGTCGCGGTGAGCGGCGTGGACGAGGCGATCGAGGCGATGCGGCTGCTGAAGATCTCCGACGCCGGGCGGGCCGGACTGCTGGTCGGCAGCCCGGCCGGCCCCGGCATGGACGGCCCGACCGACGCGCTGCGTCCGGCGCTGCCCGCCGGCGCGCGCTGGGCGCCGGACCTGGTGGAGTGCGGCGAGCAGCTGCGGCCGGCGGTGCACCGGGCGCTGCGCGACGTGGTCCTCGTCGACGATCTGGCCGTCGCGGCCGAGCTGGTCGCCACCAATCCCGAGCTGCGGGCGGTCACCCCGGAGGGCGACGTGGTCGGGGCGTACGCGGCGGCCGGCGGGTCGGCCAAGGCGCCCAGTTTCATCGAGGTGCAGGCCGCCGTCGAGGAGGCGCGGGCGAACCGGATCGCCGCCGAGCGGACCGGCGGCGAGCTGCGCGAGCAACTCGTCGAGGCGCGGGCCGAGGTGGCCGCCGCCAAGGAGGCGGTGCAGCACGCGGCCGCGGCGAAGCGGGAGGCGGAGAGCCACCGCAACGCCGCCGCCCGCCGGCTCGCCGAGCTGGGCGCGGCGGCCCGATCGGCGAAGGCGGAGACCGACCGGCTCGGCGAGTCCCGGGCCCGCGCGGAGGCGGCCCGGGAACGTGACCTGCTGGCCCTGGCCGAGCTTGAGGAGCGGCTGCGGCTGGCCGAGGAGACCCCGGTCGACGCCGAGCCCTCCACCGAGGACCGGGACCAGCTGGCCGCGATGGCGCCGCAGGCCCGGCAGAACGAGATGGAGGTCCGGCTGGCGGTGCGTACCGCCGAGGAGCGCGTCTCCTCGATCGCCGGGCGCGCGGACTCACTGCGCCGGCAGGCCACCGCCGAGCGCGCCGCGCGGGAGCGGGCCGCCGCCCGCCGCGCCGCGCGGACCCGCGGCGCGGCGATCGCCCGGGCGGTCGCCGGCGGAGCGCGGGAGGCGCTCACCCGACTGACCACCTCGATCGCCACGGCCGAGGAGCACCGGGACGCGGTGGCGCGGGAGCGCGCCGCGCGGGAGGCCGAGCTCCAGGAGGTACGCGGCGCGGCCAAGCGGCTCGGCACCGAACTGGAGCGGCTGACCAGCCAGGTGCACCGCGACGAGGTGGCCCGTGCCGAGCAGCGGCTGCGCATCGAGCAGCTGGAGGCGAAGGCGGCCGAGGACTTCGGCCTGGACGTGGAGACGCTGGTCGCCGAGTACGGTCCGACCCAGCCCGTCCCGCCGACCCAGGCGGACGTCGCCGCGGCCGAGCGGGACGGCCTGCCGGTGCCCGAGCCGGTCCGGTACGAGAGGCCGGTGCAGGAGAAGCGGGCCGCGAAGGCGGAGCGCGAGCTGGCCCTGCTCGGCAAGGTGAACCCGCTCGCGCTGGAGGAGTTCGCCGCGCTGGAGGAGCGCTTCAAGTTCCTCTCCGAGCAGCTGGAGGACCTCAAGGCCACGCGGCGGGACCTGCTCACGGTGGTCAAGGACGTCGACGACCGGATCCTGGAGGTCTTCGCCAGCGCGTTCGCCGACACGGCCCGGGAGTTCGAGCAGGTCTTCACCGTGCTCTTCCCCGGCGGCGAGGGACGGCTGGTGCTCACCGACCCGGACGACCTGCTCACCACGGGCGTGGAGGTGGAGGCCCGGCCCCCGGGCAAGAAGATCAAGCGGCTGTCGCTGCTCTCCGGCGGTGAGCGGTCGCTGACCGCGGTGGCCATGTTGGTGGCGATCTTCCGCGCACGACCCAGCCCGTTCTACATCATGGACGAGGTGGAGGCGGCGCTCGACGACGTGAACCTCGGCCGGCTGATCACGCTGCTGGCGCAGCTGCGGGAGAAGAGCCAGTTGATCGTCATCACGCACCAGAAGCGGACCATGGAAGTCGCCGACGCGCTGTACGGCGTGACCATGCGCGGCGGGGTCACCCAGGTGATCAGCCAGCGGCTCAGCCGGGCCGACGAGGAGAACGAGCGGCAGGGCCGCGGCGAGGAGAACGGGTAGTGGCTCGGGAACGTGCGAAGGCGCTCCTGGTGGACTTCGACGGCGTCCTGCGACGCTGGGACCCGGCGGTCGCGGCCGGGGTGGAGCAGCGGTACGGCCTCGCCGGCGGGGTGCTCACCGAGATCGCCATGCAGTGGGGACGCCTCCAGCCGGTGCTCACCGGCCAGGTCAGCCACGCCGACTGGATGACCAGCGTGGCCGACGCGCTGGCCGAGCCGGCCGGCGGGCCGGAGCGGGCCCGGGCGGCGGTCGAGGAGTGGCAGACCTACCGCGGCGAGGTGGACGCCGAGGTGCTGGACTTCATCCGGGAGGCGCGGGCCGGCGGCGTCCGGGTGGGGCTCGCCACCAACGCCACCGACCGGCTCGACGACGACCTGGCCGCGCTCGACCTGACCGGCGAGTTCGACGCGGTGGTCAACTCGTACCGGCTCGGGGTGAACAAGCCGGCCAAGGAGTACTTCCAGGCGGCCTGCCAGGCGGTGGCGACCCCGCCGGACCGGGTGCTCTTCACCGACGACGAGGACTGGTCGGTCCGGGGGGCCCGGGCCGCCGGGCTCTCCGCCCACCGCTGGACGGGGCCCGGCGACCTGCGCTACCTCCGGGCCGCGCTGGCGTACTGAGGCGGGCGGCCGGGGGCGCCGGTCACTCGCCGGTGACGCCGTCGAGGCGTTCGCGGATCAGGTCGGCGTGGCCGTTGTGCCGGGCGTACTCCTCGATCAGGTGCACGTAGATCCAGCGCAGGTTGAACACCCGGGCCTTCGGGCCCACCTCGGTGAACGTCTCGTCGAGGGACCGGCCGGCCGCCGCGGCCCGGGCCAGCTCGACCTCCCGATGGAAGATGGCGAAGTCGGCCTCCGGGTCGCCGGCGCCGGCGTCGAAATCGGCGTCCGGCTGCTCCGGGGTGAAGTACGGGTAGTCGACCTTCTGGCCGGCGAAGTTCTCCCGGAACCACCAGGCCTCCACCTCGGCCAGGTGGCGGACCAGCCCGAGCAGGGTCAGCCCGGACGGCTCGACGCTCGGCGTGGTCAACTGCTCGCGGGTCAGGCCGGCGCACTTCAGCAGCAGGGTCTGCCGGTGGTAGTCGAGCCAGCCCTCCAGCATCGTGCGCTCGTCGGCGACGTACGGCTCGGGGGTGCGGGTGATCTCAGGTGCTCTCCAGGTCATCCCGACATGATCCACGGGAATCCTGACACCCGGCGACCGGATATCAGGGGACCACGACGACCGGCCAGCGGCCGGTGCGCACCAGGCGGGTCGCCACCGACCCGACGAGCCGGTGCCCGGCCTGCTCGGAGGTGCCGACCACCACCAGGTCCGCCTGGAACTCGTCGGCCGCGTCCCGCAGTTCGGTGTACGCGTCCCCGCGCCGGCAGACGAACGTGACCGGCAGGTTCAGCTCGTCGGCGCCGCGGCGGAAGTCCCGGCGCAGCTCGGCGGCCAGCTCGTCCTGGGCCCGCTGGATCGCCCCGGCGTCCACGCCGGGCATCAGCGCGGTGAGCCCGTTCGGCGCGCTGACGAAGACGACCACGAGCGCCGCACCCTGCCGACGCGCCAGCCCGGCGGCGTACCACCCGGCCCGCGCGGAGGTGCGCGTGCCGTCCACGCCGACCAGCACCACGCGGGGGCCGTCCGTGCCGCGCTCGAACGGCAGCGGTCGGGCCTCCGGACCGTACTCCTCCCGGTCGGGTGCTCCCACGCTCACGGCCGCCTCCTCATCTCCGCTCGCCGGTGCCGACCACGGGGGTGCCGGGCGGCCAGCCCGCGGCCGTGGCCGTGCGCGCTCTCCACTATCGCTCGGATCCGGACGGGTTCCCAGGCCACCATAGGACTTGGTTGCCCAAAGCAACAACACGAGCGGCGAGTGGGATGTTCCGGACATCCCTGGGTGTCGCACGGGGCGCACCGGCCGCCGGCCCCGCCGGCCGGCCGCGGTGCACACCGCCCACGGACGCGATCAGGACCAGGCGTCGTTGAAGCGGCCGAGCAGCCGGGCGAACTCCGCCACGTCCTCGGCCGGCCAGCTCTCCAGCGTGCCCCGGATGTGCCCCATCCGCGCCGCCCGCGCCGCGTCGAACCGGCGCTGCCCCTCCTCGGTGAGGCTCAGCTGCGCCGCCCGCCGGTCGGTCGGATCCGGGACCCGCCGGACCAGGCCGAGCGTCTCCAGCCCGCGAATCTGCCGGCTCAGCGTCCCCTTGCCGATGCCGAGGCGGGTGGCCAGGTCCGTCAGCCGCACCGAGTCGCAGCGGCGCAGCCAGAGCAGCAGCCCGTACGCGTTCGGTTCGAGGTTCTGGTGCACCTCCCGGGCGACCTCCCAGGAGACCGCCCGGCCCCGCCGTAGCAGCGCGGTCAGCTCGTGCTCGACCGCGCGCAGGGTCTCCGCGTGCTGCTCATCCACGGCGTAGAGAGTACGGGGCGGGGGTCAGGCGGCGTCGGTGAGCCGTTGCCGCATCACCGGCCGCAGATGCCCGTCGCTGGTGGTGCCCTCGATGGTGACCTCGGCGGAGCGGCCCCGGTGCACCAGGGTCGCCACCGCGTTGCCGAAGTACGGGCCGGCCAGCTTGCGCCACCGCACCCCGGGCCGGCGCACCCCGGCCGAGCGGGCCAGCGCCCGGGTGGCCGTGGCCGGGCCCGACGACCAGCCGAGCCGCATCAGCGGGCGCATCGCGGCCGGCACCTGGTTGTGGATCGGCGAGCAGGTCAGCTGGTGCACCGGGGTGGTGACCGCCGGGTCGCCGAACCGGGCACGGGCCACGTACGAGTGGTGCACGTCACCGGAGAGCACGCTGATCGACGCCGGTGGCGCGTACGCCGGGCCGGCGCCGACCCGGTCGCCCGGGGCGCCCGGGGTGCCGCTGCCGATCCGCGCGAAGGTGGCGCCGAGCGCCTCGAACGACCGGCGGAAGGCGGCCCAGTGTTCCAGGTCCAGCGCCCGGCGCAGCTTCTCGCCCAGGCGGGCCACCCATTGCCGCCGGGAGTCCGCCAGCCGCTCGTTCCACGCCTCGACGTGGTGGATGCCGGGCGGCAGCAGCCAGGGCAGCGACGCGCCGACCACCAGGTGGTCGTAGACGCCGTGCGCCTGGTCGAGGAACCACGACCACTCGCCGGGTGGCAGCATCGCCCGCTTGCCCGTGTCGAGCACCCGGCTGCACCGGTTGTCGAGCATGACGAGGCGGGTCCGGCCCAGGTCGAGCGCGTAGCTCCACTGGTACTGCACCGCGCGCCACCGTTCCGTGTCGTGTGCGAGGTCGGACTCCTGGTCCACCCGCTGCCCGAACTCGCGCAGCACCCCGGTCGCGTCCTCGGCGGCGCTGACCTTGGCGAAGACCGGATCGGCGGCGACCTCGTCCGGCGACAGGTTGCCCAGGTGCTGGTAGACCCAGTACGACGCGAGGCCGCTGCAGATCCGCTCCGCCCACCACGGCTGCGCCCGGGCGTCGGCCCGCCAGGACGCCGAGGTGTTCCAGTCGTCGATGATCTCGTGGTCGTCGAAGATCATCACGCTCGGCACGGTGGAGAGCAGCCACCGGATCTCCGGGTCGCGCCATGACTCCAGGTAGAGCTTGGTGTACTCGTCGAAGCTCACCACCTGGTCGGCCGGCGCGCCCTCCGGCCGCCGCCGGCGGCGCCGGAGCAGCTTGCGCACCGTGGGCGAGGTGATGTCCGCGTAGACCTGGTCGCCGAGCAGCACCAGCAGGTCGGGACGCCCGTCCGGGTCGGGGTCGGCCATCAGCCGCCGGGCGTACGCGTCGAGCGCGTCGGGCGGGAGCTTGCGGGTGGTGGCGTGCTGGGTGGTCTCCCGGCAGGAGCCGAAGATCATCCGGACCGGCTGGTCGCGGTCGTCGGCGGCCCGGGTGCGGATCACGCTCGGCGGGAACCCGGACCGGGGCTCCGGCCACACCACCTCGTCGTCGACCAGCACCTGGTAGGTGGTCGTGCTGTCCGGGGTCAGCCCCTCCACCACCACCAGAGCGTAGTGGTGGTCGTACGCGGTGAAGGTGGGCGCGATGCCGGTGGCGCCGTCGGCGGTGCGGACGGTGACCACCGCGGGCGCGCCGGTCTCGACCCAGACGGTGGCCCGCGTGCCGACGACCCGGCGCAGCAGCGGGCCGATGAGCAGGTGTGGGGCGGGCATGACGGGACCTCCGGGGACGAGCGGACTTCATCTTTACTACCCGGCCGGCGGTCGCACCACTGCTGGCTGTGACCGAGCCTACCGCCGCTTCCCGAGGGGTTCGGGGTGGCGTGATGGGGACGCCGTCGCCGGCATCTGACAGGATTTCGGCATGACGGAATACCTCCTCATCGCACTCGCCCTGCTCGGCGTGCTGATCCTCGGCGCCCTCGGGCTGGTCGTACCGCGCCTGCGCCGCCGCCCGGAGCCACCGCTTCCGACGACGGAGGTCGAGACACGGGCGGAGGAGGACCTCGCCGGCCCACCGGTCGAGGCGCCGGAGGCCGAACTCGCCACCGGAGTGCTGGTCGAGCCGCCCGTGGTGGAGGTTCCGGCGCCGGTGCTGGAGGTCCCGGAGCCGACCGCCGGGCGACTGGTCCGGCTGCGCAGCCGGCTCTCCCGCTCGCAGGGCGTCTTCGGCAAGAGCCTGCTCGGGCTGCTCAGCCGGGACCACCTGGACGAGGACACCTGGGAGGAGATCGAGGACAGCCTGATCACCGCCGACGTCGGCATCGACGCCACACGCGAGATCGTCGACCGGCTGCGCGAGCGCACCCGGGTGCTGGGCACCCGCACCGCCGGGGAGCTGCGCGCGCTGCTCGCCGCCGAGCTGGTAAACGCGCTCGACCCGACCCTGGACCGCGCGCTCCGGACGGAGCGCAAGGACGGCGTGCCCGCCGTGCTGCTGGTGGTCGGCGTCAACGGCGCCGGCAAGACCACCACCTGCGGCAAGATCGCCCGGGTGCTGGTCGCGGACGGCCGCAGCGTGGTGCTCGGCGCCGCGGACACCTTCCGGGCCGCCGCCGCGGACCAGCTGGAGACCTGGGCCGGGCGGGTCGGCGCCGAGACGGTGCGCGGCCCCGAGGGCGCCGACCCGGCGAGCGTCGCCTTCGACGCGGTCCGGCGCGGCATCGACACCGGGGTCGACACGGTGCTGATCGACACCGCCGGCCGGCTGCAGAACAAGGTCGGCCTGATGGACGAGCTGGGCAAGGTCAAGCGGGTGGTGGAGAAGCACGGCCCGATCGACGAGACGATCCTGATCCTGGACGCCACGACCGGGCAGAACGGCCTGGAGCAGGCCCGGGTGTTCACCGAGGTGGTCAACGTGACCGGCGTGGTGCTGACCAAGCTCGACGGCACCGCCAAGGGCGGCATCGTGATCGCGGTGCAGCGCAAGCTCGGCATCCCGGTGAAGCTCGTCGGCCTCGGCGAGGGGCCGGACGACCTGGCGCCGTTCGACCCGGCACAGTTCGTCGACGCTCTGCTGGGCACCGAAGCCGCCGCACGGGACGCGTAGTCTCGGGTGACCACCGACGATCGCGCGTACGCGGGCTGGCGCGACCCGAGCCACCCCTCACAGCGCCTGGGGAGACCGTACGTGACGTCACAGGAGATCCCGCTGCACGGCGGGAACGTGAGCACCGTGGTCCGGGTCGGCGACACGGTCCGGCGCAACGCCGGGCCGTGGACTCCCTCGGTGCACGCCCTGCTGCGCCATCTGGAGTACGTCGGGTTCACCGGCGCCCCCCGCGCGCTCGGCATGGACGAGCGCAACCGCGAGGTGCTGTCGTACCTGGAGGGGGAGTGCGGGGAGTACCCGCTCGCCCCGCACTGGGTGACCGACGAGGCCCTGGTGACCGTCGCCACCATGCTGCGGATGTTCCACGACGCGCAGTACGGCTTCGTCCCGCCACCGAACGCCGTCTGGCGCTCGTTCGGCCCGCCGCCGCCGGACACCGAGGTGATCTGCCATCACGACGCCGCCCCGCACAACGTCATCTGGCGGCCGGACGGCACGCTCGGCCTGATCGACTTCGACCTGGCCTCGCCCGGCGCCCGGATCTACGACGTCGCGTACGCGGCGTGGACCTGGGTGCCGATCTTCTCCGACCGGGACTCGATCACCCTCGGCTGGAAGCACCCGGACCGCCCCCGTCGCCTCCGGCTCTTCGCCGACGCGTACGGTCTGATCCCGCGCGACCGGCACCGGCTGATCCGGACCATCCGCAAGCGGATCGTCGACCACGTCGAGGGGATCCGGCGGATGGCCGCCGCCGGCGAGCCGGCCTTCGTCCGGATCGTGCACAAGGGGCACCTGCGCCGCCCGATGCGCGACCTGCGGCTGCTCGACTATGAGCGGCACGCCCTGGAGCACGCGCTGCGCTGAGAGGGGGCGGTGGACCGTGCCGGCCGGTCGGACATCGACGCCGGCCGTACGGGCGATCCACCGCCGTCCATGACGCCCGACGGACAACCCGCTTCACACGTACGAAACAACCCGTCACCGAACGGAAACCGGCATGGGACCCTCGGTGAAACAGCAGGCAACCAAGCTTCCGCGCAACCGGCCTACGGGCGACGCTGCCCCGGAAGCCGCGAAGGAGGGAACTTCACCTTAGGAGGCCAGCGTGCCTGAAGCACCGACGATCGACTCCGGCAACACCGTATGGCTGCTGGTGTCGACCGCGCTCGTGCTCCTTATGACACCGGGACTGGCGCTGTTCTATGGCGGCCTCAACCGGGCCAAGGGCGTACTCAACATGATGATGATGAGCTTCACGGCGATCGGGCTCATCTCTGTTCTGTGGTGGTTCTACGGCTTCAGCATCGCGTTCGGTAGCGATGTCAACGGCTTCTGGGGCGACCCGGCGGCCTACCTCGGCACCAAGACCTTCCTCGCCGAGACCGACCTCTGGGGCGCGACCGCCGAGAACCCGAGCGGCATCGGCGTCCCGCTGTACGTCTTCATGGCGTTCCAGATGGTCTTCGCGGTGATCACCGTCGCGCTGATCAGTGGCGCCATCGCCGACCGCGCCAAGATCGCCGGTTGGCTGCTGTTCGCCTTCGGCTGGGCGACCCTGGTCTACTTCCCGGTCGCGCACTGGGTCTGGGGCGGCGGCATCATCGGCGGCGACATCCACGCGCTGGACTTCGCCGGCGGTACCGCCGTGCACATCAACGCCGGAGCCGCGGCCCTGGCCGTCGCGCTGGTGCTCGGCAAGCGGCTGGGCTGGCCGCGGGAGGGCATGAAGCCGCACAACATCCCGCTGGTCGCGCTCGGCGCCGGGCTGCTCTGGTTCGGCTGGTTCGGCTTCAACGCCGGCTCGGAGCTGACCGTCGACTCCGTCGCCGGCCTGGCCTTCATCAACACCCAGCTCGCCACGGCCGCCGCCGTGCTCGGCTGGATCGTGGTGGAGTGGATCAAGGACCGGAAGCCGACGATGGTGGGCGCCTCCTCGGGCGCGATCGCCGGTCTGGTCGCCATCACGCCGGCGTGCGGCTTCATCGCCCCCTGGGCGTCGGTGCTGCTCGGCCTGGTGGCCGGCGCGGTCTGCGCGCTCGCGGTCAGCCTCAAGTACAAGCTGGGCTACGACGACTCCCTCGACGTCGTCGGCGTGCACTTCGTCGGCGGTTGGATCGGCTCGCTCTGGCTGGGCCTGTTCGCCACCAACTCGGTCAACGCCGCGATCACCGACGTGGTCGGCGCCTCCGACGGCCTCTTCTACGGCGGCGGGGTGACGCAGCTGGGTCGGCAGGCTCTGGCCGGTGTGATCGTGAGCGTCTGGTCCTTCGGGATCGCCTGGCTGATCGCGTTCGCGATCGAGAAGACCATCGGCTTCCGGGTCCGTTCGGAGGACGAGGTCGGGGGTATCGACATCGCCGAGCACGCGGAGAGCGGCTACGACCTCTCCCCGGCGGGCGGCGGCAGCGGCGGCGCGTTCGCGATGGCCGGCATCGCGCCGAGCGGCGCCAAGCCGGCGGCGGGCGAGCCCGCGGCGGCGGAGCCCGCCGAGCCGGTCAGCGAAAAGGTCGCCGGTTAACGTTCTCGGATGGAGGGGTTGGACATGAAGCTGGTGACCGCGGTCATCAAGCCCTACCAGTTGGACGCGGTGAAGGAGGCCCTGCACGCCCTCGGGGTGGCCGGGCTGACCGTCAGCGAGGTCCAGGGGTACGGGCGGCAGAAGGGGCACACCGAGGTCTACCGGGGTGCCGAGTACACCGTCGAGTTCCTGCCCAAGATCCGGGTCGAGGTGCTCACCGACGAGATCGACGTGGAGAAGATCGTCGACGCGATCGTCGGCGCCGCGCGTACCGGAAAGATCGGCGACGGGAAGGTCTGGGTGACCGCCGTCGAGGAGGTCGTCCGGGTCCGTACGGGCGAGCGCGGTCTGGACGCCCTGTAGGAGAAGCCACGATGACCTCGTTGACCGGGAGGGCCGCGCCGGGAACCCCCGCTCCCGCAGGCGCGACCCGCCCGGTCGACGGGGTCCTCGCCATCTCCGGCGTCGGCGCGGAGGCGCGGCAGCGGCGGGCCGGCGCGTACGACGCGTTCCTGGCGCCGCTGCTGCCGCCCCGGCCGGGGGTGGCGCTGCTCGCCGTCGGCGGGCTGGGGCGGCGGCAGTGCGCCCCGCACGGCGACCTCGACCTGGTGCTGCTGCACGCCGGCGTGCCCGGCGTCGACGAGTTGGCCGCCGCCATCTGGTACCCGGTGTGGGACGCCGGGCTGCGGCTCGACCACTCCGTCCGCACCGTCGGCGAGGCCCTCTCGGTCGCCCAGGACGACGTGAAGGTGGCTCTCGGGCTGCTGGACGCCCGGCTGGTCGCCGGCGACCCCACCCTCGCCGAGTCGCTCATCCGCAGCGCCGCCGACCACTGGCGGCGCACCGCCGTCCGCCGGCTCCCGCACCTGCGCGAGATCACCGCCGCCCGCTGGCAGGCCCACGGCGAACTGGCCTTCCTGCTCGAAGGGGACCTCAAGGAGGCCGCCGGCGGGCTGCGCGACGTGGGCATCCTGCGGGCCGTCGCGACCGCCGGCGTCACCGACGCGCTGCGTCCCGCCGTCCGGGCCGCGCACCTGCGGCTCCTGGACGTCCGGGACGCGCTGCACGAGCAGGTCGGCCGCCGGGTCGACCGGTTGGTCGCCCAGGAGCGGGACGGGGTGGCCGCGCTGCTCGGGCTGGAGGACGGCGACGCCCTGCTGCGGCGGGTGGCCGGCGACGCCCGTACCGTCAGCCACGCCCTGGACGACGCCTTCCGCGCCGCCGATCGGCTGCGCGGCGGCCGGTCCCGGGTCGGCGCCGGCCGCCCGGTCCGCCGCCCGGTGGCCCGGGACGTGGTGGAGCACGACGGTGAGCTGGTGCTCGCCCGGACCGCGATCGGCGCCCGCCCGGATCCGAGCCTGTCCCTGCGGGTGGCCGCCGCGGCGGCCACCACCCGGCTGCCGATCGCCCGGGCGACCTGCGAGTGGCTGGCCGCGTACTGCCCGCCGCTGCCCACGCCGTGGCCGGCCGACGCCCGGGCCGCGCTGACCACCCTGCTCGGCGCCGGCCCCGGACTGGTCCCCGCCTGGGAGACCTGCGACCGGTACGGCCTGGTCGACGGCTGGCTGCCCGAGTGGACCCGCGTGCGCAGCCTGCCCCAGCACAACCCGGTGCACCGGTTCACCCTCGACCGGCACCTGGTGCAGACCGCGTTCGAGGCCAGCCGCCACTCCCGCGACGTGGAGCGGCCCGACCTGCTGCTGCTCGGCGCCCTGCTGCACGACATCGGCAAGGGGCTTCCGGGTGACCACAGCACGGTGGGTGCCCCGATCGCCGAGGCGGTGGCCGCCCGGATCGGCCTGCCCGAGGCCGAGGTGGCGCTGATCGGCACGCTGGTCCGGCTGCACCTGCTGCTGCCCGACGTGGCCACCCGCCGGGACCTGGCCGACCCGATCACCATCTCCGGGGTCGCCGAGGCGGTCGGCGACGCGGCCACCCTCGACCTGCTGCACGCCCTGGTCCGGGCGGACGCCGCCGCGACCGGGCCGGCCGCCTGGTCGGACTGGAAGGGTCGGCTCGTCGCCGAGCTGGTCGGCCGGGTCCACACCGCCCTGGACAGCGGTGTGCTGCCCGCCCCGCCCGCGCCGGACCCGGCGCTGCTGGCCGAGCCCCTGCCGGTGGTCCAGCTCAGCGGTGACCGGGTGGCCGTCGCCGCGGCCGACCGGCGTGGCCTGCTCGCCACGGTGGCCGGCTGCCTGGCCCTGCACCGTCTGGAGGTGATCTCCGCGGACGCCTCGACGGTCGACGGGCGCGCTCTGGTCGAGTGCCGGGTACAGCCCCGGTACGGCCTCGCGCCCGACCCGATCGGGCTCACCGCCGACCTGCGCCGGGCGGTCGCCGGCGACGTCTCCGTCACCCAGCGGCTGCGCGGCCGGGCCCTGGCGGCGCACGGCTCGGGGGCCGCGCCCCGGGTCGTCTGGCACCGGGAGGCGGCCACCGACGCGGCGCTGTTGGAGCTGCGCGCCGCCGACGCCGCCGGGCTGCTCTACCGGGTGACCTGCGCGCTCGACGAGGCCGGCGCCCAGGTCCGGGCGGCCCGCATCTCCACCCTCGGCGGCGACGTGGTGGACGCCTTCTACCTGGTCGGCGGCTGGCCCGACGACGCCACCCGCGCCCGCCTGGAGGCGGCTGTCCTCGGCGCGGTGTGACGACGACGGCACCCGGACCCGCGTGGAGGATGCCCTCCTCGCCGCGGTGTGACCGGGGTTCGCCGCCGCCGGGCGGCGTCCGCGCCCGCCCGCTACGTCCAGTCGCGTAGCCGCGGAGCCGCCCGCCGGCCGACGCGCCGACGCCCGCCGCGCGGAACCCTCGATGGCATGAACCTGCCTGTGCAGACCGAAGGACTCACCAAGCGGTACGGCGGCCTGACCGCCGTGCGGGATCTCGACCTGACCGTGCGGGCCGGCGAGGTGTACGGCTTCCTCGGCCCCAACGGTGCCGGCAAGACCACCACCCTGCGGATGCTGCTCGGCCTGGTCCGCCCCACCGCCGGCACCGTCCGGCTGCTCGGGCGGCCACCGGGCGCCGGGCAGCTCGCCTCGGTGGGCGCGCTGATCGAGGGACCGGCCTTCTATCCGTACCTCTCCGGGCGGGAGAACCTGCGGGTGCTGGCCCGCTACGCCGGCGCCCCGGCCGACCGGGTGCCGCTGGTGCTCGACCTGGTCGACCTCGCCCAGCGGGCCGGCGACCGGTACGCCGGCTACTCCCTCGGCATGAAGCAGCGCCTCGGGGTGGCGGCCGCCCTGCTGAAGGACCCGCGCCTGCTCATCCTCGACGAACCCACCAACGGACTGGACCCGGCCGGCACGGCCGACATGCGGCGGCTGATCCGCCGGCTCGGTGCCGCCGGCTGCACCGTGCTCCTCTCCAGCCACCTGCTCGGCGAGGTCGAGCAGGTCTGCGACCGCGTCGGAGTGATCTCCCAGGGCCGGCTGGTCGCCGAGGGCAGCGTCGCGGACCTGCGCGGCGCGGCCGGCCTGCGGGTGCTGGCCGAGCCACTGGACGGCGCGGCCGAGCGCGCGAGGACCCTCCTCGGCGCGGACCGGGTGCGGGTGGTCGACGGCGGGCTGGAACTGGCCGTCGAACCGGAACGGGCGGCCTGGCTGAACACGGAACTCGTCCAGGCCGGGGTGGCGGTACGGGAGCTGCGCCCCCGCGAGCGCGACCTGGAGCAGGTGTTCTTCGAACTGATCGGAAAGGAGACGGCCGATGTCCGGTAGCTTCCGGGCCGAGCTGGTCAAGCTGGTGCGGCGGCCGGCCGCCTGGCTCCTGCTCGCCATCACGCTGGTGCTCGCGGCGCTCTTCACGTACGTCTTCCCGTACGCCGGCTACGCCGGCGGCACGGGTGGCCCGAACAGCGAGCGAGGACTGCCCGCGCTGCTGCCGGACCAGTTGGTCGGCAACTCGCTCGGCGGGCTGCCGGTCTTCCTCGGCGCGATCGTGCTGATCCTCGGCGTGCTCGTGGTCGGCGGCGAGTACGGCTGGGGCACCTGGAAGACGGTGCTGTCGCAGGGGCCGTCCCGCACGGCCGTCTACGCCGGCAAGCTGGCGGCGCTGGGGGTCGCGGCATTGGTCGTCGTCCTGGCCGTGTTCGGCGTCGGCGCGGTGGGCAGCGCGCTCATCGCCGCCGCCGAGTCGCAGCCGGCGCACTGGCCGGGGCTCGGCGACCTGCTGACCGGGGTCGGGGCGGGCTGGCTCATCGCCATGATGTGGGCGATGCTCGGTGTCGTGCTGGCCGTCGCCCTGCGCGCCGTGGCCCTGCCGGTCGGGTTGGGCCTGGTGTGGATGCTCGCCGTGCAGAACCTGCTGGCCGCCATCGCCGCGCCGCTGCTGGACTGGGTGGCGCAGCTGCAGAAGGGCCTGCCCGGTCCCAACGCCGGGTCACTGGCGGCGGCGCTGGGCGCGTCCTCGGACACGCCGGGGGTGACGACGTCGGTCGGTGGCGGGCAGGCCGCGCTGGTGGTGGCCGGCTATCTGGTCGCGTTCGCGGCGGCCGGCGCGGTGCTGCTGCGCCGGCGGGACATCGACTAGGCGGGCGGGCACGATGGGGAGCGACGGGAGGGGCGGCGTGGACCGGGAACGGCCCGGATGGCGGGAGAGCGTCGGCGACGCCGCCCTCGCCCTCGTCGTGCTCGCGTTCGGGCTGGCCGGCACCGGGCCGTCCGCCGCCGAACGCGGCGTCGACGCCGACGGGCAGGCGTACGCGCTGGTGGTGGTCGCCGCGCTGGCGCTGGCGGTCCGGCGTCGGTGGCCGTTCCTCACGCTGGCCGTGGCGGCCGTGGCGGCCACGGCGTACCTGCTGCTCGGCTACCCGTACGGGCCGATCCTGGTGTCGTTCCTCGTCGCGGTCTACACGGTCGCCGCGCACCGGGCGCTGCGGCCGGCGGCCACCGGCGGCGCGATCGCGCTCGTGCTGCTGACCACGCACGTCTTCGTCGGCGTCCAGCCACCGGGCCTGCTCGGGCTCATGCCCGCCGCGGCGTGGGTGGCGGTGCCCTTCGCGGTCGGGACCACCGTCCGGCTCACCCGGGAGGCGGCTTCCCGCAACCGGGCGGAAGAGGCCCGCCGGCTGGCCGACGGCGAGCGGCTGCGGGTGGCCCAGGAGGTGCACGACGTGGTTGGGCACGGTCTCGCCGCCATCCACCTGCAGGCGGAGATCGCGCTGCACCTGCTCGAGAAGCGGCCCGAGCAGGCGCACACGGCGCTCGCCGCGATCAGCCGGACCAGCAAGGAGGCGCTCGACGAGCTGCGGGTCACGCTGGCGGTGGTCCGCCGGGGCGACGGCACGGCCGAGCGGGCGCCCGCGCCGGGGCTGGCCCAGGTCCCGGCGCTGCGCGACCGGCTGGCCGGAACCGGGCTGCCGGTCACGGTCGAGGTCGACGGGGAGCCGGCGGCGCTGCCGGTCGCGGTGGACCTCGCCGCCTACCGGGTGGTCCAGGAGTCGTTGACCAACGTGCTGCGGCACGCCGGCCCGGCGACCGCCGCCGTGCGGATCCGCTACACCCCGACCGGGGTCGAGGTGGAGGTGGCCGACACCGGGCGCGGCGTCGTCGGGGCGGCTCACGGGACGGCCGGCTCCGGGCTGGCCGGGATGCGGGAGCGGATCGTCGCGCTGGGCGGGTCGTTCGAGGCCGGGCCCACCGTCGGCGGCGGATTCCGGGTGCACGCGAGGTTGCCGGTGGAGGAGCAGTCATGATCAGGGTGTTGATCGCGGACGACCAGGACCTGGTCCGGATCGGGCTGCGCGCCCTGGTGGAGAGCGAGGAGGACCTGGCGCTGGTCGGTGAGGCGGCCGACGGCCTGGCCGCCGTCGAGCTGGCCCGGCGGGAGCGCCCGGACGTGATCCTCATGGACGTCCGGATGCCCGGCGTGGACGGGATCGAGGCGACCCGGCGGATCGTGGCCGACCCGGAGCTGGCCGGCACCCGGGTGATCGTGCTGACCACCTTCGAGCTGGACGAGTACGTCTTCGAGGCGCTGCGCCACGGTGCCAGCGGGTTCCTCACCAAGGACACCCGCCCCGCCGAGCTGCTGCGGGCGGTCCGGCTGGTGGCCGAGGGGGAGGCGCTGCTCTCACCGTCGGTGACCCGCCGGGTGGTGCGCGAGTTCGCCACCCGCCCGGCCCGGGTGCCCCGCCCGCACCCCCGGCTCGGCACGCTGACCGATCGGGAGCGCGAGGTGGTCGGCCTGGTCGGCGAGGGGCTCAGCAACGAGGAGATCGCGGGGCGGCTGGTGGTCAGCCCGGCGACCGCGCGTACCCACGTCAGCCGGGCGATGGTCAAGCTCGGCGCCCGGGACCGGGCCCAGCTGGTCGTCTTCGCGTACCAGTCGGGGCTGGTCCCGTCCTGACCGTCCCCGCGATCTTGCACCTTCCGCCCCGACATTCCCCACCAAACGCCGCGAGTCGTGGGCCGAAAGTGCAAGATCGGCGCGAGGCGGGGGCGCGGCGCCCGGCACGGCGCGGGGGCTGGGCCGGCGTGGAGCGCGGGTGTGCGCGGCGGGCTACCCTAGCGGTGGCCGGACTCGACGGAGCCGGCCGACTTGTGCCCGCCGAAAGACTGACTAACGGGATGTTCGCGTGTTTGACACCTTGAGTGACCGCCTCTCCGGGATCTTCACCAAGCTCCGCGGCAAGGGCCGGCTCACCGACGCCGACATCGACGCCACCGCGCGCGAGATCCGTCTCGCGCTGCTGGAGGCGGACGTCGCGCTGCCGGTGGTCAAGGGCTTCATCGCGGCCGTCAAGGAGCGGGCGCGCGGCGCGGAGGTCTCCCAGGCGCTCAACCCGGCCCAGCAGATCGTCAAGATCGTCAACGAGGAGCTGATCAACGTCCTCGGCGGCGAGGGGCGACGGCTCCAGTTCGCCAAGCAGCCGCCGACCGTGATCATGCTGGCCGGCCTCCAGGGTTCCGGTAAGACGACCCTCGCCGGCAAGCTGGCCCGCTGGCTGAAGGCCCAGGGCCACCAGCCGATGCTGGTCGCCGCCGACCTCCAGCGTCCCAACGCCGTCGGGCAGCTCCAGGTGCTCGGTGGCCGGGCCGGCGTCGAGGTGTACGCCCCGGAGCCCGGCAACGGCGTCGGCGACCCGGTGCGGGTCGCGCGGGACTCGATCGAGCACGCCCGCCGGGCCGCCCGGGACATCGTCATCGTCGACACCGCCGGCCGACTCGGTATCGACGCCGAGATGATGCAGCAGGCCGCCGACATCCGCGACGCGGTCGACCCCGACGAGGTCATCTTCGTCATCGACGCGATGGTCGGTCAGGACGCCGTCCGCACGGCCGAGGCGTTCCGCGACGGCGTCGGCATCACCGGTGTGGTCCTCTCCAAGCTCGACGGCGACGCCCGCGGCGGTGCCGCCCTCTCCGTCCGGGAGGTCACCGGGCAGCCCATCCTCTTCGCCTCCACCGGCGAGAAGCTGGAGGACTTCGACGTCTTCCACCCCGACCGGATGGCCAGCCGGATCCTCGGCATGGGCGACGTCCTCACTCTGATCGAGCAGGCCGAGGCGGCCTTCGACACCGATCAGAAGGAGAAGATGACCGCCAAGCTGATGGGCGGCGAGCAGTTCACCCTGGAGGACTTCCTCGACCAGCTCATCGCCGTCCGGCGGATGGGTCCGATCGCCAACGTGCTGTCGATGATGCCCGGCATGGGGCAGATGAAGGACCAGCTCGCCGAGCTGGACGACAAGCACTTCGACCGGGTGACCGCCATCATCCGGTCTATGACCCCGCACGAGCGCAGCAACCCGAAGATCATCAACGGCTCCCGCCGCGCGCGCATCGCCAACGGCTCCGGGGTCACGGTGATGGACGTCAACCAGCTGCTCAACCGCTTCGCCGACGCGCAGAAGATGATGAAGCAGATGGGCGGCATGATGGGCCTGCCCGGAGGCCGGCGCAAGGCGACCAAGTCGCCCAAGAACAAGCGCAAGGGCACCAAGGGCGGCGGCCGGCCGCGCGCCGGCGCCGGGCTGCCCGGCGGTTTCCCGGGCGGGATGCCGCAGCTGCCGGCCGGGATGGACCCGAACGACCTCGCCGGTCAGGGCCTGCCGCCCGGCTTCAAGCTGCCGAAGATCGACTTCAACAAGCTCGGCAAGGGCGACGGCAAGCGCTGACCCCGACCGCCCCGCCCGGGTTCGCCGGAGCGGGGCGGTGCCGTTCCCGCCGTCCCAGCTCGGACGGGCGGCCGTCCCGGCGTCTCAGGGGCGTGCCGGCTTCGGCGAACGCTGGCCGGTCCTCGCGTCCAGCCGCGCCTGCTTCTGCTCGGCGCGGCGGCGCTGCCGGGGCGTCAGGTCCGGCCGGCCGCTCTGCCGCAGGTAGTTGGGCACCCGGCGGTCGTTCGGAATCGGCGTGCTCATCGGGCCTCCTCGTCCACGTGCACGGCCAGCGGCACGTCCCGTAGCGCGGGCACGTCCCGCCGTTGCGGCTCCCGGCTCAGCGTGGCGGTGAACCGCTCCTCGCTCACCTCCAGGTACGGCGGCGCGTCACCGTCGCGCTCGGCCAGCGCCACGGCCACCGGCGCGCGGCACTGCCGGTCCGGGCGCACCGCGATGGTCTGCCCGGGGCGGACCAGGTACGAGGACCGGCTGACCTTGCCACCGTCGACGGTGAACGCGTTGTGCGCGACCAGGTCCCGGGCGGCGTCCATCGAGCGCGCGAACCCCGCCCGGTGGACCAGGCTGTCCAGCCGCTGCTCCAGCTGCCCGACCAGGTTCTCCGTCGCGTCGCCCGGCTGCCGGGCGGCCGTCGCCATGGCCCGGACCACCTGCCGCCCGCGCAGCTCGTACGCGGAGCGGACCTGGTCCCACTCGGTGGCGGGCAGCGCGTACCCACGCGGGGCGCGCCGCGGCCCACCACGCACACCGATCGGCTGGCGTTGCCGGCGCATCCGGTAGCCGTACGCGGGATGGAGCGGGAACTCGTCCGTGGGTGAGGGACGCACCTGTGTCCGGACAGCCATCTGTAGCCTCCCTGGGCTCTCGCGGTACCACCACCCTCCGCGCGCGCCGGGTGAGGCCACCCCACCCCGTCCGGGTGAACTGCCCCGGCGCGCGGCGGGCGGCCTGCCGAGGCGGCGCGCGGTGTGATCCGGTAGGACTGTGCACATGGCTCTGCATGTGCGCGGTGTGCTGCTCCCCGACGACGAGGTCCGGGACCTGTGGCTGGTCGACGACCGGGTGACCTTCGAACCGGTCCCCGGCGCGGAGACCATCGCCGACGGTGGTTTCGTGCTGCCCGGGCTGACCGACGCGCACTGCCACATCGGCATCGCGCACGGCGGCGCCCCGATCACCTCCCTCGACCAGGCCCGCGAGCTGGCCCACACCGACCGGGACGCCGGTGTGCTCGCCATCCGCGACGCCGGCTCGCCGTACCCGTACCCCGAGCTGGACGACGCCGCCGACCTGCCCCGGCTGGCCCGGGCCGGCCGGCACGTCGCCCCGCCGAAGCGTTACCTGCGGGACATCGGGGTGGAGGTCGGTGCCGCCGAGGTGGCCGCGACCGTGGCCGCGCAGGCCCGGGCTGGCAACGGCTGGGTCAAGCTGGTCGGCGACTGGATCGACCGGGGCGTGGGCGACCTCGCGCCGGCCTGGGACGCCGACACCATGACCGCGGCGGTCGGGGCCGCGCACGCCGCCGGGGTACGCGCCGCGGTGCACACGTTCTCCGAGTCCGCCGTGGAGATCATGGTGCGGGCCGGGGTGGACTCGGTCGAGCACGGCACCGGTCTGAGCACGGACCTGATCGACCTGATGGCCCGGCAGGGCACCGCGCTGGTCCCCACGATGATCAACATTCGGACCTTCGGCGGGATCGCCGAGCAGGCGCGCGGCAAGTTCCCCGGGTACGCCGACCACATGCTCGCCCTGCGCGACCGGTTCCCGGCGGTGGTCCGGTCGGCGTACGAGGCGGGCGTGCCGATCTACGTCGGCACCGACGCGGGCGGCGGTATCGCGCACGGCCTGGCCGCCGAGGAGATGCTGCTGCTGCACGAGCAGGCCGGCATGGCCCCGATCGACGTGCTCGCGGCGGCGAGCTGGCGGGCCCGGGAGTGGCTCGGGTTCCCCGGCCTGGTCGAGGGCGGCCTCGCCGACCTCGTGGTCTACCCCGAGGACCCGCGCGCCGACCTGCGCGTCGTGCGGAGCCCGGCCCGGATCGTGCTCCGCGGCCGGGTGGTGCGCTGAGCCGCGCGGCTCAGCCGACCACGATCCGGTAGCGCGCCTCCACCCGGAAGCCCCCGCCGTCGGTGCCGCCGAAGGCCACCTCGTGGGAGCCGGGACTCGGCGGGTCGAGGCGGGCCCACAGCCCCCAGACGGACACCGGCATCGCCCCGCCGCGCGAGGTCACCCCGTTGCCGAGGGCGCCGCGCACCTCGAACGGGACGGGTGTGCCGATGACGGTCACCGGCACCGGCACCCCGTCCAGGGACGCGTACCCGTCCGCCCCGTCGACGACCGGCAGGTCGTCCGGGCCGGCCGGCCACGCCCACATGTTGAAGGCCGGGAAGAACAGCGGCCGCCCGGCGGGCACCGCGCAGCGCCGCTCCACGGCGCCGCCGTAGGTGCCGCCCAGGAACCACACGTCCGGTGGCTGGTGGTGCCCGGCGTGCTCGCCGGTCTCGTCCCGGATCGGGTTCTTCAGGGGGCCGTGCGCGGCGACCCAGCGCACCCAGCGGGCGGCGAGCCCCTGGGGCGACGTCTCCGGGTAGGGCAGCGGGGCGGGTCCGGAGGACCGGCCGAAGAAGGAACCGAGGGGGGCCATGACGGCAGATGGTAGTGATGCCGCGCCCGATGCCGCTGTCCCCGACGGCGGCGCATAGGATGTGCGGTCATGGCACGCGTGCTCACTCCCCGTGCGGAGGACTTCCCCCGCTGGTACCAGGACCTGATCGCCAAGGCGAAGCTGGCCGACAACGGCCCGGTCCGGGGGACCATGGTGATCCGACCGGCCGGCTACGCCATCTGGGAGCGGATGCAGGCCGAGATGGACGCCCGGATCAAGGCCGCCGGCGCGGAGAACGCGTACTTCCCGCTGTTCATCCCCGAGAACTACCTCAAGCGCGAGGCCGAGCACGTCGAGGGCTTCTCGCCGGAGCTGGCGGTCGTTACCCACGGCGGTGGCAAGCAGCTCGCCGAGCCGGTGGTGGTCCGCCCCACCAGCGAGACGGTGATCGGCGAGTTCATGGCCAAGTGGATCGACTCGTACCGTGACCTGCCGCTGCTGCTCAACCAGTGGGCGAACGTGGTCCGCTGGGAGCTGCGCCCCCGGATCTTCCTGCGTACGAGCGAGTTCCTCTGGCAGGAGGGGCACACCGCGCACGCCACCCGCGAGGACGCCCGCGCGTACGCCCGGCGGATCCTGCACGAGGCGTACGAGGACCTGATGGTCAACGTGCTGGGCATCCCGGTGGTGGTCGGCCTGAAGACCGCCCGCGAGCGGTTCGCCGGCGCGACCGCCACCTACACGTGCGAAGGCATGATGGGTGACGGTAAGGCCCTCCAGCTGGGCACCAGCCACGAGCTGGGCCAGAACTTCGCGAAGGCCTTCGACATCAGCTACTCGTCGGCCGAGGGCGGCCGGGAGCACGCCTGGACCACCTCCTGGGGCACCTCGACGCGGATGCTCGGCGGCCTGATCATGTGCCACGGCGACGACAACGGCCTGCGGGTGCCGCCGAAGCTGGCGCCGGTGCAGGCGTACGTCATGGTGGTCAAGGACGGCGAGGGCGTCGGCCAGGCGGCGGCCAAGCTGCGCGACGGCCTGCGCGACGCCGGTGTCCGGGTGGCGCTCGACGACCGCACCGACACCCCGTTCGGCCGCCGGGCCGTCGACGCCGAACTGCGCGGCTACCCGGTACGCGTCGAGGTCGGCCCCCGCGACCTGGCCGCCGGCAACGCGGTCGTGGTCCGGCGGACCGACGGCTCGAAGGCGCCGACCCCGGTCGCCGACGTGGTCGCCGCGGTGCTGGCCGCGCTCGACGCCGACCAGCAGACGCTGCACGACGAGGCCCTGGCGCGCCGTCGGTCGCGGACGGTGGACGTGTCCACCCTCGCCGAGGCGATCGAGGCGGCCGCGACCGGCTGGGCGCGGGTGCCGTGGTCGGCGGTGGGCGTCGAGGGCGAGGCCCGGGCGAACGCCCAGGGCGTCACCGTGCGCTGTCTGCTCCGCGCGGACGGCTCGGTGCCGGACTCCGAGGACGAGCCCGACCTGGTCGCCATCCTGGCCCGCGCCTACTGACGTGCGTCCGGGCCCGCCCGCCGACCGGTGGGAGCCGGGGCGGCTGATCGTGCACCGCAACGTCCGGCGCGGCCGGATCGGCTGGGTCCGCACGGCCCGGGTGGTCAGCGACGACGACCGGGGTCTGCTGCTCTGGGTCGCCCGGAACGCGCCGGTGGCCAGCGAGGTGACCGAGGCCGGGCTCGGCATGCGGGCGGTCACCTTCGCCGAGTGGATCTCCTCGTCGTACCGGCTGGCCGAGGGGCGGTGGAACGGTCCGCCGGTGCTGAAGTTCCTGCCCACCGGGGCGGCGCACTCGGTCTGGTGGTTCCGTGACGCGCAGGGGCGTTTCGCCAACTGGTACGTGAACCTGGAGGAACCCGGCGTGCGCTGGGACGACGGTCACCTGGCCGGCGTCGACGTGGTCGACCAGGACCTCGACGTGGTCGTCCGGCCGGACCGCACCTGGGAGTGGAAGGACGAGGACGAGTTCGTCGAGCGGCTGGCCTTCCCGGACGACTACTGGGTGGGTGACGAGGCGGCGGTCCGGGCCGAGGGCAAGCGGGTGATCGCGCAGGCCGAGGCGGGGGAGTTCCCGTTCGACGGCACCTGGTGCGACTTCACCCCGCCGGCGGGCTGGACGGTCCCCGACGACCTCCCGCCCGGCTGGGACCGCCCCCCGACGCGCTGACCCGGCGCTGTGGTTCCGGTCACTTTCGCCGCTCGGCTGGTGACCCGGGCCGTCCGGTGTGAGAGATCCCGGCCGGATCTGGCAGAATGGGTCGTTGGTATCCGGCGCGCGTCCGGCGCCCTCTAACCCGGGCGCGTCGCCAGTCCACCGAGCAGTCTCCGGCCCAACCCCACTGTGCCGGTCGGCGCTCACCCGTGCACACCGCCCGCAACGGGCCGGTGAGATCGCAACAGGAGCGAAACAACTGTGGCCGTAAAGATCCGGCTTCTGCGGATGGGCAAGATCCGCAACCCGCAGTACCGCATCGTCGTCGCCGACTCGCGCACCAAGCGCGACGGCCGGGCGATCGAGTTCGTCGGGATCTACCAGCCGAAGGAAGACCCTTCGGTGATCGAGGTCAAGTCGGACCGGGTCCAGTACTGGCTGTCCGTCGGCGCCCAGCCGAGCGAGGCGGTGCAGCGGCTGCTGGAGCTGACCGGTGACTGGCAGAAGTTCAAGGGCCTGCCGGCCCCGCCGCCGCTGAAGGTCGCCGCGGAGCGGGCCGACCGCCAGGCGGCCTACGAGGCCGAGGCCAAGGCCGCGGCCGGGCTGACCGCGGAGACCCCGGCCAAGCCGGCCAAGAAGGCCGCCAAGGCTGCCGAGGCTCCGGCCGAGGCCCCGGCGACCGAGGCTCCGGCCGAGGCCCCGGCTGCTGCCGACACCGGTGAGCAGGCCTGACATGCCTCTGCGTCCCGCGCTGGAGCACCTGGTCAAGGGCATCGTCGACCACCCGGATGACGTTCGGGTCCGGCTGGTCGACTCCCGTCGGGGCAAGCGGCTCGAGGTCCGCGTGCACCCCGAGGATCTCGGCACGGTGATCGGGCGGTCCGGCCGGACCGCCAAGGCGCTGCGCCAGGTGATCGGCTCCATCGGTGGGCGCGGCGTACGCGTCGACATCGTCGACTCGTACTGATGCTGCTCATCGTCGGCAGGATCGGTAAGCCGCACGGGATCCGCGGTGAGGTCACCGTGGAGGTGCGGACCGACGAACCGGAAGCGCGGTTCGCCCCCGGCTCGGTACTTCACACCGAGCCGGGGGCGACGCCTCCGGCGGAGCCCGGTGCCGGCGTGCCGTTCCGGGTTCCGGCCGAGTTGACCGTCGAGTCGGCCCGGTGGCACCAGGGCCGACTGCTGGTCGCGTTCGAGGGCGTGCTGGACCGGAATGTCGCCGAGGCGCTGCGTGGAACCCTGGTCGGGGTCGACAGCGGCGACGTCGCTCCGCCGGAGGACCCGGAGGAGTTCCACGACCATCAGCTGGTCGGGCTGGCCGTGGTCAACCCGGCCGGCGAGCGGCTGGGCGAGGTGGCCGGGATCGACCACGCCCCCTCCTCGGACCTGCTGGTGCTGCGCCGCCCCGAGGGGCGGACGGCGCTGATCCCGTTCGTCAAGGCGATAGTCCCCGAGGTCGACCTCGCCGGCGGTCGCGTCGTCGTCGACCCGCCCGGCGGCCTACTCGACCTGTAGGGCCTCCGTCGGGCCCCGGACCCGCTGGAGAGCCCCGCATGCGCGTCGACATCGTTTCGATCTTCCCCGAGTACTTCGCCCCGCTGGACCTGTCGTTGATCGGCAAGGCCCGGGCCAACGGGACGCTGCGGCTCGCCGTGCACGATCTGCGGACCTGGACCCACGACGTGCACCGCACGGTCGACGACACCCCCTACGGCGGCGGGCCGGGCATGGTGATGCGGCCGGAGCCGTGGGGTGAGGCGTTGGACGCCCTCGCGCCACCGGAGGCCACGCCGCCGCGGCTGCTGGTGCCGTCCCCGGTCGGCGCCCGGTTCACCCAGGCGATGGCGTACGAGCTGGCCGCCGAGGAGCACCTGCTCTTCGCGTGCGGCCGCTACGAGGGCATCGACCAGCGGGTGCTCGACCACGCCGCGACCCGGATGCCGGTCACCGAGGTCTCCCTCGGCGACTACGTGCTCTTCGGTGGCGAGGTCGCGGTGCTGGTGATCATGGAGGCGGTCACCCGGCTGCTGCCCGGCGTGCTCGGCAACGCCGGCTCGCTGGACGAGGAGTCGCACGCCCACGGGCTGCTGGAGGCGCCGGTCTACACCAAGCCGCCGAGCTGGCGGGGGCACGACGTGCCCGAGGTGCTGCGCTCCGGTGACCACGGGCGGATCGCCCGCTGGCGGCGGGAGGAGGGTCTGGTTCGCACCGCCCACCGCCGGCCGGACATGCTGGCCGCCCTGAACCCGGAGCGCCTGGACAAACGGGACGTAGCCGCGCTGGACCGGGCCGGATTTCAGGTGCCGCCGGGGGATATGGCAAAGTAGAGGGGTTGCCGCAGTCGGCCGCGCCGTGGGCGGCTGCGAGGATCCTCGACCGGGGTCGGCCCGACCGACCACCACCCGGGGATCAGAATCACCCAATCGCGCACCGACTGACGGTGCGCCGTGAGCCTTACGAGGACGCAGCGATGAACATCCTGGACGCCCTTGACGCCCAGTCGAAGCGGGTCGACATCCCCGACTTCCGCGCCGGTGACACCGTGAAGGTGCACGCGCGGGTGGTCGAGGGCAACCGGTCCCGTGTCCAGATCTTCCAGGGCGTCGTCATCCGCCGCCAGGGTGACGGGCTGCGCGAGACCTTCTCGGTCCGCAAGATCAGCTTCGGTGTGGGTGTGGAGCGGACCTACCCGGTGAACAACCCGTCGATCGACCGGATCGAGGTCGTGACCCGCGGTGACGTCCGTCGCGCCAAGCTCTACTACCTGCGCGAGCTGCGCGGCAAGAAGGCCAAGATCAAGGAGAAGCGGGAGAAGCAGCCGAGCTGACTTCCCGCTCGCCACGCCGCCTGAGCTGCACGTATGCCGTACCGACCGGTCCGCACTACCCTGGTCGGCACGGGCGCAGCGAGGCGGCGGTCCCGCGGTAGCGCGGGGAGCCGTCCACTGCCGCCCGTGGGGCCTCACCGAGGCTCCCGGGCGGCGGTGTCGTTTCTGCGGATCGGGGAGTGGCGTGGCGCAGACGGTTGACGAGGACGGCACAGTCGACCCGTGGCGTCGCCGGGTCCGCCGCACCCGGCGACAGATGCCCCTCTGGCAGGAACTCCCGCTGCTGCTGGTGGTGGCGTTCTGCCTCGCGGTGCTGATCCGCACCTTCCTGCTCCAGGCGTTCTTCATCCCCTCCGGCTCGATGGAGGACACCCTCCTCGTCGGTGACCGGGTGCTCGTCAACAAGGTCGTCTACGACGTACGGGACCCGTTGCGCGGCGAGGTGGTGGTGTTCCGGGGCACCGACCGGTGGGCGCCGCAGGTCGACGCCGAGCCGGAGCCGGGCTTCGTCGGCAAGCTGGGCCGCACCGTCGGCGATCTGGTCGGGGTGAGCCGCCCCGGCGAGAAGGACTTCATCAAGCGGGTGATCGGCCTGCCCGGCGACCGCGTCAAGTGCTGCGACGCGCAGGGTCGGGTCACCGTCAACGGGACGCCGCTGGACGAGCCGTACGTCCTCGAGGACTCGCCGCTGGACATCCCGCCGGACCCCCGGGAGTGCCGCTCGCGCCGCTTCGACGAGGTCGTGGTCCCGCCCGGCCAGATCTTCGTGATGGGTGACCACCGGCTGGTCTCCCAGGACGCCCGGTGCCAGGGGCCGGTGCCGATCGACAACGTGGTCGGCCGGGCCTTCATGGTGGTCTGGCCGTCCTCGCGATGGGCCACCCTGCCGGTGCCCGAGACGTTCGCCGCAGTCTCCGGGCCGCCCGCCGCGTCGCCGCCCGGTCCGGCCCCGGTCCGGCCGGTGCCGCAGGGCGACGTGGTGCTCCTCCTGCCGCTCACGGCCGCCCTGGCCCGTTCTCGCGCGTTCCGGACGGTGACGTCCGGCCGGGCAACGTAGGCTCCTTGGCGTGATTGACGAGCAGACCGACAAGCCGCGCAGCTCCTTCTGGAAGGAGCTGCCGATTCTGCTGGGTGTGGCGATCCTGGTCGCGGTGCTGGTGCGCGCCTTCGTCCTGCAGACCTTCTTCATCCCCTCCCCGTCCATGGAGAACACCCTCCAGATCGACGATCGGGTGCTGGTCAACAAGCTGGTCTACGACTTCCGGTCCCCGCACCGCGGCGAGGTGATCGTCTTCAAGGCGCCCCTCGAGTGGAGCGGCAACCCCGACGGCGAGGACTTCATCAAGCGGGTGATCGGCGTCGGCGGCGACCACGTGGTCTGCTGCGACGCCGAGGACCGTCTGGTGATCAACGGCCGGTCGCTCGACGAGCCGTACATCTTCTCACTGGACGGTCAGCGCGACAAGCCGGCCGACCAGGAGTTCGACATCACGGTGCCGAAGGGCCGGCTCTGGGTGATGGGCGACCACCGTTCGGCCTCCGGTGACTCGCTGGAGCACTGGCAGCAGTCCGGGCAGGACATCACCGCGGCCACCATCCCCGAGGACGAGGTGGTGGGCCGGGCCTTCACCGTCTTCTGGCCGGTGAGCCGGGCCAAGTGGCTGAGCGTGCCGGAGCAGTTCGACGGCGTCCCGAACCCGTAGCGGCCCCCCGGGGGGCGTGGGCGATCGGCGGCCGGTCTGGCAGGCTGGTGCGGTGACCGTCTACACCCCTCGACGCGCGGCGCGTGTGCTGCTCGTCGACGCGGACGGCCGGGCGCTGCTCTTCGCTGGCTTCGACCCGGCCCGCCCCGAGCACCGGTACTGGTTCACCCCCGGCGGCGGGCTGGACTCGGGCGAGTCGTCGGCCGCGGGCGCGGCCCGGGAACTGGCCGAGGAGACGGGGCTGCGACTGGCCCCCACCGAGCTGGGTGAGCCGGTCTGGCGGGAGACGGTCGAGTTCCCGTTCGACGGCGTGTGGTACCGCCAGGAGCAGGAGTTCTTCCTGGTGCGGGTGCCGTCCTGGGAGGTGGACACCTCGGGCTTCGACGCCATCGAGCAGGCCAGCACTACGGGCCACCGCTGGTGGTCGGTCGCCGAGCTGGCGGCGAGCCCGGAGCTGTACTACCCGAACGACCTGCCCGAGCTGCTGACGAGGGTGCTGGCCGCGGCCGAGGACCCGGCCTCGGGCGACGGCGCCCCGGACGGGGGCATCCTCGGCGGCTCGGGCGGCGCCGGCGAGTCAGGTGCGGCGTGCTGACCCCGCCGCGCACCGTCGTGCGCCGGGAGGCCGGGCTCTACGCGCTGGAGCGGGCGTTGCAGAGGCGCGGCTTCCGGCACGTGGCCGGTGCCGACGAGGCTGGTCGGGGTGCCTGCGCCGGGCCGCTGGTCGCCGCCGCGGCGGTGCTGCCGGAGGGGCGGCGCGGCGAGATCGACGGGCTGGCCGACTCGAAGCTGCTCACCCCGGCCAGCCGGGAGCGGATCTACGACGAGGTGGTCTCCCGGGCGCTGGCATACGCGGTCGTGGTGATCCCGGCTGAGGAGGTCGACGCGCGGGGGCTGCACGTGTGCAACCTCGCCGCGATGCGTCGGGCATTGGCCTCGCTCACCACCCGGCCGGAATACGTACTCACCGACGGCTTCGGGGTGGACGGGCTGGACGTGCCCGGCCTGGCGGTCTGGAAGGGCGATCGGGTGGCTGCCTGCGTGGCGGCGGCGAGTGTGCTGGCCAAGGTCACCCGGGACCGGATCATGGTGGAGCTCGACGGGACGTTCCCGGCGTACGGTTTCGCCGAGCACAAGGGCTACATCACCCCCGAACACACCGCCGCGCTGCGGGAGCACGGGCCGTGCCGGGAACACCGGTTCTCGTACGTGAACGTGGCGAGCGTGTCCGGCCGGGACGGCCGGCCGCCGAGGTCCCGCCGGCCGGTGCTGGCCTCCGGGGCGGCTCTGGCCGCCGCTTCCATGGCAGGCGGCGACGACCCGGACACGCTCTTCGACGACGGCCCGGGGGTGCTCTTCGACGGCGGCCTGACGGGCCCGGCCGGGGGCCCGGACGAGCCGATGGAGCGCTCTTGCGCGCCAGGGAGTACCGTCGGCGTGGCGTTGGGCGAGCAGCTTCGGCCGCCGCCGCCGGTGGGGGAAGATGTGGGCATGGAGGGCGGAGAGCGATGAGCGCGGAAGATCTCGAGAAGTACGAGACCGAGATGGAGCTGCAGCTCTACCGGGAGTACCGCGACATTGTCCGCCAGTTCTCCTACGTGGTGGAGACCGAGCGCCGCTTCTACCTGGCCAACCAGGTCGACCTGCACGTCCGCAACTCGGACGGCGAGGTCTACTTCGAGGTGGAGATGCACGACGCCTGGGTGTGGGACATGTACCGTCCTGCCCGGTTCGTGAAGAACGTCCGGGTAATGACGTTCAAGGATGTCAACGTCGAGGAGCTGGAGAAGCCCGACATCTCCCTGCCCGCCGACTCCGGCTTCGGCGGCTGACCGACCCCTCCGTCCACCCTCACTCCGGGATGACCGCGACCTCGACGCGCTGGACCAGATTGTTGGCGAAGCCGCCCCGGTTCCACGGCTGCTCGACCGGCTGGGTCCGCCCCGAGGCGTCGGTGGCCCGCGCGCCCAGGACGTACCGGCCCGGCTGCGCCGCCCACTCGTAGCGCCAGCGCCGCCAGGCGAAGTCACCGCCGGTCGGCTCGTCCAGAGTGGCCGGTGCCCAGGTCGCCCCGCCGTCCGTCGTCACCTCGACCGAGACCACCGGGGCGTGACCCGACCAGGCCCGACCGTCCACCGTGCACGGTCCCGGTCGGAGCACCCGGGCGCGGGACATGAAGTCCGGGAAGCCGGGCGGCCGCACCAGGGCGCGGGGCTCGATCCGCGTCACCGGCACGCCCGGGTCGTCGGCGTCCTGCCGCAGGCGGTACGCGACCGCGTTCTGATAACCCTGGAACGGCTCGGTCACCACGCTGATCGACCGGAGCCACTTGACGTGCGCCATCCCGTACCAGCCGGGCACGATCAGCCGCAGCGGGGCGCCGTGCTGCGGCAGCAGGGGAGCGCCGTTCATCTCGTACGCCAGCAGGACCTCCTCGCGCAGCGCGTCGGCGACCGGCAGCGCCCGCTGGTAGTCCTGCTCGACGCCCCGCTCGACGCCGTGGTCGGCGCCGGTGAAGACCACGTCGACGGCCTCCGGCGCGATCCCCGCCTCGCGCAGCAGCGGCGCCAGCGGCGTGCCGGTCCACTCCGCGTTACCCACCGCCTCCACCAGCCAGGGCTGGCTCACCGGCCGCGGGTGCAGCAGAGCCCGGCCGTTGCCGGCGCACTCCAGGGTCACCGGCCGGGTAACCCGGGGCCGCTCGCGAAGCTCGGCGAGCCCGAGGCGCAGCGGCCATTCCACCGCGCCGTCGACGGTCAGCGCGTGCGTCGCCGGGTCCAGCTCCGGGATGTCGTAGTGGATCAGCAGGTAGTGCAGCCCGGCCGGGGTGACGTCGTAGCGCAGCGCCTCCAGCGGGATGCCGTGGTTGCGCGCGGCCAACTGCAGCTCGTCGGCGCCGATCCCCTCACCGGGCCCGGCGACCCGGGACGGGCCGCTCACGTCGGTCACGGCGGGCCGGCTCAGGTCGTCCACGGTCGTCATGCTGATCTCCCCGGTCCCCGACGGCGGCCGCTCCACCGTGCCCCGCCCCAGCCTAGGGCGCGTCGCCGGACCCGGGCAGACCCCGTCCGGCCGGCGCGGGCCCGCTCCTCGGTCGGGCGGGTGCGGTCAGGCGGTGCCGGGCTCACTGCGCCGACCCGCTCTCCCATCGGGTGGCGGCGGTCGGGCCGTGTCGTCCTCACCCGTCGGGGCGGCGGCGGTCGGGCCGATTCGTCCTCACCCGTCGGGGCGGCGGCGGTCAGGCCGTGTCGTCCCGCCGCGGGCGGTCGACGAACTCGAACATCCGCACGCCGGCGGGCAGCGGACGCGGCCGGCCGACGAAACGGTGCACGCCGACGCCGACCCGGTCGGCCGGGGTGGTCACCGCGACCGGGCGGAACTCCGCCTCGGCGAACCAGTCGCAGATGGCCGGGACCAGGTCGGGCTCGCCCCGGTGGCGGGTCCAGAAGACCGTGCCGTCGGTCGCGCAGAGCGCGGCGCAGTGCCGGACGGTGGCCCGGATGTCCGCGTCCGACACGTTGCCGAACACCCCGCAGACCAGCACGAGGTCGGCCGGGGCGAGGTCGGCGTACGCGTCGGTGCGGGCCGCGTCGTCGACCACCACCCGTACGTCGGTCAGCCCGGCGGCCCGGGCGGCGGACGCGGCGATCTCCGCGTTGCGGGGATCCAGCTCGACGAGACGGGCGGTCACGTCGCGCCCGCGGGGGTGGTCGGCGAGCACCGGTATCAGGTCCCGTCCCTGTCCGGCGCAGAGGCTGACCGCGCGCAGCGGGCCGGCCGGCGCCCGGTCCAGGGCGTCGCGGAGGTGCCGCCGCACCTCGGCCAGCCGCCGGGCCAGCGGGGAACCGGGCTGGTCGTAGTCGTCGTGCCAGGCGTACCAGTCCCGCGTCATCGGGCCAGCATAGGCGGCGGCGACGGGCGGCGCGCATAGCAGATCAACCGGCTCGGCGGGCACTGTCCACAGGGCACCCGGTTGTCCACAGCGGACGCGTCGGGCCGTGTCGGACCGGTGCCAGCTCGGGCACGCTGCCCGTCATGCGACCGACGCGACCGCCGCTCCCGACCGCGATCCGCCGTACGCTGCTGGTCTGGGTCGCCGTCCCGTTCTGGCTCGCCGTCCCGCTCTGCGGCGCGGTGCTACCGGCCGTGGCCGGTCCGGCAGCGACCGTACGGGCGTGGCCTGGGCACGGCGTAACGGGGCGGGCGGTGGCCGATCCGGGCGCCGGAGCCGGTCGCTTCCGGTGGCCGCTCGACGGGGCGCCCCGACCCGTGCGCCGGTTCGACCCGCCACCGCAGCCGTGGCTGCCCGGACACCGGGGCGTCGACCTGGCCGTCCCGGCGGGCGCGACCGTCCGCGCCGCCGGGCCCGGGACCGTGCTCTTCGCCGGGATGGTGGCCGGGCGGCCGGTGGTCACCGTCAGGCACGCCGACGGGCTGCGGACCACCTACGAGCCGGTGCGGCCCGGGGTGGCCGCCGGCGCGCCGGTCGCCGCCGGTGCTCCGCTGGGGGGTGCTGCTGGCCGGTCACCCGGGCTGTCCGGCGGCGGCCTGCCTGCACTGGGGGCTGCGCCGCGGGGACGCCTACCTCGACCCCTCGCGCTGCTCGGCCTCGGGCCGGTCCGACTGCTTCCCGTCGACGGCGCGGCTCCGGCGCGGGCCGTCCGGCCCGTCAGCGTTGCGCGAGCAGTGGGGGCAGCCGCACGGCCAGCCGCTCGTACTCGTCCGGGGAGTTGTAGACCTGCCCACAGAGCCGCAGCCAACCCCGGCCCTTCCACGACATCACCGCCACCTCGCTGCTGAGCCGCTCGGCGATCCGCTGCTGCAACGCCCGTGCCTCGTCGACGGTGGTGGCCAGACCGGGCGACAGCGGGATGATCCGCATGGCGACCTCGGGCCCGCCGGGGTCGGGCAGGTGGGACGGCGCCACGCCGAGCGCATCACCCACCACCCGCTGGCCGTACGCCGCCAACACGGCGTTGTGCGCCCGCACCCGGTCGAGGCCGAGGCTGCGCAACGTGAACACCCCGGCCGGAGCGGCCAGCCAGGACGTGTAGTCGAGGGTCGCCTGCCACTCGAGCCGAGCCGGGAAACCGGACTCCTGTTCCCAGGACACCACCAGTGGCTCGATCCGGTCCCGCCACGGCGGCGCCACCACGAGCACCGCCGTGCCGCGCGGCGCGTACGCCCACTTGTGCAGGTTCCCCACCCAGAAGTCGGCGCCGACGCTCGCCACGGTGGTCGGCAGCATCCCCGGTACGTGCGCCGCGTCGACGAGGACCGGCACGCCCTGTTCGCGGGCCACCCCGACGATGGCGGCGACCGGCAGGAGCCGAGCCGTGGCCGAGGTCAGCTGGTCCACCACGAGCACCCGGGTCCGGCCCGGGCGCAGCGCCGACCGGACGGTCTCGACGACCTCCTCGTCGGTGGCCGCCAGCGGCACCGCCAGCACCCGGCTCTCCGCCCCGGTGCGGCGGCACTCCCGCTGGATGGAGAGGCTGACCGCGCCGTACCCGTGGTCGGTGCTGAGCACCTCGTCACCCGGTCGCAGGCCCAGCGACTGGAGCACCACGGCCACGCCGGTGGTGGTATTGCCGACCAGCGCGGTGCCGTCCGGGTCCGCGCCGAGGAAGCCGGCCAGGTGCCGGCGGGTGTGGGCGATCCGATCGATCAGCCCCTGGGTGAAGAAGCGCAGCGGGTTGGCCTCCATCTCGTCCCGCAGCCGCTGCTGGGCCCGCTGAACGCTGATCGGCACCGCGCCGAACGAGCCGTGGTTGAGGTGACTGACCGCCGGGTCGAGGGAGAAGAGCAGACGGGCGCCCGGAATCGGCTCCGGTGGCTGCGGGACGCTCACCGGATGATCGTAACCGTCGGTGGATCATCGCCCGCCGGTTCCGCCAGGTCCCGGGCCGCGGAACGCCAGCCTGTGCGGCGCGTTCGTGGGCCAGGCCCGGGGACCTGGCGGTGGCGGGGCGTTCTCGATCAGGCCCGGGGGTGGGCCTGGCGGTAGGCGGCGCGGAGCCGCTCGACCGAGACGTGCGTGTAGATCTGCGTGCTGGCCAGCGAGGAGTGCCCCAGCAACTCCTGCACCGCGCGCAGGTCCGCGCCGCCCTCCAGCAGGTGGGTGGCGGCCGAGTGGCGCAGCCCGTGCGGGCTGGTCCGGGGCAGCCCGACGGCGTCGGCGTAACCGCTCACGATGCGGCGGGCGGTGGTCGGATTGAGCCGACCGCCCCGAGCGCCGAGCAGCAGCGCGTCCCCAGAGCCCGGCCCGGTCAACGCCGGCCGGCCGTGACGTACCCAGTCGTCCAGCGCCCGCTGCGCCGGCACCCCGTACGGCACGGTGCGTTCCCGGCCGCCCTTGCCGAACACCCGGACCACCCGCCGGCCCTGGTCGACGTCGGCGGTGTCCAGGCCGCACGCCTCACTGATCCGCACTCCGGTGCCGTAGAGCAGCTCCAACAGAAGCCGGTCACGCAGCAGCACCGGATCGGCCTCGGGCCCCGGCAAGGCATCCGATCCGGGGCTGCCGTTCGGTCCGGGGCTGCCGTCCGGTTCGGGGCTGCCGTCCGGTCCCGGCCGGCCCTCGGGCCGCGGCCCGCCCGGCTGGGGTTCCGGTGGCGAGCCGGCAGCCCATTCGGCAGGGGAGGCGCCGGTCCCCGCGGCCGAGACGGCGCCGGCGCGACCAGGTGCCTCGACCAGCGCGACGGCCTGCTCGGGGCGGAGGACGGTGGGCAGCTCGCGGTGCGCCCGGGGACTGGTCAGCGGGGCGGCCACGTCGGCGGGCAACAGCCCGGACCGGTGCGCCCAGGCGCTGAAGGTGCGCGCCGAGGCGGCGCGGCGGGACAGGGTGGAGCGGGCCGCACCCGTGGTCCGCTGCCGGGCCAGCCAGCTGCGCAGCACGGTCAGATCGAGGTCGGCCGTGACCGCGCAGCCCATCCGCGTCGCGTGGTCGAGCAGCGAGACCATGTCGGCGACGTACGCCCGGATGGTATGTGCGGAGCGGTTCCCCACCTGGGACAGGTGCGCGGCGAAGGCGTCCACGGCCTCCCGCATCTCGGCGGGCAGAGCCTCGTGGGTGGTCCGGGTGCCGCGGCCGTTCCCGCTCATCGCCACCTCGCCGTCGATGCTCCTGCTCCCACCGCCCGCCCGCCGCGATCCGGGGTCGTGCGATCACGGCTCAGCGTACGGGCAGGTGCGGCGCGCGGTAGGTTGATCCGGACCGCGACCAGGGTGCTCGCAGCCCGCGTGTGCCGTGGTTGCCACAGTCCGCACCTGTTTCAGTCGCCATCCCCCGGCGCACGATCCACTATGGCCCGACAGGCATTGGTGCTCGCGATGCGAGAATTCTCCCTCGAACGGTGTGGCCCGGTGACCGCTGACTGGCTGGAGGTGACGAGGCTCGACCTGTCGGGCCTCGTCACCTGGCTGCGCTCGCCGGAGCCGGGCGACGTGCGGTGGACGGGCAACGAGTGGCTGGGCGTGCTGAAGGTGTTCACCATGCGGCTCACCCAGCGGGCGCCCGACGTTGCAGCGGGGGAGCTGGCGGCGTGCTCCGCCGCGTACGACATCGTCCTCGACCGCACGCTGCGCGCCGACGGCATCGACGCGCGTGAGGCGGCCGTCCGGCGGATCTTGCTGACCGCCGTCGTGCTCGACCACGTGCCGGCCGAACCGGCCGTGCCGTTGCGGGACCCCAGGGTCGCCCTCGCCGCGTTCCGGGCCGCCCTGCCGATGTCGGCGGCCGAGGCGGTGGAGATGGCGCCGCGCTGGCGTGAGCTGGACCCGGATGAGATGCGTCGACTGTGGCGGGCAGCGGGCCTGGTCACCTCGGTGCGGGCACTGCGCCCGCACCTCACCAGCGCGGATCCGGAGAGCCGGGCCGTCCTGCACGACCTCGCGATCTGGGAGGAGCAGGTGCTCCCCCACCTCAGGGGCGAGCGTCCGGCTCCGTGACCGGGTCGACGGAGCCGGCGGGTGTCGGCGCTGCGCGGGACGGCCGGGACACGGGCTTCAGGGCGTAGCCGTCCCTCGCGGCGGACCACCATGGTCAGCTCCTCGAACAGGGACAGCTTCCGCAACGCCGTACGGGCGTTCACGCCGGCCCGGGAGGCCGGCCGCTCCACGCCCCCGCGCCGCGACAAGGCATCGTCTCCAGCGCCGACCGGGCGTCGTCGTCGAGCGCGTCGGTGAGCCGGTCCGGTCCGCGTGCCGGCGGTGCCAGGTCGGCGTCGATCCGGCCCACCTCCTCCAGCACATGTGCCACCCCGGTCACGAGGCGGGCCTTCGGGTACTCCCGGAGCAGCTCGTGCGTGCCGACCGACATCGCCGAGGTGACCGGACCCGGCACGGCCATCGTCGGGGTGCTCGATCGCGAGGGCCCGGTGCGGTCTGCCTGGCGCCGTTGCGGGCCGACGCCTCCACCACCACGGTCCCGACGGTGCCCGCCGCGATGACCCGGTTGCGGATGAGCCTCCCCGGCACCTGGTTCGACGTCAGAAAAGTTTAGCAAGAAAGATCCACTACCCCCGGGGGCGTGACCGGCTCAGGCCTTCCAAGCGATCTCGACAGTGGCCGGATCGAAGTACGAACTACCCGGCGTCCACCCCCGCGGCCGGCCCTTCCGGGTCCGGTTGATCGTGACCGTCATCAGGGTGTCGATCACCGCACGCCGTCGGTGAAGGTCGAGCGCCTGCCACGCCTCAGCCGGATCCGCCGCGCCGATCAGCCCTGCGAGCGCGTCACCCCGACCCGCATCCGCCAGGTCGTGATTCGGTGGTTCTGTCAGCGCTCACCCGAGTTGACCGCGGCCGCCCGGACCCGGTCCCGGGCCCTCGTGCAACGCGGTGTCCGGCAGGCCGGGGATCACCATCGCCGAGAGCCCCGGCGGCCAGGTCGGCCTCCACCTCGATTAGGTGTCCGGTCGCCCCGACCAGGCCGACGCAGAGCACCTTCGCGTCGTCCCTCAACCCGCCCACCCCACACACCCACCCGCGCCGGAAGCGTCCCCGGTTGATCATGAGGTTTGCAGCGGGATTTGAGATCAACTTCGCCGCAAGCCTCATGAGCAACTGAGGTCAGGTCCGTTGGCCGGCGCCGGGCACCCGCGGCAGTGCGCGTCGGGCGTGCTGGTGAGTGGGGGACGGTCTTCTGGGCCGAGATGGCGTCGTTCGGGCCGGTCGCATACGGTGCCGGACGTGGACGGACGACGGAGCTTTCCCGAAGATCAGGAGTCGCGCTGGTATCCCGGCGAGGCTGGACGCGGCTACGGGTCGGAGTGGCGCGGCACGGACGAGGCGCCTCGCCGGGACGAGGAGTTCCGCGCGCCGGAGCAGCGTGGCTCCGCCGACGAGACCCGCTACGGCGACGCGGCCGCCTACCGCGACCCGGCGCGCTTCGGCACGGCCGACGTCGAGCCCGGACGGTTCGGCGCCGTGGACGACTCGGGCCGGTTCGGCACGGTGGACGAGCCGGGACGGTTCAGCACGGTGGACGACTCGGGTCGGTTTGGCGCGGTGGACGGATCAGGACGGTTGGGAGCCGTCGGCCCGACGACGGACGGCTCGGGACGCTTCCCGCCGGTCGGCGCGGCGGTGGACGACTCGGCGCGCTTCACGGCGGTCGGCCCGGCGCCCGGCGACCCGTCGGACCTGGGCGGATACCGGACGAGCCGCGCTCGACGTGCGGAACCGGACCCGGCGAGCGCGTCCGGCGACCTGACTGGGGAGCGGACCGCTCGGCGGGCCGCATCCGACCTCGCCGGGGGCTCCGGTCAGGATGTCGCGGCGGGGACGCCCGCCGCGGCGGCGACGCCCGCCGTGCCTGTGGGGGCCGAGCCGACCCGACCCGGCCCGCTGGGCGGCTACCCGATCGTGGACGGCCAGCGGGGCGGCGAGCCGCCCCACCCGCTGGAGATGCCGACCGGACCGATGCCTCCGGTCGGGCCGCGGGGCGATCAGCCGCCGTACCTGTCGGGCGGTGCGCCGGACCCGGCTCGCCCGGCGGGCGGGGACGGGGTCTACCGGACTCGCCGGCCGGCCCTGGCGGTGCTGTTCGCGGTGCTGGCCCTGGTCTTCGAGTTCCCCGCGCTGCGCCTGCTGGCCAACGGCGTGACCGGCGACCCGGTCTCGGCCGGGAACGTGGTCGCGGGGACCTTCCTGGTCGTCGGGTTGCCGATCTTCGCAGTCGGTCTGTACGGGCTCCGAACGGGCGG
Source organism: Micromonospora sp. WMMD812 (assembly GCF_027497215.1). Lineage (NCBI taxonomy): Bacteria > Bacillati > Actinomycetota > Actinomycetes > Micromonosporales > Micromonosporaceae > Micromonospora > Micromonospora sp. WMMD812. Next base: position 3,102,024 of record NZ_CP114904.1, on the reverse strand, counting down.
ATTGTCCCTGGCCGAGGGGGGCCGCGGGTGGTTACGCCCACCGACGGCCTACCTGACCGTCGCCCTGGTGCTGTTCGTGGCCGCCGCGCTCGCCGCCGGCTGAGCCGCCTGACCCGCTCAGCTGCCAACGGAGCGGCCCAGCCGCCAGTGGAGGCGCTCGCCGCGGGCTGGGCCGCGGACCCGGCTGGGCCGCTGACCCGGCTGCGGGCCGCCGGCGCGCTGGCCGAGCCGCCGGCCCCGGGGCTGGGCCCCCCGAAGGGCTGCGCCGACTACCGCTGGGCTGCGCCGCCCGGTCGACGCTGCCGCTCCGGGGAGCGGGGCGGGCGGCGCACCCGGAGGCTGCGGGGCAGGGAAGGGGCGTACACTGGTCGACTGGCGACCGCCTTGCGCGGTCGACCTCGCGCGCCCTCTCCACGAACAGTCGTGGGGCGGCGGCCTCCCTGGTCCCGATCTTGGTCGGGTCCGTCATGGCCGGCGACCGGGCGCCAGGACGCCCGGCCGCCGGTCGGGCGTGACAACCAGGGATCGCAAGGAGTACCCACCATGGCCGTCGTGACCATGCGCCAGCTGCTGGAAAGCGGTGTCCACTTCGGGCACCAGACCCGTCGCTGGAACCCGAAGATGAAGCGCTTCATCTTCACCGAGCGCAACGGTATCTACATCATCGACCTGCGCCAGACCCTCGACTACATCGAGAAGGCGTACGGCTTCGTGCGCGGCACCGTCGCCGAGGGCGGCAGCATTCTCTTCGTCGGCACCAAGAAGCAGGCCCAGGAGGCGATCTCCGAGCAGGCGACGCGGGTCGGTCAGCCGTACGTAAACCACCGCTGGCTGGGTGGCATGCTGACCAACTTCCAGACCGTGTACAAGCGGCTGCAGCGGATGAAGGAGCTGGAGGCCCTCGGTGACCTGAGCGGCACCGCCGCCGGCTACACCAAGAAGGAGACCCTGCAGCTCTCCCGCGAGAAGGAGAAGCTGACCAAGACCCTCGGTGGTCTGCGGGACATGCAGAAGCTTCCGGCTGCGATCTGGGTGGTCGACACCAAGAAGGAGCACATCGCCGTCGACGAGGCCCGCAAGCTGGGCATCCCGGTGATCGCGGTGCTCGACACCAACTGCGACCCGGACGAGGTCGACTTCCCGATCCCGGGCAACGACGACGCGATCCGCTCGGCCGAGCTGCTGACCAAGGTCGTCGCGGCCGCCGTCGCGGACGGTCTGATCGCCCGGTCCGGCCGCCGCCGTGGCACCGACGAGAAGCCGGAGCCGGGTGTCGCCTCCGACGAGCCGCTGGCCGAGTGGGAGCGCGAGCTGCTGGAGGAGCCCAAGAAGGCCGACGAGCAGCAGGAGCAGCCGGCCGAGCAGCCGGCGACCGCTGCCGCGGAGTGACCGTACGGTCGCTGCCCCGCCGTCCGTTTTGACGGACGGCGGACAGCGGCGGCTCGGCCGGGCACATCCGGCCGGGATCCGGGTAACCGGCACCTCTGACCATCCACACGCCGACTCAACACCGAAGAGAGAGCCATGTCCCAATTCACCGCCGCGGACGTCAAGAAGCTCCGCGACCTCACCGGCGCCGGCATGATGGACAGCAAGAAGGCGCTGACCGAGGCCGAGGGCGACTTCGACAAGGCCGTCGAGATCCTGCGCGTCAAGGGCGCCAAGGACGTCGGCAAGCGGGCCGGTCGCACCGCCGCCAACGGTCTCGTCGCGCACTCCGGCCAGGCGCTGCTCGAGCTGAACTGCGAGACCGACTTCGTCGCCAAGACCGAGTCGTTCATCGCGCTGGCTCAGCAGTTGGTCGAGCACGGCGCGCGCATCGGTGTGAACAACGCCGAGGAGCTGCTCGCCAGCGAGCTGGACGGCAAGAGCGTCGCGGACCTGATCCAGGAGCAGTCGGCCAAGATCGGCGAGAAGCTGGTCCTCAACCGGTTCGCCAAGCTCGACGGCACCACCGCCGTCTACCTGCACCGCAAGGCCCAGGACCTGCCCCCGGCGGTCGGCGTGCTGGTGCAGTACGCCGGCAAGACCGACGAGGCCGGCGACGCCGACGCCCGTGGCGTCGCCATGCAGATCGCCGCGATGCGGCCGAAGTACCTCTCCCGCGACGAGGTCCCGGCCGAGGTCGTCGAGTCCGAGCGGCGCATCGCCGAGCAGACCGCCCGCGAGGAGAACAAGCCCGAGGCGGCCCTGCCGAAGATCGTCGAGGGCCGGGTGAACGCCTTCTTCAAGGACTACGTCCTGATCGAGCAGGCGTCGGTCACCGACAACAAGAAGTCGGTGAAGCAGGTGCTGGCCGAGGCCGGCATCGACGTCACCCGCTTCGTGCGGTTCGAGGTCGGCCAGGCCTGAGCCGCCACCGGGCGCACGCCCGGTGCAGGAAACGTCGACGAGGAGGTCGCTGGTGTACGTGACAGACACCGCGGCCTCCTCGTCCCATAGGGTCGGCAGCGGCAGGTTCGCGGTACGCGGCGCACGGGGCGCCGGCGTGGGAGAGGGCGGGGCGGATGACGCAGGTTGTGAGTGACCGGACGCTGGCGGTGGACGATCCGACCGCCCCGCCGCCCGGCCGGGCTCGCCGGGTGGTGCTGAAGCTCTCCGGCGAGGTCTTCGGTGGCGGCGCGATCGGCGTGGACCCGGACGTCGTACAGGCCATCGCCCGCCAGATCGCGACCGTGGTGCGCCGGGGCGTGCAGGTGTCGGTGGTGGTCGGCGGCGGCAACTTCTTCCGCGGCGCCGAGCTGCAGAAGCGCGGCATGGACCGGGCCCGGGCCGACTACATGGGCATGCTCGGCACCGTGATGAACTGCCTCGCGCTCCAGGACTTCCTGGAGAAGGAGGGCATCGAGACCCGGGTGCAGAGCGCGATCACCATGGCCCAGGTCGCCGAGCCGTACATCCCGCTGCGCGCCATCCGGCACCTGGAGAAGGGTCGGGTCGTCATCTTCGGCGCCGGCGCCGGCATGCCGTACTTCTCCACCGACACCGTCGCCGCGCAGCGGGCGCTGGAGATCCGCGCCGACGTGGTGCTGATGAGCAAGAACGGCGTGGACGGCGTCTACACCGCCGACCCCCGGGTCGACCCCACCGCCAGCAAGTTCGACTCGATCACCTTCTCCGAGGTGCTGCGCCGCAACCTGCGGGTCGCGGACGCGGCGGCGTTCAGCCTCTGCATGGAGAACGGCCTGCCGATGCTGGTATTCGGCGCGCAGGGAGACGACACCATCGTCCGCGCCGTCGGTGGCGACAAGATCGGCACCCTGATCACCGCCTGAGCGGTCGCCACGGCGACCGCAGCGGTCCTCCGACACACAGCAGAGCCCACCACGAGCACAGAAGGAGGCGAGGAGACCGGTGATCGACGACACCCTCCTCGAGGCCGAGGAGAAGATGGAGCGTGCGATCGAGCACGCCAAGGAGGAGTTCGGCGCGATCCGGACCGGCCGCGCCACGCCGGCCATGTTCTCCAAGGTCATCATCGACTACTACGGCACGCCCACGCCGCTGACCCAGATGGCGTCCGTCGCGATCCCCGAGCCGCGGATGGCCATCATCAAGCCGTACGACGCGTCGCAGATCAACGCCATGGAGAAGGCGATCCGCGACTCGGACCTCGGCGTGAACCCGAACAACGAGGGCAACCAGCTGCGCATCCTGCTCCCGCAGATGACCGAGGAGCGTCGCCGCGACATGATCAAGGTCGCCCGGCACAAGGGTGAGGAGGCCAAGGTGGCGATCCGCAACATCCGCCGCCGCGGCAAGGAGGAGCTGGACCGGATCGTCAAGGACGGCGAGGCCGGCGAGGACGAGGGCCGCCGCGCCGAGAAGGAGCTCGACGACCTTACCCAGCGTTTCGTGGGGAACGTCGACGAGCTCATCAAGCACAAGGAGACCGAGCTGCTCGAGGTCTGAGCGGCCGACCGGCCGGGACCGCCTCGACCGGCCGGGACGGCGTCGGCCGGGGCCGCCTTGACCGGCCAAGGACGGCGTCGGCCGGGATCGCCCCGACCGGCCGGACGGCGTCGGCCGGGGCTGGTTCACGGGCCGCCTGGCTGGCCTGGTCCCGCTGGCCGCCGCGGTCGTACCACGCGGACCGCGGATTTGACCCCCCGCCCGACGGTCGCCGATCGTGCCGCGAGGCCCGCCCCCACCCGGGGCGGGCCTCGCGCTGTGCGGGTCCGCCGACGAGCAGGCCTCACCAGGCCGGACTCTCGGCGGCACGGGTCAGACCCGGCGGTCGCCCAGGCTGATCGACACCGTGTCGCCCACATGGCGGTGTCCGGCTCCACCGGACACCGCCATGTGGGCCCCGTGTTGTTGATCAGCTCCGAGGGCCACCGGGAACGGGCCGGTGGCCCCGGTGGACGCATCGTCCGCCGTGCTGGAACGGCGGGTGCAGTAGGCTCGGCAGGATTCCCGGTCACCGGCCGGTGAACACCGGGGATCGATCGGCCGTCGGGCCGGTCAACCCGCAACAACAGTCGCGTGTGTAGGGGATGCTTGTGGTCTTGCGTCATGTGGTGGTACTCGTGCGCCGTCGCGGTGCGTGATGTCCCACCCCGACCCCTACGGCAGCACCGAGCCCCGCGGCTGGGACCGACCGGACCGGCCGGCGGCCCTGCCCTGGCCGGAGCCCGAGGTCGAACCGGGGCCGTGGACGCGGCACCCGAGCGCCGGCCCGGAGCTGTACGCCGAGCCGAGGACCCAACCCCGCCCGTCCGCTGACCCGTACGGCGACCGCGGTGGCCCGTACCCGCCCGACCCGTACGACGACCGAGGTGGCCACTACCCGCCGGACTCGTACGACGACGGCCGCCGGTACCCGGCCAACCCGTACCCGTACCGCGGTGGGCCTGAGCAGCACGGCGATCCTCGCCGCCCCGGACCGTACCCGGATCGGGGTCGCCCTCGGGACGACCGCCACCCGGACGAGCGCCACGACGGCCACCCGGACGAGCGTTACGACCGGCGGCCGGACGACCGCCGTCCGGACGAGCGTTACGACCGCGAGCGCTACGACCGTGACCCCGACGAGCGGTACGACCGGTACGCCGACGACCCTCGCCACGACCGGTACGACGGGCCGGTGGGCGCGGGTCCGGTCCGGTACGACGACGACTCCGGGTACCCGACCGCCCAGTTGGAGCCGGTGCGGGTCGACCTCACCCAGGACACGGTGACCGAGGCGGAGCGCCCCCCGGGCCGGCGACAGCCGGGCCGGCGGCGGGCCAGCATCGACCGCCCCGCCACGCAGCAGCCGACGGGCCGCGCCGGGCGTAACCTTCCCGCCGCCATCGGCGTCGGGTTAGGCCTCGGGGCGCTGATCCTGGTCCCGCTCTTCTTCTTCCGGCCGGCGTTCCTCGCGGTGATCATCGCCGCGGTGTGCGTGGGCGTCTGGGAGATGGCCCGCGCGGTCCGCCGCAGCGGCGCCCACCCGCCGCTGGTGCCGCTGGTGGCCGGTGGCGCGCTCACCGTCGGGCTGGCCTGGTACGCCGGGCCGGACGCGCTCAGTCTGGGCCTGCTGGTCACCGTGCTGGGCACGATGATCTGGCGGTTGGGCGACGGGCCGGGCGGCTACCAGCGCGACCTCACCGCGTCCACCCTGATCGCGGTCTACGTGCCGTTCCTCGGCGGGTTCGCCGCGCTGCTGGCGGCGGCGCCCGACGACGGCGAGTGGCGGATCCTGGCCACCCTGGTCGCGGTGGTGCTCTCCGACACCGGCGGGTACGCCGCCGGCGTCGCCTTCGGCAAGCACCCGATGGCGCCGTCGGTGAGCCCGAAGAAGTCCTGGGAGGGCTTCGCCGGTTCGGTCACCGCGGCGGCGCTCGGCAGCGCCGTGCTGATCTGGCAGATGTTCGACGTGGCCCCCTGGTGGGGCGCGCTGTTCGGGGTCGTCGTCTCCGGCGCCGCGGTCCTCGGCGATCTCGGCGAGTCCATGATCAAGCGGGATCTCGGCGTGAAGGACATGAGCAACCTGCTGCCCGGGCACGGCGGGTTGATGGACCGGCTGGACTCGGTCCTCTTCGCGGTGCCGGCCGCGTATCTGCTGCTGGCGGTCGTCGTACCGGTGGCGGGCTGAGACGTGGGTCACGCCGGCACCGTCACCTCGACCGGAGGGTCGGGGTCGGTTCGGCACATCCGGACAGGTGCGTCCGCCGTTCGGCGTGACAGACTGGACCCGCCATGACGAGCCTGCCCCTGATCCCCGTCGCCCCGGGCGCCCCCGCCGCGCGCCGGGCCGCCATGCCCCCGCAACACCTCGCCGACCTCGACCTGGCCGGCCGCCAGGCGTTGATGTCGGAGCTGGGCGAGCCCGCGTTCCGCGCGAAGCAGGTCTCCACGCACTACTTCGGCCGGCTGGTCCGTGACCCGCAGCTGATGACCGACCTGCCGGCCGCCACCCGGGAGCGGCTGGCCGACCGGCTGCTGCCCCCGCTGCTCAGCCCGGTCCGCGAGTTGGCCTGCGACGACGGCGCCACCCGCAAGGCGCTGTGGCGACTGCACGACGGCTCGCTGGTCGAGAGCGTGCTGATGGGCTATCCGGACCGGGTCACCGTCTGCATCTCCAGCCAGGCCGGCTGCGGCATGGCCTGCCCGTTCTGCGCCACCGGCCAGGCCGGGCTGACCCGCAACCTCTCGACCGCCGAGATCGTGGACCAGGCGGTCTATCTGGCCGGGGTGGCCGCCTCCGGGGCGGTGGCGGGGTCCCCGGCCCGCCTGTCGCACGTGGTGTTCATGGGCATGGGCGAGCCGCTGGCCAACTACTCCCGGGTGATCGCGGCTATCCGCCGGCTGGTCGCCCCGGCACCGGAGGGCCTCGGGCTGTCCCAGCGGCACATCACCGTTTCCACGGTCGGCCTGGTTCCGGCCATCCGCCGACTGGCCAGCGAAGACCTCTCAGTGACTCTTGCGTTGTCGTTGCACGCCCCCGATGATGATCTGCGCGACGAACTCGTGCCGGTCAACCAGCGCTGGAAGGTAGCCGAGGTGCTGGACGCAGCGTGGGACTACGCGGCCCGGACGGGACGGCGTGTGTCGATCGAGTACGCAATGATCAAGAACGTGAACGACCAGCCGTGGCGAGCTGACCTGCTCGGTCGGCTGCTGGCCGGCAAGTTGGCCCATGTGAACCTCATTCCGCTCAACCCGACGCCGGGCAGCCGCTGGGATGCGAGCCCGAAGCCGGTCGAGCGGGAGTTCGTCCGGCGCTTGCGCGACGCCGGGGTGTCCACCACGGTGCGGGACACCCGGGGGCGCGAGATCGACGGCGCGTGTGGGCAGCTCGCCGCCGCGGAGGACATGGATACCGACCGCGCCGGAGTGGCACCGGCGTGACCGGGCGTGGCGAACGAGACCAGGAGACATAGTGGCGAGTCAGGGTCAGCGTTTCCGGCGGAAGGCGCTTCGCCGGGGATACAAGGTCGACGAGGTGGACGCCTTCCTCGACCGGGTGGAGGCGACACTCGCCGGTCAGCCGGTCGGCGCGCCCGTGGCCTCCCAGGAGGTCCACGACGTCGTCTTCCGGGTCCGGTTCAACGGCTACGACGAGTGGCAGGTCGACCTGCACCTCGACCGGGTCGAGCGCCAGCTGGCCGAGCTGGAGGAGCGCGGCGCCGCCGCCGGGCGCGGTGGCGACCCCCGGCTCGGTGACCGGATGGGCCCGCCGGACCGGATGGCGCCACCGATGCGCGACGACCGCGGCCTGTCGCCGGTCCCGCAGCCGCTGCCGCCCCGGCCGATGCCGGCCCAGGCCGGCCCGCCCGCCGACCGCTATGGCGGCCGCTACGACGAGCCCACCGGCGCCTTCGCCGGCGGGTACGACGGCCCGCGCGGCGGCTACGACGCTCCGCGTGGCCCCGGTGGCCCCGGTGGCCCCGGTGGCCCCGGCCCGGGCCCCGGCATGCCGATGGGTCCGGGTGCCCCGATGGGCGGCCCGGCCGGCCCGCAGCGCGGCCTGCCACCGGGCCCGGGCGGCTACGGCCAGGACGACCAGCGCTACGGGCAGGACGAGCAGCGCTACGGGCAGGACGAGCAGCGCTTCGACGGCTTCGAGGCCGGCCGGCGCGCCCGCTCCGACATGACGGCCGAGATCCGGATGCCCGAGCGGGACCCGCGGGACATGCGCCGCGGCCCGCAGGGCCCGCCGATGCCGCAGCAGGGGCTCGGCGGCCCGCCGATGGGCGGCCCGCCCGCGGTGCCCGGCCCGCCGGTCGGCGGTCCGCCGATGGGCGGCCCCCCGATGGCCGGCCCGCCCGGCAGCGACCTCTACCGGGTCGACCAGATCCGCCGCAGCTTCCAGGTGCGCCGCTTCGGCAGCGGGTACGACCCGGACCAGGTCGACCGCTTCTTCGAGAGCCTGCTCGGCGGGATGGCCGGCCGCAATCAGATGCCGGTCAACCCGAAGGACCTGGACACGCTGCGCTTCGGCCTGGTGCCGGGCGGCTACTTCGAGGCCGAGGTGGACGCCGCGCTCAAGGACGTGCAGGACATCCTCTTCGGCCGCTGAGGCCGCGACGCGTACGACGAGGGCCCGCTCCCCGGCCGGGGAGCGGGCCCTCGTGCGTGGTCGTTTGTCCGGCGCGGGACGGTTGCGGCGCGCCGGCGCCCGGGTCAGGAGCGCAGGCCGTTGCGCCGCAGCACCGCGTCGCCGATCACGATGGCCAGCAGCACCACGGCTCCGGCGATCAGCCAGATGTCCTCGACCTGGCCCTCGTGGTTGCCCCAGAACGCCATGAGCACCAATACCGCCGCCGAGAGCACCGCCCCGATCCGTCCCGACTTGCGGTGTCCGGGCTTGTGCTGATCTGGCGCGGTTACCGGCTCGCTTCCTGCCACTGTCGGTCCTTCCCTCGCGATCGGATCTCCGGTTAGTCTGGCACGCCCCGTGCCGGGCTCGGCGCAGGGTCCGACCGGATGGGAGTCAGCACATGTCCGGCACCGGCGATCGGGACCTGCTGAAGCGGGCGTACGAGGCGTGGGACGCGCAGGACTGGCCGGTCGCCGGGGAGGTGCTCGAGCGGCTTGTCCGCCGGCAGCCGGATCATCCGGAGGCGGCGGTCTGGTGGTACGACGCGGCCCTGGCGCACAAGTTCCTGCGGAACTGGGCCAAAGCGTACGAACTGGGCCGGGAGGCCGCGGCGCGGGCCGAGCGTGGAACCCAGGATCCGGCGTTCTGGAACCTCGGCATCGCCGCCACGATCATGGGGGACTGGGCCACCGCCCGCGATGCCTGGCAGGGCTTCGGCATCCCGGTTCCGGACGGCGAGGGGGAGATCGTCGCGGACTTCGGCGTCACCCCAATCCGGCTGGATCCGGGCGGGCGTGCGGAGGTGGTGTGGGCTCGCCGGCTCTGCCCGACCCGGGCGCGGGTGCTCAACGTGCCGACCCCTGGATCGGGGCGCCGGTTCGGCGAGATCGTGGTGCACGACGGCGCGCCGAACGGCGAACGGGTGGTCGACGGGCGGACCTTCTCCGTCTTCGACGAGTTGCTGCTCTGGCGGGCCTCGGAGCTGCCCACCACCACCGTGTCGATCGCGGCGGCGACCGTCGAGGACGTGCACGCCCTGGTGGCGCTGTTCGAGGAGCGCGAGTACGGCGCCGAGTCGTGGAGCAGTCACGAGATCATCTGCGCCTGTTGCAGCGAGGGCCAGGTCAGTCAGGATCCGCGACACGGGGTCGCCGGGGAGCAGCGGATGAGCCTGGCCGCGCCCCCGCACGAGGTGCCCGTGCTGCTGGAGCGCTGGCGGGCCGAGGCGCCCGGCAGCCGCGGCTGGGCGCCGACGCCGGCCGACTGAGCGCGACCGTGCCGGCTCGACACGGCGAGTCCGGGCCGAAGGGCCCGGTCCGACCCGGGGGGAACGGCACTACCGGCGTCGCGGACCGGCGGCCACAGTGACTCCGGTAGCGTTTGACGTACACCTTGATACGTCTTTTGAGGGGGAAATGCGGTGCGAGTGACCGGTACCGGGCACGCCAGCATGCGGATCGACACTGCCGCGGGCAGCATCCTGTGCGACCCGTGGGTCAATCCGGCCTACTTCGCCTCCTGGTTCCCGTTTCCGGACAACTCCCTGCTCGACTGGGAGTCGCTCGGCCAGGTCGACTACCTGTACGTCTCCCACCTGCACCGGGACCACTTCGACGCGAAGCACCTGAAGCAGTACGTGTCGAAGGACGCGACGGTGCTGCTCCCGGAGTTCCCGACCTCGGAGATGGAGGACGAGTTCCGGGCGCTGGGCTTCACCAAGTTCCTCAAGGCGCCGAACGAGCAGGTGGTGGAGCTGCCCGGCGGCCTGAAGATCATGATCCAGGCGCTGACCAGCCCGACCGACGGCCCGATCGGCGACTCGTCGCTCTGGGTGGAGTACGACGGCGTCCGGCTGCTCAACCAGAACGACGCCCGCCCCACCGACCTGAGCGTCTTCGCCGAGTTGGGGCACGTGCACGCGCACCTGCTCCAGTTCTCCGGCGCGATCTGGTACCCGATGGTCTACGAGCTGCCCCAGTCGGCCAAGACCGCGTTCGGCAAGCAGAAGCGGGACCGGCAGTTCGACCGCACCTGGCGCTACATCGACGACCTGAAGGCCTCGCACGTCTTCCCGATCGCCGGCCCGCCCTGCTTCCTGGACGACGAGCTCTGGCAGTTCAACGACATCTTCGGCGACGAGGGGAACATCTTCCCCGACCAGTCGGTCTTCCTGGCCGAGTACGCGAAGGTCGGCGGCACCAACGGCATCGTGCTGCTGCCCGGCAGCGTCGCGGAGGTCACCACGGAGGGCGCGACCACCACCCACCCCGTGCCGGTGGAGGAGTTCTTCGCGAACAAGGTCGCCCACCTCGAGGAGATGCGCGAGCGCAAGCGCCCGATCATCGAGGCGGAGAAGGCGTCCTGGCGGCACCCCGAGGTGGACGTGCTCGGCGAGATGAAGCGCCGGATCGAGCCGCTGCTGGACGAGTCGATCTACCTGGCGAAGGGCGTCGGCGGGCCGGTCCGCTTCGACCTGGTCGGCTACGACGGTGACAGCGTCGAGTCGATCGTGGTGGACTTCCCGGGCAAGGAGGTCCGGCCGTACGCGGACGAGAAGGTGCGCTACCGGTTCCGCACCGAGCAAGCGCTGATCGAGCAGTTGCTGCACAGCGGCGAGGTGGACTGGGTCAACTCGCTCTTCCTCTCCTGCCGGTTCTCGGCCGCGCGGATCGGCCAGTACAACGAGTTCGTCTACGCCTTCTTCAAGTGCCTCTCAGAGGAGCGGCTCCAGTACGCCGAGGGCTGGTACGACGAGCACGAGCGCGCCGTCGACGCCGAGGACATCACCCTGGGCGACTGGGTCGTGCAGCGCCGCTGCCCGCACCTCAAGGCGGACCTGAGCCGGTTCGGCATCGTCGAGGGCGACCAGCTCACCTGCCAGCTGCACGGCTGGCGGTTCGACCTGGCCAGCGGCCGCTGCCTGACCAGCGTGGGGCACAAGATCCGGGCGCACCGCGCCGACGCCGACACCCCCGCCCCCGCCGGTGAGGCCGCCAGCTGACCTCCCGACCCCCGCGCCCCTGCGGGACGGCGTCGGTAGCGCGGTCGTGCAGGGTGACGAAACCCGCTTTCCGCCCCGAACCGGGCACCACGACTCGATGATCGAGGTGGTGTCGACGGGGGCGGGGCGTGACCGAGAGCGACGACGAGTCGGGGTACCGGTACGGGCGGGACCGGGAGATGGCCCGCGACGCGTCCCGGGTGGAGGCGTTCAGCGACGCCGTCTTCGCGATCGTGCTCACGCTGATGTCGGTCGACCTGCTCCAGCTCGGCCCGGCCCGTACCGACGGGTCGGGCCTGCCGCGGGCGCTCATGCACGAGTGGCCGGCCTACCTGGCGTACGTCATCACCTTCGCCATCGTGGGCCAGGTGTGGCTCACCCACCACAACATGTGGCGGTACGTGGTCCGGGTCGACCAGCTGCTGCTGGTGTTCAACCTGGTGCTGCTGCTCTTCGTGGCGGTCATCCCGTTCACCGCCGACCTGCTGGCCGACAACCTGCGGGGCACCCCCGCCGACCAGCGGCTGACCGCCGCGCTCTACGTGGGCGCGGTGCTCGGCGAGGCGCTCTTCTTCAACCTGAGCTGGTGGTGGGCCCGGCGGAGGCGGCTGCTGAACCCGGACCTGGATCCGCGGCTGGCCCGGGCGGTGGCCCGGCGGTTCCTGCTGGGCCCGGTGCTCTACCTGGTCGCGTTCGCCTTCGTCTTCGTCGACCCGATCCTCAGTCTCGGCCTCTACCTGTTGCTGGTCGGCCTCTACCTGATCCGCGGCCCCGGCGACCTTCCGTCCTCCGCCCGCTGACCCGACCCCGCCTCCTGGTTGATCATGAAGTTGTTGCCCTGACACGCCGCGCCGGCGGGCAACAACTTCATGATCAACGGGCGGATCCGGGTTCGGGTGCGGGGGACGGGTGGGCGGGTGGGAGGGGGAGGCGGGGTGGTGGGTCAGTGGTTCAGGTCGGCGAGGATGCGCTGGGCGGCGTTGTGGCCGGCGGCGCCGATCACGCTGCCGGCCGGGTGGCAGCCGGCGCTGCCCGCGTACACGCCGTCGACGCCGGTGGCGTAGGGCATCCGGTCGGTGAACGAGACCGTGTTGTCCACGTGGTGGATGTGCCCACCGGTGATGCCGAAGTGCGCCTCGATGCCCGGCGGGGGCAGCGGCACCGCGTCGGCGATCAGGTCGCCGGTGCCGGGCGCGTACCGCTCGCAGATGGCGATCAGCTTCTCGACGTACCCGGGCAGCGCCGCGTCCCACGTCGTGCCCGCCAGGTCGTACGGCACCGACTGGACGAACAGCGCGGACGAGTGATGTCCCTCGCCGTCCGAGAGCGTCGGATCGACCGTCGTGTGCAGGTACCACTCGATGGTCGGCTCGTCCGGCAGCCGCCCGGCCCGCACGTCCGCCCACATGGCACGCAGCGCGGCCATCGGCGAGGTGGCGTCCCCGCCGACCAGCGACGCCGACCCGGGCAGCAGGTGGATGGTGGAGCCGAACGGGCTCGGCGCGTCCGCCGGCAGGCAGGAGAAGCGGGGCAGCCCGGTCAGCGCCAGGTTGAGCTTGAGCGTGCTGCCGGTGCGGCGGACCGCCGCCATCCGCTCGCCGAGCGGCGCCGGGAGCGCGCCGTCGGGCAGCAGGTCCATCAATCGGTACGGATCACACGCCCCGAGCACCACCCGCGCGGCCACCTCGCGGCCGTCGGCGAGGACCACGCCGCTCGCCGCGCCGCCGTCCAGAGTGATCTCGCGGACCGCCGCGTCGGTGAGGATCCGCGCCCCGGCGGCCCGGGCGGCCTCGGCGAAGGTACGGGACACCGTGCCCATGCCGCCCTCGGCGATCATCCAGGTGCCGCCGGAGCCGGGCAGCCGGCACATGTTGTGCACCAGGAAGTTGTGTCCGGTGCCGGGGTCGTCCGGGCCGGCGTTCAGCCCGGAGAGCCCGTCGGTGACCGCGTACATGCTGACCAGCAGCTCGGAGCGGAACTCGAACCGGGCCAGGTAGTCGGCGACCGAGCCGCGGACCAGGTCGACGAAGACCTGCCGCAGCGCGGGGCGGACGTACCGGTCGGCGGTCTCCTCCACCGGCAGCGGCTCGGCGAGCCAGCCCGGCGCCAGGTCCTCGCGCAGCGCGGCCAGCTCGGCCTGGAGAGCGTCGTCGGCGGCCACGTCGGCGGGGGAGAAGAAGTCGGCGAGCTGCGCCCGGGTGGCGGCCGTGTCGCTGCCGAACAGCAGGTACGGCGAGCCGAGCCCGCCCGGGGTGGGCAGGAAGTAGTGCGGGTCACGGCGTACCACCGGGATCCGGACGTCGAGCGTGGCGAGCAGCTCCGGCGGCATCAGCCCGAGCAGGTACGAGCCGGTGGAGTGGCGCAGCCCGGGCACCTTCGGGAACGGGTTCTCGGTGCGGGTCGCGCCACCGATCACGTCGGCCGCCTCCAGCACCAGCACGTCGAGCCCGGCGCGGGCCAGCAGGACGGCGGAGACCAGGCCGTTGTGCCCGGCCCCGACGATCACGACGTCAGCACGGGCGGGAAGTTCGCTGCTCATGCCGCCGCAGCCTAGCCCCCACACCCCCTCCCCACACCCCCACCAACCCACCACCCCAGCCCCTTCACCCCGTTGATCATGAGGTTTGCGGCAGGAATGGAGATCGAATCCGCCGCAAACCTCATGATCAACCGGGGAAACGGGCGCGGGGAGGGGGGAGCGGAGGTGGGTGGGGTGGGGGACCATGCCTGGGAGTGGGGACGGGAGGGGTCCGGGTGTTCGGGTGGTGGGGGCGGACGGTGGTGCGGCTGCGATGGGCCGTGCTGGCCGGTGCGGTGCTGTTGGCGGTCATCGGCGCGACCTGGGGCGCCGGGGTCTTCGGCCAGCTGACCGGGGGCGGCTACGACGACCCGGCGAGCGAGTCCACCCGGGCCCACGAGCGGATCAGCGCCGAGCTGGGGCCGCAGGGAGCCGACGTGATCGTGCTCTGGTCCAGCGACACCGCCACCGCCGACCAGCCGGCGTTCCGTGACCCGGTCGCCGCGACGGTGGCGCGGCTGCGCGAGCGGCCCGAGGTGACCACGGTGACCACCTGGTACGACACAAGGGCGCCCGCGCTGCTCGCCGGCGACCGGCGGGCGACGTACGCGCTGGTGCAGCTGCGGCCGACGGACGAGGACGGCAAGACCGCCGCCTACCGGGCGCTGCGCCCGGCGCTGGACACCCCCGGGGTGCGCACGCAGGCCGGCGGCAACGTGCCCTTCCTGGAGGAGGCGAACACCCGGACCACCGAGGACATCACCCGCGCCGAACTGATCTCGATGCCGGTGCTGCTGGTGCTGCTCGTGCTGATCTTCGGTGGACTGGTCGCCGCGTCCACGCCGCTGCTGATCGGTGGGCTGGCCATCCTCGGCGCCTTCGTCGCGGTCCGGCTGGTCAACCTGTTCACCGACGTCTCGATCTTCGCGATCAACGTGATCACGCTGATCGGCCTCGGCATGGCGGTCGACTACGCGCTGTTCGTCGTCAGCCGGTTCCGTGAGGAGTTGGCGGCCGGCCACGGCACCGCCGACGCCATCCGCCACACCATGGCCACCGCGGGCCGCACCGTGCTGGTCTCCGGCCTCACCATCGCGCTCGCCATGGCGAGTCTGCTCATCTTCCCGCAGCCGTTCCTGCGCTCCATGGGCCTCGGCGGGATGGCCGCCGTGCTGGTCGCCATGCTCGCGGCGCTGACCGTGCTGCCGGCCCTGCTGGCGGTGCTCGGCCCGCGGATCGACGCGGTGCGCGTACCGCTGCCGTGGCGGCGGCGGACGGCGGGTGGGCGGCCGGCGGCGGCCGCGGAGGGCGGCGCCTGGGCCCGGATCGCGCGCAGCGTGATGCGTCGTCCGGTGCGGTACCTGGTCGCGGTCGCGCTGCTGCTGGCGGTGCTGGCGCTGCCGTTCCTGCGGATCACCTTCGGCGGCTTCGACGAGCGGGTGCTCCCGGCGGGCGCCGAGCCGCGGGTGGTCTCCGAGCGGATCGCCGCGGAGTTCCCCGGTGGCACGATCGCCCCGGTCGAGGTGCTGATCTCCGGTGCGCCGGCTGCCGCGGTGCGTCCGTTCGCCGACCGGATCGCCCAGGTGCCCGGCGTGACCGGGGTGGGCGTTGCCGCCAACCGGGGCGAGTCCACGCTGCTCACCGTGACGTACCCGGGTGAGCCGACCGGCGACGTGGCCCAGGGCGTGGTCCGGGCGGTGCGTGCCCTGCCCGCACCGACCGGCGCGGAGGTGCTGGTCGGCGGCCGTCCCGGCGCCGACCGGGACCTGCTGGACAGCCTCGGCGCGCGGTTGCCGTGGATGGCGCTGCTGATGGCCGCCGCGACCCTGCTGCTGCTCTTCCTGGCATTCGGCTCGGTGGTGCTGCCGGTCAAGGCGGTGCTGATGAACCTGCTCTCCATCGGCGCGTCCTTCGGCGTGGTGGTCTGGATCTTCCAGGACGGGCATCTCGCCGACCTGCTCGGCTTCACCCCGACCGGGTTCATCGAGCCGAGCAACCCGATCCTCATGCTGGCGGTGCTCTTCGGCCTGGCCACCGACTACGAGGTGTTCCTGCTCTCCCGGGTCCGCGAGGAGTGGGACCGCATCGGGGACAACACCGCCGCGGTGGCCGCCGGGCTGCAACACACCGGGCGGATCATCACTGCGGCCGCGCTGCTGCTGATCGTCGTGGTGGCCGGCTTCGCCACCGGCGGGATGGCGTACATCAAGCTGATCGGCGTCGGCATGATCGTGGCGATCGTGGTGGACGCGACGCTGGTCCGGGCGCTGCTGGTGCCGGCCACCATGCGGCTGCTCGGCCGGTGGAACTGGTGGGCGCCGGGCCCGCTCGGTCGGGTGTACCGCCGCTACGGGCTGCGCGAATCGGCCGGCCGGGCGGCCGAGGAGACCCGTCACTCCGCGTTCACCGGATAGTGGCTGCTGTCGATGCCCCCGGACCCTAGCCTCGACGGGGCATCGACCCACGCTTCCGGGAGGTCTCCTCGATGGACCGTCGTACCGTCCTGCGTTCCGCCGCCGTCGGCGCCGCCGCCTTCTCCGGCAGCCTCTGGGCCGGCGCCGCGCTGGCCGCCCCCGCCCAGCCCGGCCCCGGCCCGTACGGGGACCTGCTCGCCGCCGACGGCAACGGCCTGCAACTGCCCGCCGGCTTCACCAGCCGGGTGATCGCCCGCTCCGGGCAGCGCGTCGCCGGCACCTCGTACCTCTGGCACCCGGCGCCGGACGGCGGGGCCTGCTTCCCCGCCGGCACCGGCTGGATCTACGTCTCCAACTCGGAGGTGCCGCTGATCGGCGGCGCGTCGGCCGTGCGCTTCAACGCGGACGGCGCGATCGCCGCGGCCTACCGGATCCTCGGCGGCACCAACGTCAACTGCGCCGGCGGCGCCACCCCGTGGGGCACTTGGCTCTCCTGTGAGGAGGTGCCGCTCGGGCGGGTCTTCGAGACCTGGCCGGACGGCAGCCGCTCCGGCGAGGAGCGGACTCGGATGGGCCGGTTCACCCACGAGGCCGCCGCCTGCGACCCGGATCGCCGGGTGGTCTACCTGACCGAGGACGAGGAGGACGGCTGCTTCTACCGGTTCGTCCCGGACACCTGGGGTGACCTGCGGACCGGGAAGGTGCAGGTGCTCTGCGCCCCGGCCGACCAGATGGCCGGCCCGGTGACCTGGCGGGACATCCCGGACCGGGACGGCTTCCCGATCTTCACCCGCTGGCAGGTGGGCGCGGCGAAGCACTTCGACGGCGGCGAGGGGTGCTGGTACGACCGGGGCACCTGCTGGTTCACCACGAAGGGCGACAACCGGGTCTGGGCGTACGACGCGGTCAACCAGCGCCTCGACCTGGCGTACGACGACTCGCTGGTGCCGCCCGGCGCCGCGCCGCTGACCGGGGTGGACAACATCACCGGCACCGCCGGCGGTGACCTCTACGTGGCCGAGGACGGCGGCAACATGGAGATCAACGTCATCACGCCGGCCGGGGTGGTCAGTCCGTTCCTGCGGATCCTCGGGCAGTCCTCCTCGGAGATCACCGGCCCGGCGTTCTCCCCGGACGGTTCCCGCCTCTACTTCTCGTCCCAGCGCGGCACCAGCGGCGACCGGACCGGCATCGGCGGCATCACCTACGAGGTCACCGGCCCGTTCCGCCGCTGACCCGACGGGGGGCGGCGTTGATCAAGAGGTTTGCGTCACCTGTGGAGCCGTCCCTGACGCAGACCTCTTGATCAACGCTGGTTCGTGAGGGCGCGGCGGTACCGCCAGCCGGACAGGGCCAGGGTGGCGGAGTAGCCGCTGAGCACGATCACGTGGAACACGTAGAGCCAGAGCAGCACGGCGACGCCGGCGCCGATCTCGTCGAAGCCGCCGAACGGCACGCCCAGGTCGATCGGGAGCGAGGCGAAGAGGACGAAGCCGTGCAGGAACCCGGAGAGGTTCGCCGCGGTGAACGAGCCGACGGCGAGCGCGGAGAGCCAGTCCGGGGAGGCCGGGCCGACCACGCGGAAGACCCAGAGCAGCACCGGGGTGAGCACCAGCCACACCCCCAGGAACGACAGCACCACCCCGAGCGCGCCGATCCAGCCGCCCCGGCGGACCAGCCCGGTCGTGATCGGCAGGGCCACCAGGATCGACAGCAGCAGGGCCGGGGCCGGCGCCAGCAGCGGAAGCAGCAGCAGCCGGCCCCGCCAGCCCACCAGGGACTCGTCCGGAGGACGGGGCCGGGCGACCGAGACGAACGCCCGGCGCAGCCCCTCGCCGTAGAGCGAGGCCGGCAGCACCGAGGCCAACGCCAGCGCCGGGGTCAGGTCCACCCCGGCGTCGACCAGCGCGGCCACCGCGTGGGGCGCGCCGATGTCGTCCGGCAGGGTCCGCACGGCGTACGCGGTGAGCCGGCGGACCCGCTCCGCCCCGGCCACCAGCGACGTCAACCAGATCGCCAGCAGCGCCACCGGCACCACGGCGATCCCCCCGTAGAAGGTGATCGCGGCGGCGTGCAGGGAGAGGTCTCGACCGCGCACCGGCCGGAACGCGGCGCCCACGATCCGCCTCGTCCGCTGCCACCCGCTGCCCATCGCGCTCTCATTCCCCGTCGCTGTCTCGGCCACTCATTAAGATCGCCAGCCATGACCGTCCTGCGCACCGAGCGCCTCGTCGTCCGGGACTGGACCGACGCCCCCGCCGACCTGGCCCGGCTGTACGAGGTCTACTCGCGCCCGGAGGTGAGCCGCTGGTTGTTCGCCCCCGGCCTGCCGCTCACCGAACCGGGCCAGGCGCGCGAGCGGCTGTCGATGTGGCGCCGACGGCACGCCGACCACGGCGACCGGTACGGCACCTGGGCGATCGAGGCGTCCGGGACCGGGACGATCGTCGGCACCGTGCTGCTCAAGCCGCTGCCCGGGCGCGACGAGCGGGTGCCGACCGAGGACATCGAGGTCGGCTGGCACCTGCATCCCGACTCGTGGGGGCACGGCTACGCCACCGAGGCGGCCCGGGCGGTGGTCGCGCGGGAGTTGGCCGCCGGCACGCCGCGGGTGTTCGCCGTCGTGTCGCCGGGGAACGCGGCGTCGATGGCGGTCTGCCGCCGCCTCGGCATGACCCACGTCGGGCGGCGCACCGACTGGTACGGGGGTGAGGAGTTGGAGACGTTCGTGCTGGACGGCCCGGCGGCCTGACCGGCCGGTGTCGCCCGGGCCGAGCCTGGGGTGCGGGGCAGCGGGAAAGCGTCGGGCGGTCGTATCGTCTGCGACCGTGATGATCAGTTTCCGGACCGAGCCGGACCGGCGCCTGCTGGCTGCCGCGTTGCGCCGCACGCTCGGCCGGAGCCTGCGGCTGTTCCGGCTCTGCGGCGTCATCCTGCTCCTGCCGGCGGCGACGGCGATACTCACCGACGAGTGGTCGGCGGCGGCGGGCTGGCTGCTGGGGGCCGTCGCCTTCTGGATCCTGCCGCCCGTGCTGGTGCGCAGCGCGGTCCGATCGAGCTGGAAGTCGTACGGGCGGCCGATCGACTGGCAGGTCTCCGACGAGGGTGTGCGGATGGTCTCGGACATCATGGAGAGCCTGGTCCGGTGGCCGGCGCTGGAGACGGTCGAGCTGATCCCCGACCAGCTGCTCCTCAAGATCAATCGCCAGCAGGTCATCCCAGTCCCCATCGCCGGCCTCAGCCCGCAGGACCGGGACGCGCTGTTCGACCTCCTCCGCGCGCGGGGCCCGCTGGCCGGTTCCGGCCAGGCCAGGGACGGGCTCGCCCGCTGACCGGCACTGACCAGGCTGGTGAGGGGCTGGCCCGCGGACAGCGCGCGCCGGGGCGGGCAGCGTAGGTCCGGCGGGGGCCGAAACGCGGTGCCGATCGAGGAGGCGGTGCTGCTCGGCGAGATCGTGTCACCGGGCGACCGGCGCAAGGACGTGATCGACCGGCCGCGGGAGTACGCGGCCGCCGGCGTGCCCTTCTTCCTCCGCGTCGACCTGCGTAACCGGGTTCCCTCGCTCGCGCTCTCCGAGCTCACCGAGGGGGAGTACCCGCCGGTGGCCGCCGCGGCCGGCAGGCCGTTCCAGATGCGGCAGCCCTTCGCGTTCGCGATCGACCCGGCCGAGCTGCTGGACGAAGCGGCTGCCGAGCCGGAGAACGCTCCGGCGCAGGTCGACGGCGAGAATTGAGGCTCCCAGCGGACGCACAGCGGCGCTGGGGAAGAATGGCCGGGTGACTTCCCCGCGAGAGCTCGTCCTGCTCGGGTCGACCGGCTCGATCGGCACCCAGGCCATCGACATCGTCCGGCGCAACCCGGACCGGTTCCGGGTGGTCGCGCTGGGCGCCGGTGGCGGCAACGTGGAGCTGCTCGCCGCGCAGGCGCTGGAGCTGGGCGTCGAGGCGGTCGGCGTGGCCCGGGCGTCCGCCGCGCAGGATCTCCAGCTCGCGTTCTACGCCGAGGCGAGCCGGCGCGGCTGGGCCACCGGCGACTTCAAGCTCCCGAAGATCGTCGCCGGGCCGGACGCGATGGCCGAGCTGGCCCAGTGGCCGTGCGACGTCGTGCTCAACGGGGTGGTCGGCTCGCTCGGGCTGGCGCCGACCCTGGCCGCGCTGCGCGCCGGGCGGACCCTCGCGCTGGCCAACAAGGAGTCGCTGGTCGCCGGCGGCCCCCTCGTCAAGGCCGCGGTGAGCCGCGCCGGACAGATCGTCCCGGTCGACTCCGAGCACTCGGCGCTGGCGCAGTGCCTGCGCGGCGGCACCCGGGGCGAGGTTCGCCGGCTGATCGTCACCGCCAGCGGCGGGCCCTTCCGGGGCAAGCGGCGTGACGAGTTGACGGAGGTCACACCCGAGCAGGCGCTCGCCCACCCGACCTGGAACATGGGGCCGGTCGTCACGATCAACTCAGCCACCATGGTCAACAAGGCGCTCGAGGTGATCGAGGCGCACGAGCTCTTCGACGTGCCGTACGCCGACATCACCGTGATGGTGCATCCGCAGTCGGTGATCCACTCGATGGTCGAGTTCGTCGACGGCTCGACCCTCGCCCAGGCCAGCCCGCCGGACATGCGGCTGCCGATCGCGCTCGGCCTCGGCTGGCCCGACCGGGTGGGTGACGCCGCCGCCGCGGTCGACTGGACGGCGAGCCACACCTGGGAGTTCGCCCCGCTAGACGACGAGGCGTTCCCCGCGGTCGCGCTGGCCAAGGCCGCCGGCCAGGCCGGACGCTGCCGCCCGGCCATCTACAACGCCGCGAACGAGGAGTGCGTCGCCGCGTTCGTGGCCGGACGGCTGCCGTTCCTCGGCATCGTGGACACCCTCGCGAGGGTGCTGGAGGACGCTCCGGACTTCGACGAACCAGGTACCGTCGAGGACGTGCTCGCGGCCGAGTCGTGGGCGCGGGCGCACGCGCAGGAGATCATCACCGGGTCGGTGGAAGGAGCTTGATGTCATACCTGCTCGGGGTGGTGCTCTTCGCCCTCGCCATTCTCATCTCGGTGAGCCTGCACGAGGCGGGGCACATGCTCACGGCGAAGGCCTTCGGGATGAAGGTCACCCGCTACTTCGTCGGCTTCGGGCCCACCCTCTGGTCCTTCCGGCGCGGCGAGACCGAGTACGGCGTCAAGGGCATCCCCCTCGGCGGCTTCTGCAAGATCGTCGGGATGACCCCGCAGGACGACGACGTCGAGCCGGGCGACGAGAAGCGGGCCATGTGGCGCTACCCGGTGTGGAAGCGGACCGTCGTGATGTCGGCGGGTTCGGTCACCCACTTCGCGCTCGCGCTGGTGACGCTCTGGATCCTCGCCGTCTCGGCCGGCTTGCCCAACCCGGCCTACCCGACCACCGAGCAGCAGGCTCGCCAGGAGCCGGCCGTCATCACGCTCAGCGACTGCGTGGTGCCGGACAACACCGCTCGCGCCTGCGCCCCGGGCGACGCGGCGAGCCCGGCCGCCCAGGCCCAGCTGCGCGACGGCGACCGGGTCACCTCGCTCAACGGCATGCCGATCAACAACTACGGGCAGCTGCTCACCACGCTGCGCGGCCTCCAGCCGGGCAGCACCGCGACCATCGGCTACGTCCGGGACGGGCAGCCGGGCCAGGTGACCACCACCCTCGCGAAGACCGAGCGCGCGCCGCTGGACGACCCGAAGGGCGCGGTCGGCCCGGTCGCCGCGCTCGGCGTCGGCCTGATCCCCAGCACCCCCACCCGCGTCACGTACGGGCCGGTGGCCGCGTTCGGCGCGACCGCCGACTTCACCGGCGAGATGGCGGTCGGCACGCTGCACGCGCTGCAGCGGATTCCCCAGAAGGTCCCGGCGCTCTGGACCGCCATCACCGGCGGCGAGCGCGACGTGGACACCCCGATCAGCGTCGTCGGCGCGAGTCGGCTGGGCGGCGAGGCCGTGGAGAACAACGCCTGGCTGGTGTTCTTCATGCTCTTCGTCTCGCTGAACTTCTTCATCGGCGTCTTCAACCTGCTGCCGCTGCTTCCGCTCGACGGCGGCCACATCGCCATCGCCTGGTTCGAACGGGCCCGCTCCTGGGTCTACGCCCGGTTGCGCCGCCCGGATCCGGGCCGCGTCGACTACCTCAAGCTCATGCCGTTCACGTACGCGGTGATCCTGATCGGTGGCGCGTTCACGCTGCTGACCATCACCGCGGACGTCGTCAACCCGATCACGCTCTTCTCAAGGTGAGTGCCTGAAGTGACCGCTGTCAGCCTGGGTATGCCTCCCGTACCGCCCCCGCCGCTCGCGCCGCGCCGGGCCAGCCGCCAGATCATGGTGGGCTCGGTCCCGGTCGGCGGCGGCGCGCCGGTGTCGGTGCAGTCGATGACCACCACCCTCACCGCCGACGTCAACGCCACGTTGCAGCAGATCGCCGAACTCACCGCCAGCGGCTGCCAGATCGTCCGGGTCGCGGTGCCGTCGCAGGACGACGTCGAGGCGCTGCCCGCGATCGCCAAGAAGTCGCAGATCCCGGTGATCGCCGACATCCACTTCCAGCCGAAGTACGTCTTCGCCGCGATCGACGCCGGGTGCGCCGCCGTGCGGGTCAACCCCGGCAACATCCGGCAGTTCGACGACAAGGTCAAGGAGATCGCCCGGGCCGCGAGCGACGCGGGTGTGCCGATCCGGATCGGCGTGAACGCGGGCTCGCTGGACAAGCGGCTGCTCAGCAAGTACGGCAAGGCCACTGCCGAGGCGCTCGTGGAGTCGGCGCTCTGGGAGTGCTCGCTGTTCGAGGAGCACGGCTTCCGCGACATCAAGATCTCGGTCAAGCACAACGACCCGGTGGTGATGATCCGGGCGTACCGGCAGCTCGCCGAGCAGTGCGACTACCCGCTGCATCTGGGCGTCACCGAGGCCGGCCCGGCGTTCCAGGGCACCATCAAGTCGGCGGTGGCGTTCGGGGCGCTGCTGGCCGAGGGGATCGGCGACACCATCCGGGTCTCGCTCTCCGCGCCGCCGGTCGAGGAGATCAAGGTCGGCAACCAGATCTTGGAGTCGCTCGGCCTGCGCGAGCGCGGCCTGGAGATCGTCTCCTGCCCGTCCTGTGGGCGGGCCCAGGTGGACGTCTACAAGCTCGCCGAGGAGGTCACCGCCGGCCTGGAGGGTCTGCCGGTGCCGCTGCGCGTCGCCGTCATGGGGTGTGTCGTGAACGGCCCGGGCGAGGCTCGCGAGGCCGACCTCGGTGTCGCCTCCGGCAACGGCAAGGGCCAGATCTTTGTGAAGGGCCAGGTCGTGAAGACCGTCCCCGAGGCGCAGATCGTGGAGACCCTGATCGAGGAGGCGCTGCGGATCGCCGACGAGATGGGCGCCGAGCTTCCCGAGGAGCTGCGCGGCATGATCACCGGCCCCACGGTCACCGTCCACTGACGCCGGCGCCCGCCGCGCCGGCGGGTTTAGCCAGATCGAAAAGAGTGGTCATCCCCGCGGGGATGACCACTCTTTCGGTATTCGAGGTCGGGGCCGGCGGCGGCTCCTCGGGCCGGGTCACTCGGATTCGGCGAGGATCGCGTAGAGCTTGCGTCGAGTCTCGTCGAGCACCTGGGCGGCCCGCTCCCGCTGGTCGTCGGTGCCGGTCATCATCACCTGGCGCAGGGCCTGCATCGCCTGCGCGCCGGCGTCCCGGATGTCGTGCCAGCTGGCCACCGTGTCCTGGGCGAATTCGGCCCACGGCGGGGTCTGCGCCGCGGTGGCGGCCTCGGCGCGCCCGGCCTCGGTGACGGTGAACCGCTTGCGCCCGCCCCCGGAGTCCTCCGCGGCGGCGATGACGCCCTCGTCCTCCAGCAGCTGCAGGGTCGGGTAGATCGACCCGGGGCTGGGTCGCCACGCCCCGCCGGTGCGGGAGTCGATCTCCTGGATCATCTCGTAGCCGTGCATCGGCCGCTCGGTGAGCAGCGCCAGCACCGCGCTGCGGACGTTGGGCCGGCGTCCCCGTCCGCGCCCCCGACCGCCCCAGCCGTGGCCACCGCCCGGACCGTGGGGACCGCCGGGCGGGAAGGGCGGGAAGCCGAAGCCGAATCCGCCCCGCATCCGGGCCTCGTGCATCGCGTGGTGTTGTCGATGGAACCGCATGGTCCCGTCTCCCTTCGTCGTATCGCTGATGCATCGACGATATATCGGAAACGTGTCGCCGACAAGTCGCCGTTGACCGACGAAGCAAACCGTACGTACGTCTTGTTAGGCTGTCGGGCGTGCGACTGCTTCCCCCACCGGGCCCGGCCCGGATCCTCACCCTCGGCACCCTGGTCAAGACCGTCGGCCGGGGCCTCTGGCTGGTCGCCAGCGCGCTCTTCCTGACCCGCTCGGTCGGCCTCTCCGCCGCCGAGGTCGGCGCCGGGCTGACCGTCTCGGCGCTGGTGGGCGTGCTCGCCAGCACCCCCACCGGCTACCTCGCTGACCGGATCGGGCCCCGCGGCACCCAGATCGGCGCGCTGCTCGCCGCGGGCGCGCTGACCGCCGGCCTCGTCGCGGTCCGGTCGTTCCCGGCCTTCCTCCTGGTCGGCGCGGCGACCGCGCTCGCCGACGCCGCCGACCGGGGCGCCCGCGGCGCGCTCATCGCCGGCGCTGTGCCGGCCGACCAGCGGGTGCGCACCCGCGCCTACCTGCGGGCCACCACCAACGTCGGCATCTCGGTCGGCGCCGTGCTCGCCGGGTTCGCCATCGCCGCCGACACCCGCGCGGCCTACGTCGCGCTGGTCCTCACCGCCGCGGCGGCGTCCCTGGGTGCGGCCGCCGTCTTCACCCGGCTGCCGGTCGTCCCGCCGGTCGCCGCGCCGGCGCAGGGCCCCCGGCTCGTCGCCCTGCGGGACCGCCCGTTCCTGGCCTTCACCGTGCTCGACGGCCTGATGTCGATGCACTTCGGCCTGCTCAACATCGCCCTTCCACTGTGGATCGCCGGACACACCCGCGCGCCGGCCTGGGTGATCTCGGGCGTGATGCTGGTGAACACGGTGATGGTCGTGCTCTTCCAGGTGCGGGCCGCGCGGGGCACGGAGAGCGTGACCGGCGCCGCCCGGGCCTCCCGCCGGGCCGGGTTCGCCATCGCGGCGGCCTGCGTGCTCTTCGCCGTCAGCGGCGGGTTGCCCACCGTCGCCGCCGTCGGTCTGCTCGCCGGCGGGGCGCTGGTGCACGTGATCGGCGAGCTGTGGCACTCCGCCGCCGGCTGGGGAATCTCGTTCGGGCTCGCCCCGGAGGAGGCCCAGGGGCAGTACCAGGGGACCTACAGCATGGGGTACGAGCTGGGCCGCATGCTCGCGCCGGTGGTGGTGACGACGCTGGCGATCGGCTGGGGCACACCGGGCTGGTTGGTGCTCGGTGTGCTCTTCCTGCTCCTCGGTGTCCTGGTGCCTCCGGTGGTGCGGTGGGCCGCCCGGACGCGGCTTTCGGAACCGGAGGAACGCCCGGTGACGGTGTGACGCCCGGGCTCGTCACTCGGCCCGCGGGCCGGGGGCCCGATCTGGCAGGCTGGTAGACGTGCTGACGGTGCCGGTACGGCAACTCGGGGAATCGGAGCGCCGCGCGGTCGAGCGGCTGCTCGACCTCGACCCGTACGCGGGCGCGCAGGTCGCCGAGCGGGTCGCCGCGCGTGGACTGTCCTGGTGGCGCGCCGAGGGCCGGATCCTCGGTTACGGCGCCCGGCGCAACCTCGAGTCGCTCTGCTGGCTCGGCGGCAACCTGACCCCGGTGCTCGCGACCGAGCCGGCCGTGGCGGCCTTCGCCGACCTGCTCGCCGGCGAGGAGCGGCTCTGCTCGTCGATCGTGGGCCGGGCCGACGCCGTGCTGGGGCTCTGGGACCAGCTCTCCGACGTCTGGGGTCCGGCGAGGGACGTACGCCCGAACCAGCCGCTGCTGGCCACCGAGGCGCTGCCGGCCGTGCCGGCGGACCCGGAGGTGCGCCGGGTGCGCGGCGGCGAGATCGACCGGCTCTTCCCGGCCGCGGTGGCGATGTACACCGAAGAGGTCGGCGTCTCGCCGCTGGCCGAGGACGGCGGGCGCAGCTACCGGCGGCGGGTCAGCGAGCTGGTCCGGGGCGGCCGGGCGTACGCCCGCTTCGCCGACGGTCGAGTGATCTTCAAGGCCGAGCTGGCGGTGGTGACCCGGCGGACCGCGCAGGTCCAGGGCGTCTGGGTGGCCCCGGAGTGGCGGGGGCGCGGGATCGCCACGTCGGCGATGGCGGCGGTCGTTCGCGACGCCCTGCTGCGGGTCGCCCCGACGGTCAGCCTCTACGTGAACGACTTCAACCTGCCCGCCCGCCGGGTCTACGACCGGTGCGGCTTCCGCCCGGTCGGCACGCTCGCCACCGTGCTCTTCTGACCCGCGCCGCTCCGGCGTCCGCCGCCGCACCGCACCCCGATCGGGGGTCTGCCGGCGGCGAAAATGCGTTGATCCGTCCGGGCCGGACGACGAGGCTGGAGGTACCGCCACCACGACCAGGGTCCGGAGGACTGTCATGCGCCTGCTCCGCGACCTCTGGGCCACCGCACCGCGCCGGATGTCGGCCGTCCTGCTGCTCGTCGTGCTGGGCGCCGGCGGCCAGGCGGCCGCCTCCGCGCTGGCCGGACCGGTGCTGGTGCACCAGTCCGTGGGCTGGTTCGTCGTCCTCGTGGTGGCGCTGATCGCCGCGGTGGTCACCGACCTCGCCATCGGTCTGCTGATGGCCGGCCTGACCGCGGACTGGTCCGCCGACGTGCGTCGGCGACTGTGTCGGGTGGCGCTCGGACAGGACCTGCCCACCCTGGAGACGACCCCGGTCGGCGAGCTGCTCGACCGGATCGACAACGACGTCTACCAGGTCGCGGCCGAGATGCGGAACACCGGCGTCCGGCTGGTGCAGGGCGTCGCCGTGTGCCTGCTGGCCACGGCGAGCGCGCTGGTCGTGTGGTGGCCGGCCGGGGTCGGGATGGTGTTGCTGACCGCGCTGCTCGTCGTCGTCCTGCGCCGCCCCACCGGGCGGATCGCCCCCGCCCGGATGGCCGAGGAGGAGGCCTGGTCGGATCTGGCCGCCGTGATGGAGGAGGCGGTGCACGGCCAGGACGACGTGCGCACCAGCCTCGCCCAGCCGTACGTGCTGCGGCTCTACGCGCGCCGGGCCGCCGAGGTGATCTCTCGGGCCGGCCGGGTGTTCCGGATGTCGGCGCGGGTCACCTCCGTCGCCGCCGGGGCCATCCGGGCCGGGATCGCCGCCGTGGTGATCGGTGGGGCGTGGGCGCTCGCCAGCGGGCGGATCGACGGCGCCCGGCTGACCGCGATCTGGCTGCTCGCCATCGCCTTCGGCGCGACCGTCGAGCATCTGGCCCGCTGGGTGCCGCACCTGCAGTACGCGCTCGGCGCCTGGGCCCGGGTGCAGCTGCTGCAGGACTCCCGGCAGGAGCCGGTGGGCGGGCTCGAGCCGGTCGAGGGCGACCTGACCGTCCGCGGTCTCACCTTCCGCTACCAGTCCGGCGACGACCGCGGCCCGGCGCTGCACGACATCCGGCTGACCTTCGCACGCGGCCGGTCGTACGCGCTGGTGGGCCGGACGGGGTCGGGCAAGTCGACGCTCGCGAAGGTGCTCACCCGGGCGGTGGACGTGCCCCGCGGCACGGTCTTCCTGGGCGACACCGACCTGGTCGACCTGGACGTCGAGGAGCTGCGCCGGTGGATCGCCGTGGTGCCGCAGCGCACCGAGATCCTGGCCGGCACGCTCGCCGAGAACGTCGCGCTCTTCGACCCCGATCTGCTCGACGACGCGACCCGGGCGCTGGAGGAGCTGGGGCTGGCCGGCTGGATCGCCGAGCTTCCCGACGGCGTACGGACCCGGCTCGGTGAGGGCGGGCACGTGCTCTCCGCCGGGCAGGAGCAGCTGGTGGCGTTCGCCCGGATCCTGGTCCGGGACCCGCACGTGGTGATCCTCGACGAGGCCACCGCCCGGCTCGACCCGGTCACCGAGACGCGGGTGCGGCAGGCCACCGAGCGGCTGCTCGCCGACCGCATCGGCATCGTCATCGCGCACCGGCTGTCCTCGGTGCGGCGCTGCGACGAGGTGGTGGTGCTGGCCGACGGCACGGTGCTGGAGGCCGGCCCGCTGCGCGAGTCGGCGCGCTTCGCCGAGCTGCTGGCGACCAGCCACGCCGGCGCGTACGCCGGGACGGGGCCGTCCCGCGGCGGGGTCGACCTGCTGCCGGCGCCGGGCGCGGAGTGGGACCTCGCCGAGCCGGCGGAGGAGGCCGTACGCCCGGCGGCCGAGCGGCCGGTGGCCGTGCCGAAGGCCGACCCGCCGCCGCTGCCCCCGCCGCCGTCCGCGCGGACCATGCGGGAGATCCTGCGGCTGGCGGTCAACGAACCACGGTTCGGGCTCGTGTCGGTCGCCCTGTTCATCGTCCTGACCCTGCTCGGCCTGGACGGCTCGGTGCTGCCCTGGCTCTGGGCCGACGTGGTCGACGGGGGAGACCCGTGGCTGCCGGCGCTCGGCATCGCCGTCGCCCTGCTCGTCGTCCTGCCGCTGCCCTACCTCACCAACCTGTGGTTCCCGCAGTGGTGGATCCGGCAGATGCTGCGCATCAGCCTGCGGCTGGTGCACGGGCAGACCGGGCCCCGCCGGGTCAGCGGGCACACCCCGGCCGAGGTGGTCGCCCAGGGCGGCGACACCGAACGGGTGGTGCAGCTCGCCGACAACCTGGTGGACCAGTTCATCTCCCTGGCGATCGTGGTCGCCATGACCCTGGTGACCGGCAGTGTGGTGCCGGGGCTCTTCTTCCTCGGCACGATGGTGGTCTCCGGCCTGGCGGCGACGCTGTTCGGGCCGCGCCTGGAACGCAGCGCCCGCGGCACCGTCAAGGCCCGGGCCGCCTTTGCCACCGCGTTGGTCTCCTCGCTGTCCGCCGCCCGTACGGTGAAGCTCGCCGGCGCCACCCGTCCGGTGCTGCACCACCTGGCGGAGCTGGACACGGTCCGCAGTGACCGGCAGCGCCGGGAGATCGCCATGCAGGTGTGGGCGCGGTCCACCCCGTCGGTGGTCAGTGGTCTGCTGCCGATCGGCGCGTGGGCGCTCTACCTGGGCGGCGGGCTCTCCGCCGGCGCCACGCTGGTGGCGGTCTCCACGCTCGGCGCCGCCCGCTGGTTCGCCTGGACCACCGCCGCGCTGGTGTCCCACTACCCGTCCGCGCGGGTCTGGACCCGGCGGACCGTGGCGATGAGCGGGGCCTCGTCGTACTCGGCTTCGGTGCCGGGGGTGGACCTGGCCGCCGGGACCGCGCCGGCGCCGGAGCCGCCCCCGCGGCACCCGCTGCGCCGGCTGGAGCTGGCTGGCTTCGGCGCGCTGCACTCGGACGGGACCCTGGCGGTCCGGGACGTGGACCTGAGCGTCGAGCGGGGGCAGCTGGTGCTGGTCGTCGGGCCGGTCGGCGCCGGCAAGTCGTCGCTGTTGCGCGCCCTGGCCGGGATCGTGCACCACACCGGCCGGTTGAGCTGGAACGGCGAGCCGGTCACCGAGCCGGAGCTGTTCCTGCGCCCCGGCCAGGTCGGGTACGTGGGGCAGCTGCCCCGGGTGCTCTCCGGCACCGTGGCGGAGAACATCGCCCTCGGCCACGAGGTCGACGCCGGCGCGGCGGTCTCCACCGCCCAGCTCGACCACGACCTCGCCGCCGCCGGTGGCGGGCTCGGGTTGTTGATCGGCCACAAGGGCACCCGCCTGTCCGGCGGGCAGCTGCAGCGGCTGGCGCTGGCCCGCGCTCTGGCGCCCCGGACCGAGCTGCTGGTCGCCGACGACGTGTCGTCCGCGCTGGACGTCACCACCGAGCTGGCGCTCTGGGCCGCGCTGCGCGAGCACGGGGTGACGGTGGTCGGTTCGACCTCGAAGCGCGCCGCGCTCGTACGCGCCGACCACGTGGTCGTGCTGATCGGCGGCGCGGTCGCCGCCCAGGGCCCGTGGCGGGACCTGGAGGGCCGCTGGTCCCACCTGGCCGGCTGACCCGCCCTCCGCCCGCCCTCCCGCGGTTGATCAAGAGGTTTGCGTCAGATCGGAGCCCCCCGCTGACGCAACCTCTTGATCAGCCGGGAAGGAGGGGACGGTCAGGCGGCGCGGAGGTACTGGCTGGGCCAGGTGGGGGTGGCGCCGAGCTTCGCCGCCGCGCGGTGCGGCCAGTACGGGTCGCGCAGCAGCTCCCGGCCCAGCAGCACCAGGTCGGCCTCGCCGCCGGCGATGATCTGCTCGGCGTGCTCCGGCTCGACGATCAGTCCGACCGCACCGGTCGGCACACCGGCCTCCCGGCGGATGCGGGCGGCCAGCGGCACCTGGTAGCCGGGGGCGAGTGGGATCTTCTGGGCGGTGCTGACGCCACCCGAGGAGGCGTCCACCAGGTCGACTCCGGCGCCGGCCAGCTCACCGGCGAGCACCACGCTGTCCTCCGCCGTCCAGCCGCCGTCGACCCAGTCGGTGGCGGAGATCCGGGTGAGCACCGGCACCTCCTCGCCGACCGTCGCGCGGACCGCGCGGGCCACCTCCAGGGTGAGCCGCATCCGGGCGGCGCGGTCGCCGCCGTAGCCGTCCGTGCGGTGGTTGCTCAGCGGGGAGAGGAACTCGTGCAGCAGATAGCCGTGCGCCGCGTGGATCTCCACGGCGGCGAAACCGGCGTCGAGTGCCCGAGCGGCGGCGGCCGCGAACGCGTCGACCACGCCGGCGATGCCCGCCGCGTCGAGCGCGGTCGGGGTCCGGTAGCCGGGGGTGAAGGGCTCGGTGCCCGGACCGACGGGGGTCCAGCCGCCCTCGTCGTCCGGCACCCCACCGCGCGCGTCGGCCCAGGGCCGGTACGTCGACGCCTTGAACCCGGCGTGCGCGAGCTGCACCGCCGGCACCGCCCCGTGCGCGGCGAGGAACGCGGTCACCGGACGCCAGGCGTCGACGTGCGCGCCGGACCAGAGCCCGGTGTCCTGCGGGCTGATCCGTCCCTCGGGCACGACCGCCGTGGCCTCGGTCAGCACCAGGCCGGCGCCGCCGGCCGCGCGGGCGCCGAGGTGCACGAGGTGCCAGTCGGTGGGCAGCCCGTCCGGGCCGGCGGTGTACTGGCACATCGGCGCCATGGCGATCCGGTTGGGCAGGGTCACCGCGCGCAGGGCCAGTGGTGAGAACAGTGTGCTCATGGCGTCATCCTTCCGGTACACGCGAGGAGGGCCCCTCGGTGAGGGACCCTCCTCGGCTCAGCGGGTTCAGGCGGGTACGGGATTCAGCCCGTCCTGCCGGTTGGGGGCGGGTTCGTCCGCGGCGGCCGGGTCGAGCAGCTCCCGCCGGCCGGCCGCGTCGTACGCGGTGCGGTCGAGGGTGCCCTCGCGGGCCGCGACGATGGTCGGCACGAGGGCCTGTCCGGCCACGTTGGTGGCGGTGCGGATCATGTCGAGGATCGGGTCGATGGCCAGCAGCAGGCCGGCGCCGGCCAGCGGCAGGCCCAGGGTGCTGAGGGTCAGCGTGAGCATCACGATCGCCCCGGTCAGGCCGGCGGTCGCGGCCGAGCCGACCACCGAGACGAAGGCGATCAGCAGGTAGTCGGTGACGCCGAGGTGGATGCCGAACACCTGGGCCACGAAGATCGCGGCGAGGGCCGGGTAGATCGCGGCGCAGCCGTCCATCTTGGTGGTCGCGCCGAACGGCACCGCGAACGAGGCGTACTCGCGGGGCACGCCGAGCCGCTCGACGGCACGCTGGGTCACCGGCATGGTGCCCACCGAGGAGCGCGAGACGAAGGCCAGCTCGATGGCCGGCCAGGCGCCGGCGAAGAAGCGCAGCGGGTTGAGCCGGCCGGCGGCCACCAGCAGCAGCGGGTAGACCACCAGCAGCACGATCGCGCAGCCGACGTAGACCGCCGTGGTGAACTTGGCGAGCGGGGCGAGCAGGTCCCAGCCGTACGAGGCGACCGCGTTGCCGATGAGGCCGAGCGTGCCGATCGGGGCGAGCCGGATCACCCACCAGAGCGCCTTCTGGACGATCTCCAGCAGCGAGCGGTTGAGCGCCACGAACGGCTCGGCCTTGTCGCCGAGCAGGAGGGCGGCGGCGCCGACGACCAGCGCCAGGAAGACGATCTGGAGCACGTTGCCCTCGACGAACGCCCCGACCGGGTTGGTCGGCACGATGCCGGTGAGGAAGTCGGTCCAGGAGCCGTGCTTCTTCGGGGCGGTGGCGCCGGCGAGGTCCAGGGTGACGCCGCGGCCGGGGTTGGTGAGCAGGCCCAGGCCGATGCCGACGCCCACCGCGATGAGGGCGGTGATGCCGAACCAGAGCAGCGTCTTCAACGCCAGCCGGGCGGCGTTGGCCACGCCGCGCAGGCTGACCACGCTGACCACGATCGCGGTGAAGACCAGCGGCGGCACGGCCAGCTTCAGCAGCTGGACGAAGAGGCCGCCGACGGTGTCGAGGGTGCTGGTCAGCCAGCTCAGGTCGTTGGCGCGGGCCAGGAAGCCGAGCGCCACGCCGAGGACGAGGGCGAGCAGGATCTGGGCGGAGAAGGGGAACTTGCGCAGGGCGAGAGCCATGTGATGGTGTCCAAGGGTCTGGTGGGTCGGGGCAGCGTCAGGAGAGAGGCTGCGCCGGACAGACGCCGCTGGCCTGCAGTCGGAGATCGACGTACAGGCGCACGGTCAGGCACCAGATGTTGGTCATCGCGGCACGACGTTACGCGCGGGATCCGTGGGGCGGAAGGACCGACTGTCGTGACGATCCTTACAACAAGGTCGCCGACGGTCGATACCCACCCGCCGGCCGACGCCTACCGGCGGCCGAGGCCGACCGTGGCGGCCGCGGCGAGCCCCCAGAGCACCGCGATCGCGAGCACCACCCGCTCCAGCACGCCGACCAGCGCGCCCCGACCGACCACCAGCATCGCCAGCCCGACCGCCGCGCAGAGCGGCAGCGCCACCAGCGCGGCGATCCCGGAGAGTCGCCGCAGCGGCCAGCTCGCGCCACGGGTGAGCGTGATCGCGACCATCGCGAAGATCACCGCCGCGGTGGCCGCGATGCTCGCGCCGCCGTGCACCAGGTCGGCCACCGTGGCCCGCTCGAACGGCGGCAGCGGGCAGCCGGCGCTGCACGTCACCGCGCCGGAGAGCGCCGTGCCCAGACCTCCGGCGGCCAGCAGCGCCGCGGCGACCCGCAGCGCCGGTGGCAGCGCCGCGGCGAGGAGCAGCAGCCCGGCGGCCAGGGCGTAGACCCCGATCCGGTACGTCGGCGCGTAGCCGCTGCCGGCGATGCCGGCCTCGCTGACGTACCCGGTGAGGCCCGGCCCGGGAGCGGCGATCACGGCGACCGTCACCGCGGCGGCGCCCACCAGGGTGCAGCCGGCGGCGGCCGAGGCGGCGGCGGCCCGGGGCGTGATGAGCGGCTCGGGCCGGGCGCCCTCAGCCACGCCCGTGCGGCGTGGTCCAGCCGGACGTGTCGGGGCCGAGCGGCACGACGCCGGTCGGGTTGATCTCCTTGTGGGTGGCGTAGTAGTGCCGCTTGATGTGGTCGAAGTCGACCGTCTCGCCGAAGCCGGGGGTCTGGAACAGGTCCCGGGCGTACGCCCACAGCACCGGCATCTCGGTGAGCTTCTGCCGGTTGCACTTGAAGTGCCCGTGGTAGGCGACGTCGAAGCGGACCAGCGTGGTGAAGAGTCGCACGTCCGCCTCGGTGATCGAGTCGCCCATCAGGTAGCGGCGGCCGGACAGCCGCTCCGACAGCGCGTCCAGCCGGGCGAAGAGCGCCCGGTACGCCTCGTCGTACGCCTCCTGGGAGGTGGCGAAGCCGCACCGGTAGACGCCGTTGTTGACGTCCCGGTGGACCTCCGCCATCAGCGCGTCCATCTCCGGGCGCAGCTCCACCGGGTAGAGGTCCGGCGCGTCGGCGGCGTGGAACCGCCGCCACTCGGTCGAGAGGTCCAGGGTGAGCTGCGGGTAGTCGTTGGTGACCACCCGCCCGGTGATCGTGTCGATCAACGCGGGCACGGTCACCCGCCCGGTGTAGTCGGCGTCGGTCGCCAGGTACGCCTCGGACAGGAAGCCGATGCCGAGCACCGGGTCGAACCCGTCCGGGTCGAGGGTGAACCGCCAGCCCCGCTCGTCCCGGATGGGGTCGACGGTGCCCAGCGAGATGACGTCCGCCAGGCCGAGCAGGCTCCGCACGATCCGCGCCCGGTGCGCCCAGGGGCACGCCCGACACCAGATCAGCCGGTAGCGGCCCGACTCCAGCGGCCAGCGGCCCTCGTCGTCCGGCCCCCCGCCGGGCGGTGCGGTCGAGTGCGGGGTGACCCGGTCGGTGAACCGGTTGGGTTGGCGGACGAACACGCCGCCCGTACTGGTCTCTGCGCTGAACTGAGCCCGGGCCATGCCGTCAACCTATCGGCTCCGGACCTGGATATCCTGGCGGCCGGGCGTCCCCCGCGACCCGGAGGACGCACCCGTCCCGCCCTTCCCACCCCCGAAGGACTCGCGATGACCGTGGCATACCTGGTGGCCGGTGTCCGCACCCCGATCGGCCGCTACGCCGGCGCGCTGGCCGGCGTCCGCCCCGACGATCTGGCCGCGCACGTGATCCGTGAGCTGGTCGCCCGCCACCCGTCGGTGGACTGGGCCCGGGTGGACGACGTGATCCTCGGCTGCGCCAACCAGGCCGGCGAGGACAACCGCAACGTGGCCCGGATGGCCGCGCTGCTCGGCGGGCTGCCCGAGGAGGTGCCCGGGAGCACGATCAACCGGCTCTGCGGCTCCGGCCTGGATGCCCTCGCCACCGCGGCACGCGCCGTCGCCGCGGGCGAGGCCGAGTTGATCGTCGCCGGCGGCGTGGAGAGCATGAGCCGGGCGCCGTTCGTCATGCCGAAGGCGACCTCGGCCTACTCCCGGGCGGCCGAGATGTACGACACCACACTCGGCTGGCGCCTGGTGAACCCGCTGATGAAGGCCGGGTGGGGCATCGACTCGATGCCGGAGACGGCGGAGAACGTCGCCGCCGAGTACGGCGTGGACCGGGCCGCCCAGGACGAGTTCGCCCTCCGCTCCCAGCAGCGCGCGGCCAAGGCGCAGGCCGACGGCCGGTTCGCCGAGGAGATCGTGCCGGTGACCGTGCCGGCGGGGCGCCGCGAGACGAAGCTGGTCGAGGTCGACGAGCACCCGCGGGAGACCTCGCTGGAGAAGCTCGCCGCGCTGCCCACCCCGTTCCGCGCCGGTGGCACGGTGACCGCCGGCAACTCGTCCGGGGTCAACGACGGCGCCGTCGCGCTGCTGGTCGCGTCCGAGGCCGCGGTCGCCCGTTACGGGCTCACGCCGCTGGCCCGGATCGGCGGCGCCGCGGCCGCCGGGGTCCCGCCGCGGATCATGGGCATCGGCCCGGTGCCGGCCACCCGGAAGCTGCTGGACCGGCTCGGCCTCGGCCTGGACGCGGTGGACGTGATCGAGCTGAACGAGGCGTTCGCCGCGCAGTCGGTCGCCGTGCTGCGCGAACTCGGGCTGCCCGAGGACGCCGAACATGTCAACCCGAACGGTGGGGCGATCGCGCTCGGCCACCCGCTCGGCGCCAGTGGCGCCCGGCTCGCGCTGACCGCCGCGCTGGAGCTGCGCCGTCGTGGCGGGCGGCGGGCCCTGGCCACCATGTGCATCGGGGTGGGACAAGGGATCTCCCTAATGCTGGAGTCAGCGGCCTAGAGTGTTCAACACCACACGATCCGCGGGTCGGTCGGTGGGCCGCCGCGTGCCCGCACGCGCCCCGACACCGGTGCCTGCCCGCCTCTCGGCGACGAACTGGGGAGCTTGCAGATGCCGGACGGATTCCCGACCGAGATCGACCTGACCCGACCGAGCGCCGCCCGGGTCTACGACTACTTCCTTGGCGGGGCGCACAACTTCGAGATCGACCGGCAGCTCGCCGAGCAGATCGCCAGCATGACGCCGAATCTGGCGGCCACCATGCGCTCGGGCCGGGAGTTCCTGCGCCGGGCCGTGCGGGCGCTGCTCGACGCCGGCATCGACCAGTTCCTCGACATCGGCTCCGGCATCCCGACCGTGGGCAACGTGCACGAGGTGGCCCAGGGCGCGAACCCCAAGGCCCGCGTGGTCTACGTGGACATCGACCCGGTGGCGGTCGCGCACAGCCGGGAACTGCTCGCCGGCAACGACCTCACCGCGGTGATCCACGCCGACCTGCGCGAGCCGGAGCGGATCCTCGCCGAGGCGCGCGGCCTGCTCGACTTCGGCCGTCCGGTCGGCATCCTCCTCGCCGGGGTGGTGCACTTCATCCCGGACGCGGACCGGCCCGCCGAGCTCCTGGCCGCTCTGCGCGCCGCCGCGGCGCCCGGCAGTTACCTGGTGATCTCCCACTCCACCTTCGAGGACCAGCCGCAGGAGATGCTCGACGCGCAGCGCCTGTCGGCGCGTACCGACACCGAGATCACCCTGCGTTCCCGGGACCAGATCACCGGCTTCTTCGGGGACTGGACGATCCTGGAGCCGGGCGTGGTCCACATGCCGCTGTGGCGTCCGGACTCACCGTCCGACGTGGACGAGTACCCGGAGCGGTTCGGCGCGTTCGGCGGCGTCGCCCGGTACGACCAGCCCACCATCGGCTGACCGGTGGCCGTCCCGGACCCCACCGGGGACGACGCCAGCCGCGCCGGTGCGCAGGGGTACGCCGCCGAGTGGGCCCGCACGGTACGCCGCCTCGGTTTCGTGCCGCTGAGCGCGGTCGAGACCGAGCGGCTGCTGCTCGTGCACACCGTGCGGCTGGCGCAGGCGCTGCGGGCCGAGCCATTCACCGGCCAGCCCGCCGAGGACGTCGGGCGGGCGCTGGTCGAGGCGCACCTGACCGAGCCCCGGATGCTGGAGTGGTCGGTGCGCGCCCTCGGCGCGGACTTCCTCGCCCGGGTGATGGGCGGCAGAGGGCAGCCCGGGGACGCGGCGGAGCGGATCGTCGCCCTGCAGGGCGGCCTGGCCGCCGGTTTCGCCCGCGCGCTGCGCGACCGCACCTTCAGCCAGCAGGAGCGGATCGCCCGCTCGGCCTGGCAGGCACGCGACGAGGTGGAGCAGGCCCTGCGGGACAGCGAGGCACGGTTCCGGGCGGTCTTCACCGGCGCCGCGATCGGCATCGGCATCGCCGGGATCGACGGGCGGATCATCGACGTCAACCAGTCGTTCGCGGACATGCTCGGCTACTCGGCCGAGGAGCTGCGCCGGATCAATGTGGCGTCGCTCTTCCACGCCGATGACGCCGCCGGCATGTGGGGGCTCTACCAGGAGCTGACCGAGGGCAAGCAGGACTCGGTGCGGGTGCAGAAGCGCTACCACCGCAAGGACGGCAGCTCCCTCTGGACCGACCTGGCCGTGTCGCTGATCCGGCACGACGACGGCCGGCCGCGCTTCACCGTGGCCATGATCGAGGACATCACCGAGCGGTACGCGCTCCAGCAGCGGCTGCGATTCCAGGCGCTGCACGACCCGCTCACGGGGTTGCCCAACCGGACGCTCTTCTTCGAGACCCTGGGTAGGGTCCTCGACTCCGCCGATCCCGGCCGTCGGGTCGGGATCTGCTTCCTCGACCTGGACGGGTTCAAGGCGATCAACGACAGCCTCGGGCACGACCTCGGCGACCGGCTGCTGGTCATGATCGCCCGGCGGCTCGCCGACTGCGTCGCCGACCATGGCCACCTGGTCGCGCGGATGGGTGGCGACGAGTTCGTCATCCTGGTCGACGGCGGCGACGGGCTCGACGACGCGGTGGCCGTGGCGGAGGCGGCGCTGGCCGCGGTCTCCGCGCCGGTGCACGTCGGGGATCAGCAGCTCGCCGTCTCGGCGAGCGTCGGCATCGTCGAGGGCCCGGCCGGCGAGACCAGCGCGTCCGAGCTGATGAAGGCCGCGGACACCACGCTCTACTGGGCGAAGGCCGAGGGGCGCGGCCGCTGGGCGGTCTACGACCCGGAGCGCAGCGCCCGCGACATCGCCCGGTCGTCGCTGGCCGCCAGCCTGCCGGTCGCGCTGGACCGGGGTGAGTTCGTGCTGCGGTACCAGCCGATCGTGTCGCTGCTGGAGGGCAGCATGCTCGCGGTCGAGGCGCTCGTCCGGTGGCAGCATCCGGAGCTGGGGCTGCTCGGCCCGGACCGGTTCATCGGGCTCGCCGAGGAGACCGGGCTGATCGTCAGACTCGGTGAGTGGGTGCTCCGGCAGGCGTGCCGGGACGCCGAGGAGTGGCGGCGGCGCTTCCCGGACGCCCAGTTGGTGGTCAGCGTGAACCTCGCCGCCCGGCAGGCCGAGGATCCGGCCATCGTGGACACGGTCTCGGACGCGCTGGCGTCCAGCGGGCTCCCGGCGGAGCTGCTGCAACTGGAGCTGACCGAGAGCGCGGTGATGGGCACCGCGGGGGAGCCGCTGCGCTCGCTGCACCGGCTGGCCGGCCTCGGCGTACGGCTCGCCATCGACGACTTCGGCACCGGCTACTCGAACCTCGCGTACCTGCGCCGGCTGCCGATCCACTGTCTGAAGCTGGCCGGCCCGTTCGTCGAGGGGATCCGGGGCGACGGCCCGGAGGCGGCGGTCGACCACCGGGACGAGCGGATCGTGGACGCGCTGGTCCGGCTGGCGCATGCGCTCGAACTCTGGGTCACCGCCGAGGCGGTGGAGACCGGGGTGCAGGCCGAACGGCTGCGCGCGCTGCGCTGCGACACCGGGCAGGGGCGCTACTTCGGGGCGCCGGTCCCGGCCGAGGGGATCTCCGCGCGGCTCTCCGGGACGGAGGGTGGGTCGCGTGAGCGCGAGGCCTGAGCGGGCGGGTAGTCGACCGGGCGCGAATGGCGGATGCTCGGCTGACGAGGAGTGGGCACGGCGGTTTCGCGTCCTTCGGAGCTGACGTCGTCAACGACTCAGGGGTAGCGATGGCACAAACGACTCAGCTCCGAAGGACAGCCGGTACATGAGGTCGCCCCTAGCCGGGGCGACACGCGGAAGGGGCGGTGGCTCAGGTGAGCGCGACCGACACGGAGGCCCTGGTCACGGTGGTGGCCGCGCTGGCGATCCTGGCCGGGCTGGCCGGCGTGGTGGTGCCCGGCCTGCCGGCGCTGCCGCTGTGCTGGGGCGGAGTGCTGCTCTGGGCGGTGTTCGGCGCGGCCGGCGCCGGCCGCTGGGTGGTGCTCGCCGCCGCGACACTCGTCGCCCTCGGCGGGGTCGTGGTGAAGTACCTCTGGCCGGGGCGGAACCTGAAACGCACCGGGGTGCCGACCTCCTCCCTGCTGGCCGGGGGCGTGCTGGGGATCATCGGGTTCTTCGTCATCCCCGTCGTCGGGCTGGTGATCGGCTTCGTCGGCGGGGTGTGGGCGGCCGAGCGGCTGCGGCTCGGCGACAACCGCCTCGCCTGGCCCGCCACCGTGCAGGCGCTGAAGGCAGCCGGGCTGTCGATGCTCGTGGAGTTCGGCGCCGGCCTGGTGATCGCGGCGATCTGGGTGGCCGGGCTGCTGCTGACGTGACCGTCGCCGTCGCGGCGCGGCGGCCGCGTCGGGTGTCGGCGCGGGGTGTCCGTCGGATACGGCGGTAGCCGTACGGGTGAGAGAGAGGTGGACACCCCGCGCCGACGCGGGCCGGGCGTTGCCGAGCGCCCGGCGGCGGCCCGTCGCGATCGGGCCTGGTCACAGGGTCAAGGATGCGGTCCGCGGGCCCGCTCCGGCAACGGAATTAGCCCGGGCGGCGATGAGATTCCCACGCGGGATGTATTGACCACCTTGATCGACGGGGACGACACTTTGCCCACTCGCACCGGGGAATCGCCTCGAGGAGGTGTGCAGTGGCCACGACGCCCGCGCCGACCGCCGAGCAACCGATGGACGACGACGCCCGACGGCTCGCCGAACTCGGCTACAAACAGGAGCTCCACCGCAAATGGAGCGGCTTCTCCAACTTCGCGATCTCCTTTTCGATCATCTCGATCCTGGCCGGCTGCTTCACCACGTTCGGCCAGGCGTGGAACAACGGTGGCCCGGTCGCCGTGTCCTGGGGCTGGCCACTGATCTCGCTGTTCATCCTGATCATCGGCTTCTGCCTGGCGGAGCTGGTGTCCGCCTACCCGACCGCCGGCGGCATCTACTGGTGGGCCGCGAAGATGGGCCGGCCGGTGCACGGCTGGTTCACGGGCTGGCTCAACCTGATCGGGCTGGTCGCTGTCACCGCGTCGGTGGACTACGGCTGCGCCACCTTCCTCAACCTCACCCTGTCGGCGCTCTTCGACGGCTGGGAGGGCACCCTCCGGCAGGCGTTCCTGCTCTTCGTGATCATCCTGGCCCTGCACGGGCTGATCAACATCTTCGGGCACCGGATCATCGACGTGCTCCAGAACGTCTCGGTCTGGTGGCACGTGGCCGGCGCGGCCGCCGTGGTGGCCATCCTGCTCCTGGTCCCGGACCGGCACCAGAGCTTCCAGTTCGTCTTCACCGAGCGGTTCAACAACTCCGGGTTCGCCGACGGCGACACCGGCGGGCTGACCTTCTGGTTCTACGTGCTGCCGCTGGGCTTCCTGCTCACCCAGTACACGATCACCGGGTTCGACGCCTGCGCGCACGTCTCGGAGGAGACCCGGGGCGCCTCCCAGGCCGCCGCCCGCGGCCTCTGGCGGTCCATCTTCTACTCCGCGATCGGCGGCTGGATCCTCCTGCTGGCGTTCCTCTTCGCGGCCACCGACGTGGAGGCGGTCAACGCCGCCGGCGGCTTCTCCGGCGCGATCTTCGAGACCGCGCTGACCCCGTTCTTCTTCAAGACGGTCATCATCATCTCCACCATCGGGCAGTTCTTCTGCGGCATGAGCTGCGTGACCTCGATGAGCCGGATGGCGTACGCGTTCAGCCGGGACCGGGCGGTGCCGGGCTGGCGGCTCTGGTCCCGGGTGGACCGCAACGGCACCCCGGTCAACGCGATCATCGCGGCGACGGTGGCGGGGCTCGTGCTCACCCTGCCGGCGCTCTACGAGAGCCCGGCCGGCATCCCGGTCGCCTTCTACGCCGTCGTCTCGGTCGCGGTGATCGGGCTCTACCTGTCGTTCCTCATCCCGATCGCGCTGCGGCTGCGGATGGGCGACCGGTTCGTTCCCGGTCCGTGGACGCTGGGGCGGCGGTACAAGCTCCTCGGCTG
The DNA here is from genome assembly GCF_027497215.1 of Micromonospora sp. WMMD812. NCBI lineage: Bacteria > Bacillati > Actinomycetota > Actinomycetes > Micromonosporales > Micromonosporaceae > Micromonospora > Micromonospora sp. WMMD812. The sequence continues at coordinate 3,060,422 of NZ_CP114904.1, read as the reverse complement.
GATCGCGGTGATCGAGATCGCGGTCATCTCGATCTACTTCGTGCTGCCGATCGTGCCCGCCGGTGTGCCCGGCGATCCCGACTTCACGTGGTCGGCCGTGAACTACGCGCCGATCGCCGTGGGCGGGGTGCTCCTGCTGGTCGCCGTCTGGTGGTACGCCTCGGCCCGGAAGTGGTTTACCGGCCCTCGACGGACCGTCGACGTTCCCGGGCCCCGGACCGCCGCGGACGGCGCGCCGGCCGACACGCCCGCCTGACCTGGGGACGCGCCGCCCGGGTTTCCCGGGCGGCGCGTCCGGGGCATTGACGGTGATCCGGTTTGCCAGTAGACCTTGGTGATGGAGGCCCGCGGATGAGGAGAGCGCCGCTCACACTGGAACAACTGCGGGTCGCCGTCGCCGATCGCGAGATCGACACGGTCGTGCTGGCCCTGGTCGACATGCAGGGCCGCCTGCAGGGCAAGCGGTTCCACGCTCCGTTCTTCCTGGACCAGGTCGTCGCACACGGCAGCGAGGGGTGCAACTACCTGCTCGCCGTCGACGTCGACATGAACACCGTCGACGGCTACGCGATGTCGAGCTGGGAGCGGGGCTACGGCGACTTCGCGATGAAGCCGGACCTGACCACCCTGCGCCGGGTGCCCTGGCAGCCGGGCACCGCCATGCTCCTGGCCGACCTGGAGTGGCTGGACGGCTCCGGCCCGGTGCTCGCCTCGCCCCGGCAGATCCTCCGCCACCAGTTGGACCGGCTCGCCGGGCACGGGCTGACCGCGTACGCCGGCACCGAGCTGGAGTTCGTGCTGTTCCGTGACTCGTACGAGGACGCGTGGCGGCGGGGCTACCGGGAGCTGACCCCGGCGAACCAGTACAACGTGGACTACTCGTTGCTCGGCACGGCCCGGGTGGAGCCGCTGCTGCGCCGGATCCGCCGGGAGATGGCCGGAGCCGGGCTGACCCCGGAGAGCGCCAAGGGCGAGTGCAACCTCGGCCAGCACGAGATCGCCTTCCGGTACGACGAGGCGGTGGCCTGCGCCGACCACCACGTCATCTACAAGAACGGGGCGAAGGAGATCGCCGCCCAGGAGGGCATGTCGATCACCTTCATGGCCAAGCCGAACGCGCGGGAGGGGAACTCCTGCCACATCCACTTCTCGCTGCGCGACGTCGACGGCCGGTCGGCGCTGCTCGGCGACGGGCCGGCGCACCTGTCGGTGAGCGGGCGGCGGGTGCTCGCCGGGCTGCTCGCCACCATGCGCGAGTTCAGTCTGCTCTTCGCCCCGAACGTCAACTCGTACAAGCGCTACCAGCCCGGGTCGTTCGCGCCGACCGCGCTGCGCTGGGGCGTCGACAACCGCACCTGCGCGCTGCGGCTGGTCGGGCACGGGCCCGGGATGCGGGTGGAGAACCGGGTGCCCGGGGCGGACGTCAACCCGCACCTGGCGATCGCCGCGCTGGTCGCCGGGGCGGTGCACGGCATCGAGCAGGAGCTGGAGTTGGGTGCGGAGTGCGCCGGCAACGCGTACGACGACCCGGACGCCGAGCGGGTGCCCGGCACGCTGCGCGACGCCCTCACCCTCTGGGAGTCCTCCACCCTGGCGAAGGACGCCTTCGGCGACGAGGTGGTCGCCCACTACGCCAATCAGGCCCGCGTCGAGCTGAAGGCCTTCGACGCCGCGGTCACCGACTGGGAGCTGATCCGTGGCTTCGAACGCCTGTAGCCCGCGCCGCGCGCTCCGCGCCCTCCCGCCGACACCCCCCGCGATCTTGCACTGTGTGCCCCTGGTTCGTGGCGGTACGCGGCCTTTGCCGGGGCGGAAACTGCACGATCGCGGGGACCGGAGAGGGGTGGGGGCGTGACGAGTGTGGTGAACCCGGCCACCGGGGAAGTTGTCGCGGAGGTTCCGGCGACCTCGCTGGGCGAGGTGGATGCGGCGATCTCGCGGGCCGCCGTCGCGTACGAGCGGTGGCGCGGTGTCGCGCCGGGGGAGCGGGCGCGGCTGCTGCGGCGGTTCGCGGCCCTGGTGGACGCGCACCTGGAGGAGTTGGCCGGGCTGGAGGTACGCAACTCCGGGCACACCATCGGCAACGCCCGGTGGGAGGCCGGCAACGTCCGGGACGTGCTCGACTACTACGCCGGCGCGCCGGAGCGGCTCACCGGGCGGCAGATCCCGGTGCCCGGCGGGCTGGACGTCACCTTCCACGAACCGCTCGGCGTGGTCGGGGTGATCGTGCCGTGGAACTTCCCGATGCCGATCGCCGCGTGGGGCTTCGCCCCGGCGCTCGCCGCCGGCAACACCGTCGTGCTGAAGCCGGCCGAGCTGACACCGCTCACCGCGCTCCGCCTGGCCGAGCTGGGCCGCGAGGCCGGCCTGCCCGACGACGTGTTCACCGTGCTACCCGGCGAGGGTCGCGTGGTCGGCGAGCGCTTCGTCACCCACCCGGCGGTCCGCAAGATCTGCTTCACCGGCTCCACCCAGGTCGGCACCCGGATCATGGCCGGCTGCGCGGCCCAGGTGAAGCGGGTGACGCTGGAGCTGGGCGGCAAGTCCGCCAACCTGGTCTTCGCCGACGCCGACCTGGCGAAGGCGGCGGCCACCGCGCCGTACGCGGTCTTCGACAACGCCGGCCAGGACTGCTGCGCCCGGTCCCGGATCCTGGTCGAGCGCCCGGCGTACGACCGGTTCCTCGAACTGCTCGAACCGGCGGTGCGCGGGTTCCGGGTGGAGGACCCGGCCCGGGACACCGCCGAGATGGGCCCGCTGATCTCGGCGGGCCAGCGGGAGCGGGTGGCCGGCTACGTCGACGGCGCGAAGGTCGCCTTCACCGGCTCCCGCCCGGACGGCCCCGGCTTCTGGTACGCCCCGACCGTGCTGCTCGCCGACTCTCCGGCCGACCGGCACTGGCGGGAGGAGATCTTCGGCCCGGTCGTCTCGGTGCTCCCGTTCGACGACGAGGCCGACGCGATCCGGCTCGCCAACGACACCGAGTACGGCCTCTCCGGCTCGATCTGGACGCGGGACGTCGGCCGGGCGGTCCGGGTGGCGCGAGCCGTCGAGTCCGGCAACCTGAGCGTCAACTCGCACTCCTCGGTGCGCTACTGGACCCCGTTCGGTGGCATGAAGCGCTCCGGGCTCGGCCGTGAGCTGGGCCCGGACGCGCTGCACGCGTTCACCGACGTCAAGAACGTGTTCATCGCGACGGAGGAGTGAGCAGCGTGCAGGGTCGGTTGCAGGACCGGGTGGCCGTCGTCACCGGAGCGGGCAGCGGGATCGGGCTGGCCACGGTGCGGCGGTTCGCCGCCGAGGGCGCCCGGGTGGTCTGCGTGGACATCGACGCGGAGGCGGGCAAGCGGGCCGCGGACGAGGTGGGCGGCGAGTTCGTCGCCGTGGACGTCGCGGACGAGGCGGCCGTCCGGGACCTGTTCGACGGGGTGGTCGAGCGGCACGGCCGGGTGGACGTGGCGTTCAACAACGCCGGCATCTCCCCACCGGACGACGACTCGATCCTGGAGACCGGGCTGGACGCCTGGGAACGGGTGCTGCGGGTCAACACCACGAGCGTCTACCTCTGCTGCAAGTACGTGATCCCGCACATGCGGCGGCAGGGCAAGGGCTCGATCATCAACACCGCGTCGTTCGTGGCGTTGATGGGCGCCGCCACCTCGCAGATCGCGTACACGGCGAGCAAGGGCGGTGTGCTGGCGATGACGCGGGAGCTGGGGGTGCAGTTCGCCCGGGAGGGGATCCGGGTGAACGCCCTGTGCCCCGGCCCGGTCGCCACCCCGCTGCTGCTGGAACTCTTCGCCGCCGACCCGGAGCGGGCCGCCCGCCGGCTGGTGCACGTGCCGATGGGCCGGTTCGGGACGGCGCAGGAGATCGCCGCCGCGGTCGCGTTCCTGGCCAGCGACGACGCGTCCTTCATGACCGCCGCCCAGTTCGTGGTCGACGGCGGCATCACCGGCGCCTACGTCACCCCGCTGTGAGCGGGCCGGTTTGGCGAGCCCCGCGGTCGCGACCGGTGCCGCCGACGTGACGCGGCCGCTGATCGGGATCAGCGCGTACGTCGAGCCGGCCGGCTGGGCGGTCTGGCGGGACGTGCCGGTGGTGCTGGTGCCCGAGGCGTACGTCCGGGCGGTCACCGCGTCCGGCGGCCGCGCGGTGGTGCTGCCCCCGGACGACCGGGACGCCGACGTGCTGCGGGTGCTGGACGGGCTGATCCTGGCCGGCGGCGCCGACGTCGACCCGGCCCGCTACGGCCAGCTCCCGGCCCCGCGCACCGACAGCCGGCCGACCCGGGACGCGGGTGAGCTGACCCTGCTCACCGCCGCGCTCGCTGCCGGGCTGCCGGTGCTGGGCGTGTGCCGGGGAATGCAGCTGCTCGCGATCGCGTACGGCGGCAGTCTGCACCAGCACCTGCCGGAGCTGGTCGGGCACGAGCGGCACCGCCCCGCCCCGGGTGTCTACGGCGCGCATCCGGTCCGGTTCGCGCCGGGCAGCCTGGCAGGCACGGTCATGGCCGGGGTGGGCCGGGTGAACTCGTACCACCATCAGGGGGTGGCCGATCCGGGGCGGCTGACCGTCAGCGGCTGGGCCGACGACGGGGTCGTCGAGGCGGTGGAGGATCCGGGCCGGCCGTTCGTGCTGGGCGTGCAGTGGCACCCGGAGAACGAGGCGGACCCCCGGCCGGTGGGCGCGCTGGTCCGGGCCGCCGGCGAGCGCATCGCCGGGCAGCTGTCGGACCGGGGTCATTGACGCGGGTCTCGACAGCGTCCCGCGCGTCCCATGCGTTACATCGCCACGCCGCCGGGGTACAAGGCGGAGCACGGCGGATGGGGACATCGGCTGGGTGGCGCGGCGGTCGGATCGGGAGGGCGCATGAGTTCGGCGCTGGGGGGCGCGGACGAGGGGCAACTCCCGAGTGACGGTGAGTTGCCCCCGGCGTTGGCCGCGGCCTTCGCCGCCGGCGGCGAGATGGGCCGCCACCTCGGCGCCTTCGACTGGGGCGGCAGCCCGTTGGGCACCCCGGCCCGGTGGCCGGCCGCACTGGCCGGCGCGGTCGGCATGATGCTCGCCTCCAGCGCGCAGATCGTCATGTTCTGGGGCGAGGACGAGCTGGCCTTCTACAACGACGCCTACCGGCCGACGATCGGCAGCAAGCACCCGGACGCGCTGTGCCGGCCGGCCCGGACGTCCTGGGCGGAGACCTGGGACGTGCTCGGCCCGCTGCTGGACGGTGTGCGCCGCACCGGCCGCTCCTACCGCGGCGAGGACCACCCCTTCCTGATCGATCGGCACGGCTTCCTGGAGGAGACCTACTTCGACGTCTCCTACGACCCGATCATCGGTGTCGACGGCGCGGTCGCCGGCATTTTCTGCATCGTGAACGAGACCACCGGCCGGGTGATCGGCGCGCGTCGGCTCCGGGCGCTGGCCGAGCTCGGGTCCGAGCTGGCCGACGTCGGCACCGTCGCCGAGCTGGGCCGGACCGCCGCCGCCGTGCTCGAACGGCACCGGGCCGATGTGCCCTTCGCCCAGATCTGGCTCCGGGACGACGCCGGCCGGTTCGCCCTGGCCGGGGCCAGCGGCGTCGACCCGGCGACCGCCGGCACGTCGCCGGAGGTGTTCGCCCGGGTCGGTGACGGAGCCGAGGTGGCGGTGGCCGACCTGCTCGATCCGGTGCCGGCCGCGGCGGCCGACCGGGCGCTGGTGCTGCCGGTCACGGCGACCAACGAGACCGTCGGCGCGCTGGTGCTGGGCGTGGCCCGCCGGCTGCCGCTCACCGACGAGTACCGGAACTTCCTGGACCTGGTCGCGGCCCAGATCTCCCGGGCGGTGGGCAAGCAGCGGGCGTACGAGCAGGAACGCGACCGGGCCGCCGCGCTGGCCGCCCTGGACCGCGCCAAGACCAACTTCTTCGCCAACGTCAGCCACGAGTTCCGCACCCCCCTCACCCTCGTGCTCGGCCCGCTGGAGGACCTGCTGGCCGACTCGGCGCTGCCGGCCGCGTACACCGACCGGCTCACCGTGGTGCACCGCAACGCGTTGCGCCTGCTCAAGCTGGTCAACACGGTGCTCGACTTCTCCCGGCTGGAGTCGGGCCGGCTGGCCGCCCGCTACCAGCCCACCGACCTGGCCGACTACTCGTCCCGCCTGGCGAGCACGTTCCGCTCCGCGATCGAACGCGCCGGCATGCGCCTGGTGGTCGACTGCCCACCGCTGCCCGCGCCGGTCTTCGTGGACCGCGACATGTGGGAGAAGATCGTCCTCAACCTGGTGGCGAACGCGGTCAAGTTCACCTTCGACGGCGAGATCCGCGTCCGGGTCCGGGCGGTGGACGGGAAGGCCCGCCTGGAGGTCGTCGACACCGGGGTGGGTATCGCCCCGGGCGAGCTGCCGCACGTCTTCGAGCGGTTCCACCGGGCGCCCGAGGTGCGCGCCCGGACCCACGAGGGCACCGGGATCGGCCTGGCGCTGGTCCGCGATCTGACCGAGATGCACGGCGGCGAGGTCGCGGTGACCAGTCGGGTCGGTCAGGGAAGCGTGTTCACCGTGACCGTCCCGTTCGGCTTCGCGCACCTGCCCGCCGAGCGGGTCGCCGACGCCGGGGGGCCGGCACCCGCCGGGTCGGAGCAGGCCCGGCTCTACGTCGCGGAGACGGCGATCTGGACCGGCGCCGAGGAGTCCGTGGCCACCGGCGGACGGCCCACCGAAGGCGTTCGCGCGGGCCGGATCCTGGTCGTCGACGACAACCCGGACCTGCGCGAACACGTCACCCGGCTGCTCTCCCCGGCCTGGGAGGTCGTCACCGCGGCCGACGGCGCGCAGGCGCTGCGGCTGGCCGTGGAGGGCGCGTTCGACCTGGTGCTCACCGACGTGATGATGCCCCGGCTGGACGGGTTCGGGCTGGTGACCGCCCTGCGCGCCGACGATCGCACCCGCGACGTGCCGATCGTGCTGCTCTCCGCCCGCGCCGGCTCGGCCGAGGCGGTGGCCGGCCTGTCGGTCGGCGCGGACGACTACCTCACCAAGCCCTTCTCCGGTCAGGAGCTGATCGCCCGGGTCCGGGCCAACGTCGAGCTGGGCCAGCTGCGCGGTCAGATCATCCGCCGGCTCCGGGCGCTGGCCGACGCGGCGGTGGCGGTGAACACCGCCCGGTCCACCGGGGACGTGCTCCAGGTCGCCGCCCGGCACGCGCTCGACCTCGTCGCGGCTGCCCGGGTGCTGGTCGCCGCGGGTGGCAGGCGCGTCGAGGCGGACGCCGGGGGCCGTAGCGGCCACGACCCGTCGTTCGTGCTGCCGCTGACCGGCAGCGGCGGCGAACCACGGGGAGAGCTGCGGGTGTGGCGGGCGGACGGGGACGGCGCGGAGACCGACAAGGCCGCGCTGGCCCAGCTCGCCCGGCTGGTCGGCGTACGGCTGGAGAACGCCCAGCTCTACGAGGCCGAGCACCGGATCGCCACCACGTTGCAGCACAGCCTGCTGCCCCGGGCTCTGCCCCAACTGCCCGGCGCGGTGGTCGCCAGCCGCTACCTGCCGGGCACCACCGACGTGGAGGTCGGCGGTGACTGGTACGACGTGGTCGCGCGCGACGGCGCCGAGCTGGTGCTCGTCATCGGTGACGTGGTCGGCAAGGGCGTGCAGGCCGCCGCCGCGATGGGCCAGGTGCGCAACGCGCTGCGGGCGTACGTGCTGGAAGGCTTCGACCCCGGCGAGTCGCTGACCCGGCTCAACCGGCTGGTCAGCTCGACCGAACGGCGGTCCTTCGCGACCGTGGTTTGCCTACTGTTCCACCCCCGCACCGGCCGGCTGCGCTACGCCAGCGCCGGTCACCCGTCCCCGCTGGTCATCCGGGGAGGCGACGTGGCGTTCCTGCACGACCGCGCGCTCGGGCCGCCGGTCGGCGCCATACCGGACGCGGCGTACCGGACCCTGGAGGGGGAGTTGCCCGCCGGCAGCCGGTTGCTGCTCTACACGGACGGGCTGATCGAGGACCGGCACGTCGGCATCGACGCGGCTCTGGCGCGGCTGCGCGTGGACGCCGCCACCCCCGGCGAGCACGTGACGGACCTGATCGACGCCGTGGTGGCACGCGTCGAGGGCCGGCCACGCCGCGACGACGTGGCCGTGCTCGCGCTGGAGGCGGCCGAGCCCAACCGCTTCACGCTGCGCCTGCCGGCCGACCCGACCCGACTCAGCGTCCTCCGCAAGCGGCTGGAGGACTTCCTCGTCGCCCACGGCGTCGGGGAGACGGACCTGTTCGACCTCACCGTGGCCATCTCCGAGGCCGCCGCCAACGCCATCGAGCATCCGGTCGCCCCGACCGAGCCGATGGTCGACATCGACGTGACGATCGAGGACGGGACGGTCGTCGCCACGGTGCGCGACAGCGGGCACTGGCGCGAGTCGACCGGTTCCGGGTTCCGGGGGCGTGGGCTCTCGCTGATCCGGGCGTTGGGGGAGCTGTCGGTCAGCCGTAGCGCGACCGGCACCGAAGTGACACTGCGCCGGCGACTACAGGGCTGAGCCGCCCGCCGACGCGACGGTCCGTACGCGGCCTGCCGCCGTGACGGGCGCTCGGCTGCGGCCGTGACGGGCGGTCCGCTGCCGCCGGCGCGGAACCGCCGGGCGGGCTCAGGCGGGATCGAGCCAGGCCTGCTCGCCGAGGCCCGAGATGTCCAGCACTCGGCGGACCTGCCGGGACGGCAGCACGGTGATCGTGCCCGGGAACTGCTGGGCCAACCGCACCAGGGCGTGGATCGCGGCCGAGTCGAAGAAGGTCACCGCGCGCAGGTCGAGCGTCAGCCGCGCGGCCGGCTGCCGGAGCGCGGTCTGGAACATGGTGTCGGCGGTCGCCATGTCGACCTCGCCGGTCACCACCACCCGGAGCTGATCACCGTCGGTCTCCGCCGTGGCGGAGAAGACGGGCGGCACTGCCCCTTGATCCACGCAGACACGATGGCACAGCGGGCCGGGCCGGGCAACAACCCGTCGGACCGGGCCGTGGCGGGGTTCACGTCGGTCGCGGCGATAGGCTTGTCCCATGACCGTCCGTGCGCCGCTGACCCCAGGCACGCTCTCCCCGTGGCGACCGGTGCCTGCCCACATCGCCCGTCCCGAGTACGTGGGCAAGAAGGGCCCGCAGGAGTGGCGGGGGTCGCACGTGCAGACCCCGGAGACCATCGAGAAGATGCGGGTCGCCAGCCGGCTGGCCGCGCAGGCGACCCAGCTCGCCGGGGAGCACTGCAAGCCGGGTGTCACCACCGACGAGATCGACCGGGTGGTGCACGAGTTCCTCTGCGACCACGGCGCCTACCCGTCGACGTTGGGCTACAAGGGCTTCCCCAAGTCCTGCTGCACCAGCCTCAACGAGGTGATCTGCCACGGCATCCCGGACACGACCGTGCTCGAGGACGGCGACATCATCAACGTCGACGTGACCGCGTACATCAACGGCGTGCACGGTGACACCGACGCCACGTTCTGCGTCGGCGCGGTCAGCGAGGAGGCCCGGCTGCTGGTCGAGCGGACCCACGAGGCGATGATGCGCGGCATCCGGGCGGTGGCCCCGGGCCGCCAGATCAACGTGATCGGCCGGGTCATCGAGTCGTACGCCAAGCGCTTCGGCTACGGCGTGGTCCGCGACTTCACCGGCCACGGGATCGGCGAGTCCTTCCACAGCGGCCTCTACGTGCCGCACTACGACAGCCCGCGCCCCACCGACGTCATGGAGCCGGGGATGACCTTCACCATCGAGCCGATGATCACCCTCGGCACCTACCAGTACGACATGTGGGACGACGGCTGGACGGTGGTCACGAAGGACCGGAAGTGGACGGCCCAGTTCGAGCACACCATCCTGGTGACCGAAGACGGGCACGAGATCCTGACCCTGCCGTGACCGACACCCCGGCGGCGCTGCGCGAGGCGCACCACGCGGACGTGTCCGGCGGCTGGCTGCGGCCGGCGGTGTTCGGCGCCATGGACGGCCTGGTCACCAACATCGCCCTGATCGCCGGGGTGGGTGGCGGCGGCGTGTCGCCGCGCAGCATCGTGCTGACCGGCGCGGCCGGCCTGGTGGCCGGGGCCATCTCGATGGGGCTGGGTGAGTACACCAGCGTCCGGTCGGCCAACGAGCAGGTCGCCGCCGAGGTGGCCAAGGAGCGGCGGGAACTGGAGCGGCACCCCGAGGCGGAGGCGCGGGAGCTGGCCGACGCCTGGGTGGCCCGCGGGCTGCCCCGGGATCTCGCCACGCAGGTGGCCGAGACCGTCCGGCGAAACCCGGAGGAGGCGCTGCGGGTGCACGTCCGGGAGGAGTTGGGCGTCGACCCGGACGAGCAGCCGAGCCCCTGGGCCGCCGCGTTCTCGTCGTTCCTGTTCTTCTCGGTCGGCGCGCTGGTGCCGCTGCTGACCTACCTCGTCGGCTTCACCAGCCTCGGGCTGGCGCTCGGCGTGGGCGGGCTCGGTCTCTTCGCCGCCGGTGCGGTGGTCGCCCGGTTCACCAACCGGGCCTGGTGGTCCGGCGGGCTACGCCAACTGCTGCTGGGTGCGGGGGCCGCCGCCGCGACCTACGGGATCGGCGCCCTGATCGGCGTCCAGGGCGGCCTCGGCTGACGGCGGACGGGCGGGTCAGCTCGTGAGGAGATCGTCCACAGTGCCGTCGACCGGCTGGCCCCGGGCGGCCAGCTCCGCCGACTGGCGCGCCAGCACCGCACCCACCTCGGTCATGTCCGCGCCGGCCAGCCCCGTACGGCGGACCGCGTCACCGGGATCCCGGAAGTAGGTCCGGCCGAGTAGGCCGTTCACCGTCGCCGCGGCCAGCCGGGCCTCGCCGAGCATGAGCAGCGCCTGGTCCGTCTCGTACCACTCGGCCAGGCGCGCGGCCCGGGCGTGCGCCGCGTAGCCCCGGTACCAGGCCTGCCGGGCGGCGGCGCTGAACTCGGCCGGCCGGGCCCGGGCCAGGCGGCCCAGGTGCTCGTCGCGCAGGGTACGCAGCCAGTTCGTCGGGTCGTGCAGCGAGCGGGTGGTGACGTAGCGGTCGGCGGTCAGCGGCCAGAGCGGCGTGATGGTCCGGGCCTGCCGGAGGTAGTCGTCCGCCCCGGCCACCGTGAGGTCGACCAGCACGCCGTCCACGCGACGGGTGGCGGGGCTCGGCCCCGATTCCGGCCGGTAGGTCACCACCAGCAGCCCGACCTCGCCGTCACCGCCACCGTCGTCGTCGCCGTGGGCCAGCGGCCCGTGCACCGCGACCGCGAGCACGTCGGCGGGGAACCGCCGCCGCGCCGCCGCCGCCACGCGCTCGGCCACCGTCCACCGGGGATCGGCCAGGTGTCGGTCGACCTCGGTGTCCTCGCTGCTCGCGTCCACGCCGACCACCCCTGCCTCGCGACTGTGCGGACAGCTCCGCCGCACCGCCGGCCGGTCAGGGTGACCGACGGCCGCGACCGCCCGCGCCGGTCACCCCGCTGGCACCACCCTAGCCACGCTCGCCCGTTCCGCCCGGCTCGCCGCGCCCGACCGGGACCAGTCGAAAGATGCGGATCTCCCGGCCGCCGGCCCGACGCACGTACGTGCGGTACGCCGGCCACTCGGTGACCAGCAGATGCCAGAGCCGGTCCCGCTCGGCGCCGGTGGCGACGTCGGCGCGCACCGGGATCCGTCGGCCCCGTACGTCCACCTCGGCGCCGGGTTGGGCGAGCAGGTTCATCGCCCAGCCGGGGTGGTGGGTCTGGCCCCAGTTCGAACCGATGACGACGAAGGCGTCGCCGTCGCGGACGTACAGCAGGGGGTTGCTGCGGGGCTTGCCGGAGCGGCGGCCGGTGGTGGTCAGGACCAGGGACGGGATGAGGCCCAGCGCGACCACCCGGCCCCGGGTGAGCCGCCCGACCATTCGATCCGCCGGGACGAGCAGGCGCGCGGCGGCACCGAACCAGCGGTGGTGGCCGACGCGGCGGGTGAGGGCTCCGAGCACGGACATCGGGACAGTGTGCCGGTCCGGCGGTCCCGACGACACCCCCGGCGGGTGGGGCCGGTCGCCGGCACCGGCCCGTCCGCCGGTGCCGTCGGGCGTACCGCCCGCCCCCCGCTCAGTCCAGCCGCCGCTCGATCGGCAGCCGGGATCGGGTGAACAGGCCCGCGCCGAGCATCGCCACCAGCGGCACGAGCACCAGGACGCCGAGCGCCGACCAGGGCACCACCAGCGGGTACGGGTCCTCGACCGGCCAGGTGCCGGCGTACTGCCGGTTGATCGAGAAGATGATGATGCCGGCCGAGCCGAGGCCGGCCACGATGCCCAGCACCGAGCCGAGCCCGGCGATCACGCCAGCCTGGCAGAGCGACAGCAGCCGGCGTACGCCCGGACTGGCCCCGACCGCGGCGAGGGTGGAGAGGTCGGCGCGGCCCTCGGCGGCGGCGAGCCCGGTGGCGATCCCGGCGGCCCCCACGGTGATCAGCCCGGCGCCCGCCGCGAGCAGGAGCAGCAGCGGCGCCTCCTGGCTCGACGGGCTGCCCCGCTCCACGTTCACGAGGTACCCGCCGGACGGTCGCAGCGCGGCGGTGAACCGGTCGAGCCGCCGCTGGTCCGGCGGCGTCGGCGCGGCGACCGCCCAGCCGGTCGTCGTCCAGCTCAGCCCGAGCCGGGTGGCCGCGGCGGGGGAGAGCAGCAGCCGGTCCGGGCCGATGCCACCGGTCAGGGCGTAGCCGGTCAGCACGCTGACCGTGTTGACCGGCGGCCCGCCCTCCGCACCCCGGTCCACCTCGACCGCCACTCGCCCGTCGCGCAGGTAACTCGGGTCGGTCACCACCACGCCGCCGGCACGCAGCACCGCGGCGGCCGCCGCCGCGTCCGCCGGAGGCGCGCCGGTGAGGATCGGCAGCGCGGCCCCGTCGTCCACCAGCACCTCGACGTACATCCCATAGGGGTCCCGGGCGTTCAGGTGGCAGCGCGGGTCGGCCCGCGCCTGCCGCCGGTCGGCGGCGCTGAGCACGTCGCTCGGCACCCAGGGGCAGACCCGTTCCGGGGGCCGCACCGGGTTGACGGTGCAGATGGCGGTCGGACCGCGGTCCGGGTCGCAGCCGATCGTCCCGACCGGCGCCACCGCGTCGGCGTCCAGGTGGGTCCGGGCTGCGGCGCCGACCTGCCCGGGCGACGGTGGCGGCCCGTCCGGGTCGCGTTGGGTGACCAGCAGGTGCCCGGGCGGCATGGCGGGCCGGTAGGTGGCGGCGTTGCGGGCCGTGTCGCTGGCCAGGTACGTGCCGAGCGCCACGCTTCCGGCGACCGCGGCCATCACGGCGGAGATCGCCGGTGCCGCGGAGGCCCGGTTGCGGCTGGCGTCGCGCAGCGCGATCCGGGGCGCCAGTGGCAGGGCCCGGCCGAGTCGGGCGAGCAGACCGATCAGCGTGGGCGTGCAGAAGACGAGCCCCAGCTCACCCAGGATCAGCCCGGCGAGGATCACGATGGGCGCGGTCCGGGCGGCGCCGAGCGCGGCCAGCGCCGCGCCCCCGGTGGCGAGGGCCAGCCCGAGCACCAGCCACCGACCGCGGTGCCGGGGCGGGGTGCGCCGGCCGGCCAGCCCGGCGACGACGTCCTGCCGTGCGGCGGTCCAGGCCGGGGCGAGGGCGGCGAGCACCCCGGCCAGCACCGCGACACCCGCGATGACCACCAACGCGGCCGGCCAGCATCGGTAACCGCCGAAGCGTGCTCCGAAGACGTACTCCTCCATCAGGGGCCGGGCGGCGAACGCGGCGCCGACGCCGAGGACCAGCCCGGCGGCGGCCCCGAGGCAGCCCAGCACCACGCCGTCGGCCAGCACGACCCGGCGCAGCTGGGTGGCGTCGGCGCCGGCCACCGCGACCAGGGCCAGATCCCGCCGCCGGCGGCGTACGCCGACCGCGAAGGCCGGCCCGACCAGCAGCACCACCTCCAGCAGCCCGAGTCCAGCGACCAACACTCCGGTGCCCAGGTCGTTCATGCTGGTCGGTAGGCCCTGGTCGGGCCCGAGCCGGGGGCCGAAGCCGGGCCCCGTCGCGGTCCGCGTGGTCACGACCACACCCCGCTCGTTCAGCCGGTGGACCAGGTCGGCGTCCACCGTCCCGGGCACGTCGACCAGCCAGTTTGAGTCCGGCGCGCCCTCGGCGGGCGGCGCGCCGGTCGGGTGCAGCGTGATCAGCGGTCCGAGGTCGTCCGGGAACTCGACCACCCCGACCACCCGGTACGACCGCGCGCCGCGGGCGCTGGTGACCGTGTCGCCGACCCGGGCGTCGAGGCGCCGCAGCGCGGCGGGGCTCGCGGCGATCTCGCCCGGGCCGACCGGGACCCGGCCGGCCCGCAGCCGCACCGTGCTGCGGGCGAGCGGGTCGGTGAGGTCGAGCGTGCGGCCGGGTAGCTCCGCGTCGCGGCCGTCCACCCGGAAGTCCACCGGGGTCCACCCGCGCACCTCGGTGGCCCGGGCGCCCGGCCCGAGCAGCGCGGTCACCTCCTCGGTGGTGGCCGGGCGGCCGAGCGCCGGTTGGTCACCACCCTTCGGGTACCAGCTCTCGCCCCATTCGTCCTGGACGATCGGCAGGTCACCGACCCAGCGCAGCCCGGCATCGGCGCTCCCCAGCTGCCGGTCGATCCGCTCGCCCCGGGTCAGCTCCGCCATGTCGTAGCTGGCGGCCAGGAAGGTCAGCACCAGTACCGGCAGGGTGATCATGGCCAGCACGAGTGCGGTCCGGCCCCGGGCCCGGCGGGCCTCCCGGCGGGCGATGCGCAGCGCCGCCCGCCACGAGCCGATCAGCTCCGCGGTGCGCCGCCGCCCGCCCGAGGCGCCGCCTCCGGCGCCGGCCGGGGTGGGCCGCCGCCCGCGCGACGGGGGCCGGACGCCGGCCGGCAGCCGGAACCGTACGCCGGGCCGGACGGTCACCGTCCGCTGCCGGTCAGCAGTTGCTCGACGCTGCCGAGCGGGGCGGTCGAGTCGACCAGCACCCCGTCCCGCAGGAAGATCACCCGGTCCGCCCAGCCGGCGTGACGCGCCTCGTGCGTGACCAGCAGCCCGGCGGCGCCGGCGTCGATTCGGCGGCGCAGCAGGTGCAGCACGGCCTCACCGGTCTGGGAGTCCAGCGCTCCGGTCGGCTCGTCGGCCAGCACCAGCCGCCGTTCGCCCACGAGCGCCCGGGCGATGGCCACCCGCTGCTGCTGGCCGCCGGACAGCTGGTCCGGGAAGCGGTCGCCCAACTCCGGCAGCCCCACCTCGGCGAGCGCGGCCAGCGCGAGCTTGCGGGCCCGCCGCACGCCGGTGCCGTCGAGCTCCAGCGGCAAGGCGACGTTCTCCACCGCGCTCAGGCTGCCGATCAGGTTCAGGTTCTGGAAGATGTAGCCGATCCGGCGCCGGCGCAGCTGGGCCAGGCTGCGGCGGTCCAGCGCGGCCAGCGGCTGGCCCTCCACGCGGACGTCACCGGCGGTGGGGCTGTCCAGCCCACCGGCGAGTGCCAACAGGGTGGACTTGCCGGAGCCGGACGGGCCCATCACGGCCACCAGCTCCCCGGCCCGGACGGTCACGCTCACCCCGCGCAGCGCGTGCACCGCGGCGGCGTCGGCGCCGTGGGTGCGGTGGACGTCACGGAGCTCCAGCACCGCGCCGTCCGGTCCGCTCACCGCCGCGCCTCCTCGTCGACCGGTCGGTCCGTCCCGGCCGGCGGAGCCGCGACCTGCGGGCGCGGACCGGGCGGACGGTACCGGACCAGGCTGGTCTCGCAGTGGTCCAGCCAGCGGACCTCCGCCTCGGCCTGGAACACCATCGCGTCCAGCACGAGCCGCCAGGGCAGGTCCTCGGGCCGGTCGCTGGCGTACTTCAACCGGGTCAACTCCTGCAACGCCCGCATGGTCGCGCTGCGCTGGGTCTGCACCACCGACTGCACGTCGACGCCGGGGGTGGTGAGCGCCAGCGCCAGTTTGATCGCCAGTTCGTCCCGGGGTCGGTCGGTACGGCTGATCGGGGTGGCGAACCAGAGCGCGAGGTCCGCGCGGCCGGCGTCGGTGATCTCGTACGGGCGCTGCCCGGCCTCGCTCTCCGGCAGCGGGCGCACCAGCCCGTCCCGCTCCAGCCGGGACAGCGTGGTGTAGACCTGCCCGATGTTCAGCGGCCAGGTCGAGCCGGTCGACTCCTCGAACGCGGCCCGCAGCTGGTAGCCGTACATCTGGCCGCGTTCGAGCAGGGCCAGCAGCCCGTGACGGATGGACATGGCCCGGAGTATGCATACCTGGTATGCGACCTGCAAGCCGAGCGCCGTCTTCCGGCCTGTCCGCCCGGCCGGCTCGGCGACCGGACGGACTGGGCGGCGATGACGGGTGAGGCGGGTGGGACGGCCGGCCAGGTGGGGCGGCGGGTCAGGTGGGGCGGCCGTCAGGTGGGGCGGCGCGTCAGGTGGGGCGGCCGGGGAACGCCACGGTCAGCGGGGTGACGCCGGCGGTCCGTCGCCACCGGGTGGCCCGGACCGCGTAGTCGAGCAGCGCGTCCAGCGCCTGGTCCCGGTCGGCGCCGGTGGTGGCGGCGAGCGCCGCCCGCCAGTGCGCCGCGGTGCGCTCCTCGACCTCCACCGCGAGCCGCAGCGCGCTCGCCCGGTCGGTGACCGGGAACGGCAGCGCGTACCCGGCCCGGTCCGGCGGAACCGTGCCGCCCCCGGTGCTGAGCTGCACCATCAGCGCGTCCCGGCGGTGCCGGTGCGCCGCCTCGGCCTGCCGGGCCGCCTCCCGGGCCGGTCCCGAGAGCCGGACGCCGATCGGGCCGTAGGCGAAGATGGCGGCGTACTCGGCGCTCAGCGCCGCGCCGAGGGCCTCGGCCGGGGTGGGTGCCGCCGCTCGCTCGATCACTTCAGTGCCTCCAGGTGGGTGGCCCGGGCGGCCGCGACCGACCCGAGCAGGGCGGCCCGCTCCGCGGGGGCCGCCGCGCAGGCCGTGACCGCGGCCTCCCGGCCGGCCTGTTCCCGCTGCCGCAGCTCGGCGAGCGCGGCGTCCGGCCCGGTCGGCGGCGTGCCGGTCGATGCCGGGGCGGTCGAGGGCAGTGTCACTCCGATCACCCGGGCCAGCTCGGCGGCGTGCGCCTGGTGCGCCTCGGCGATCGGGGTGAGCCGGTCGGCCAGGTCCGGGACGGCGCCGGCGGCGGCGCGGTAGCTCGCCGCGAGCGTCAGCGCCTCGTCCAGCAGCGGCCGCAGCGGGTCGGGCGCCGGCGGCGGACCGTCGTCGCGGTCGAGAAGATCACAGCCGGTCAACGGCGCCACGCCGCCGCCGAGGGCCAACAGCCCCCCGGCGCGCAGCAGCCCGCGCCGGGAATGCCCGGAAGTCCCGTTGCGCTCTGCAGTCGTGCCCGTCGCCACCGGACAAGTCAACACCATGCGCGACGGTACGTGGGTCACCGCGTCGGTGCGCCGCCCGGCCGGGTGGCCGTCAGGCGCGTTACGCTCTGCGCAGCCACCGGCGCGTTCGCTCCGGTGGCGAGCCGGCATGGGGCGGGACCCGCGGGTCGCCGTCGATCAGGAGAAGGGTGCGGAGATGACGCAGCGTGGCCGTGCCACCAGGTCGACCGGGCGGCCCCGCGGCGGCGAGCGCCCGGGCGGCGGCGAACGGCCCCGCGGCGGTGACCTCGCCACCCGGCGCAAGCAGTTGCGGGACGTGATCGAGCCCGTGGTGAGCGCCGTCGGCTACGACCTGGAGGACCTGACCGTGTCCCGGGCCGGCCGCCGGCACGTGGTGCGGGTGATCGTCGACGCCGACGGCGGGATCAACCTGGACGCCGTCGCGGACGTCTCGCGGGCGGTCTCCGCGGCCCTCGACGCGGCCGAGGAGGCCGGCGGCGACATCCTCGCGGGGGAGTACCAGCTGGAGGTCAGCTCGCCGGGTGTGGACCGGCCGCTCACCCTGCCCCGGCACTGGCGGCGCAATGTCGGCCGGCTGGTCAAGGTGACCACCCGCGGCGCGGGCGCGCTCCCCGGCCAGCGTGGCGAACAGCCCACCGGCGACCGGCAGCTCACCGGCCGGGTGGTGGAGGCCGACGCGGAGCGCGTGGTGCTGGACACAGACGCCGGCCGCTCGGAGTGGACCTACGCCGAGCTCGGCCCCGGCCGGGTGCAGGTCGAGTTCAGCCGCCTCGACGAGATCGAGGAATCGAACGAGCTCGACGACACCGGCGAGACCGGTGACGAAGACGACTTTGACGACGAAGATGATGTGGAGGACGAGGAGAGGTGAACATCGACCTCGCGGCGCTGCGCGCACTGGAGCGCGAGCGGGAGATCCCGTTCGACACGATCCTCGCGGCGATCGAGACCGCGCTGCTGACCGCCTACCGGCACACCGACGGCGCCGAGCCGCACGCGCGGGTGGAGATCGACCGCAAGTCCGGCGCGGCCCTGGTGTACGCGCAGGAGCTGGACGACGAGGGCGCCGTGGTGCGGGAGTGGGACGACACCCCGCACGACTTCGGCCGGATCGCCGCCATGACCGCCAAGCAGGTGATCCTCCAGCGGCTGCGGGAGGCCACCGACGAGGTGCACTTCGGCGAGTACGTGGGTCGCGACGGCGACCTGGTCACCGGCGTGGTGCAGGCGCACGAGGCGCGCGCCGAGAAGGGCATCGTCAGCGTCGACCTCGGCAAGCTGGAGGGCGTCCTGCCGCAGTCCGAGCAGGTGCCCGGCGAGCGGTACGCGCACGGCGAGCGGATCCGCTGCGTGGTGGTGCACGTGGCCAAGGGAATGCGGGGCCCGCAGATCACGTTGTCCCGGTCGCATCCCGCGCTGGTGAAGAAGCTGTTCGCGCTGGAGGTGCCGGAGATCGCCGACGGGACCGTCGAGATCGGCGCCATCGCGCGTGAGGCAGGTCACCGTACGAAGATCGCGGTCCGCTCCACCGCGCCCGGCGTGAACGCCAAGGGCGCGTGCATCGGCCCGATGGGGCAGCGGGTCCGGGCGGTGATGAGCGAGCTGCACGGTGAGAAGATCGACATCATCGACTGGTCGGACGACCCGGCGACCTTCGTCGGAAACGCGTTGTCGCCGGCCAAGGCGCTGCGCGTCGAGGTGGTCGACCTGGCCAGCCGGACCGCCCGGGTGACCGTGCCGGACTTCCAGCTCTCCCTGGCCATCGGACGCGAGGGGCAGAATGCCCGCCTCGCGGCCCGGTTGACCGGTTGGCGGATCGACATCCGTTCCGACGCGGAGCAGAGCAGCCCGGCCGCCCGGAGCGGAGCTGATCACGTCCCCGAGCCGGGCGGCGCGATCTCCGGGAGCTAGGGGTAGACTTTCTCAGTGGCACGACGCGCGCGGCCGGAGCGCACCTGTGTGGGCTGTCGGCGGCGAGCGCCGGCCGGCGAACTGCTGCGGATCGTCGCGGTTGGCGACGAGGCTGGTCACAGCCTCCGGCCCGATCCGGCCCGCAGGCTGCCGGGTCGGGGGGCGAACATGCACCCGGATCCGGCCTGCTTCGCGCTAGCGGTGCGGCGTCGCGCCTTCGGGCGTGCGTTGCGTGTCACCGGGGTTCTCGACCACGGTGAGCTCGCGGAGCACATCGATGCGTCATCCACGACGTCCGGTCAGCCCGACCGGACGCGGGTCGCTAGCAAGGTAGGACGACCGACATGAGCACACGATGAAGTCCCTGAAATGACCAGGCTTCAAGTGCACGAGTGAGGTCGCTGCGGGTGCTGCCCGCACGACCTCGGAGTGAGGAGTGCAGTGGCAGGCAAGGCCCGCGTACACGAGCTTGCGAAAGAGCTCGGGGTCGAAAGTAAGACCGTTCTCGCCAAGCTGAAGGAAATGGGCGAGTTCGTCAAGTCCGCGTCCAGCACCGTCGAGGCGCCCGTCGCCCGGCGGCTGCGTGGCGCATTCGTCGCGTCCGCCGGTGGTGCTTCGGCGCCGGCCGCCCCGCCGGCGGCCACCCCGAGCCCGGCGCCGTCTCCGACCCCCGCGCCGACCCCGGCCCCGGGTGCCCCCCGGGTCTCGGCCCGGCCCATGCCGCCCCGGCGGCCGGCCGCGCCGACGCCCGGGCCGAAGCCCAAGGGTCCGGTCCCGGGTCCGCCGCAGCCGGCGGCCCCGGTCGCCAAGCCGGCGAGCGCGCACGACATCGAGGTGGCGGCCGCCGAGGCGCGCGCTGCCGCCCTCAAGGCTGAGCAGGAGGCCGCGGTCAAGGCCGCGCAGGCCGCCCGCCAGCAGCAGCGGGAGAACGTCCGCCGGGAGCCTCCGGCCGAGGGCGGTCCCCGTCCGGGTCCGCGTCCGGGCCCGAACGCGGTGCCGCCGCGTCCGGGGACCCCGTCCGCCGGTCGTCCCGGTGGCCCGACCCCGGGCCCGGGTGCCCGGCCGGGTGGTCGTCCGCCGGCGCGCGGCGCCGGTAACAACCCGTTCGGCATCCAGGGCGGCCAGCAGCAGCGGCCGCCGGCCGCCGGTGCCGGCGGTCCCCGCCCGAGCCCGGCCGGCATGCCGCCGCGGCCCAGCCCGGCCTCCATGCCGCCGCGGCCCAGCCCGGCGTCGATGCCGAGTCAGCGTCCCACCACGGGTCGCCCCGGCGGCCCCGGTGGCGGTCGTGGTGGCCCCGGTGGCGGCGCCGGTCGCCCCGGTGGTGGCGGCGGCTTCCGCGGCGGTCCCGGTGGCGGTGGCGGAGGCGGTGGCTTCCGCGGCGGTCCCGGCGGCGGCGCCGGCGGTGGCGGTGGCTACCGCGGCGGCCCCGGTGGCGGCGGCGGTGGCGCTCCCGGCGGTGGTTTCCGCCCGGGTGGTGCCCCGGCCGGTGGCGGTGGCCGTCCCGGTGGCGGCGGCCGTGGTCGCGGCGGCGGTGCCGCGGGTGCCTTCGGGCGTCCGGGTGGCCGGCCGACCCGTGGTCGCAAGTCCAAGAAGCAGCGCAGACAGGAGTTCGACAACCTGTCGGCCCCGACCATGAGCTCGGGTGCACCCCGGGGTCAGGGTCAGGTCGTCCGGCTCTCCCGTGGCGCCTCGCTGTCCGACTTCGCCGACAAGATCAACGCCAACCCGGGTTCGCTGGTCCAGGAGATGTTCAACCTGGGCGAGATGGTCACCGCGACCCAGTCGTGCTCCGACGACACCCTGCTGCTGCTGGGTGAGCACCTCGGCTTCGACGTGCAGATCGTCAGCCCGGAGGACGAGGACCGCGAGCTGCTCGCGCAGTTCAACATCGACCTGGACGCCGAGGTGTCGGAGGACCGCCTGGTCAGCCGTGCGCCGGTGGTGACCGTCATGGGTCACGTCGACCACGGTAAGACCAAGCTGCTCGACGCGATCCGCAAGGCGAACGTGGTGGCCGGCGAGGCGGGTGGCATCACCCAGCACATCGGCGCCTACCAGGTCCACGTCCCGCACGAGGGCGAGGACCGCGCGGTGACCTTCATCGACACCCCGGGTCACGAGGCGTTCACCGCCATGCGTGCCCGTGGTGCCCAGGTCACCGACATCGTGGTGCTGGTGGTCGCGGCCGACGACGGCGTGATGCCGCAGACGATCGAGGCGCTCAACCACGCCAAGGCGGCCGAAGTGCCGATCGTGGTGGCGGTCAACAAGGTCGACAAGCCGGAGGCGAACCCGGACAAGGTCCGCCAGCAGCTGACCGAGTACGGCCTGGTCGCCGAGGAGTACGGCGGCGACACGATGTTCGTCAACGTGGCCGCGAAGCCGGGCATCGGCATCGAGGACCTGCTCGAGGCCGTGCTGCTGACCGCCGACGCGTCGCTGGAGCTGACCGCTCCGATCGACGGGCCGGCGCAGGGTGTGGCGATCGAGGCGCACCTCGACAAGGGTCGCGGTGCGGTGGCGACGGTGCTGGTGCAGAAGGGCACCCTGCGGGCGGGCGACTCGATCGTCGCCGGTGGGGCGCACGGCCGGGTCCGGGCGATGCTCGACGAGAACGGCAACCAGGTCGCCGAGGCGGGGCCGGCGCGTCCGGTGCTGGTCCTCGGTCTGACCGCGGTGCCGGGCGCGGGCGACACCTTCCTCGCCGCGGCGGACGACCGCACGGTGCGGCAGATCGCCGAGCAGCGGCAGGCGCGGCGACGGGCGGCGGCATTCGCCAACTCCCGTGGTCGGGCCACTCTCGAGACGCTCATGGAGCAGCTCAAGGAGGGCGAGAAGACCTCGCTCAACCTGGTGCTCAAGGGCGACGTCTCCGGTTCGGTGGAGGCCCTCGAGGACGCGCTGTTCAACCTCGACATCCCCGAGGAGGTCCAGCTCAGGATCATCCACCGGGGCGTCGGCGCGATCACCGAGAGCGACGTCATGCTCGCGAGCGCCTCGTCCGAGGCGGTCACGATCATCGGCTTCAACGTCCGGGCCGCCAACAAGGTCCGGGAGATCGCCGACCGCGAGGGCGTGGAGATCCGGTACTACACGGTCATCTACCAGGCCATCGAGGAGATCGACGCCGCGCTCAAGGGGCTGCTCAAGCCGGAGTACGAGGAGGTCGAGCTGGGCACCGCGGAGATCCGCGACGTGTTCCGCTCGTCCAAGATCGGCAACATCGCCGGCTGCATCGTCCGCTCCGGTCTCATCCGCCGCAACGCGCGGGCACGCCTGCTGCGCGACGGGGCGGTCGTGGCGGACAACCTCACGGTCAACTCCTTGAAGCGGTTCAAGGACGACGCCACGGAGGTCCGGGAGGGCTTCGAGTGTGGTCTGACCCTGGGCGGGTTCAACAACGTCCAGGTCGGCGACATCATCGAGACCTTCGAGATGCGGGAGAAGCCGCGCGCCTGATCCCGCGGTGAACGCTGGTCAAGGGGTTTACGCCGGAGGGCGTAAACCCCTTGATCATGCGGGGCCGGATACGGGTATCGTCCGGGACGATGTTCACCGGAACCGCGGTCTTCGACCTGCTGCTGCCGGGCGACTCCCGGTCGCTCAAGGCCAAGAGATCATACGTACGGCCGATCGTGGCGGCGCTGCGCCGCTTCGAGGTGTCGGCCGCCGAGGTGGGAGCGCTCGACCTGCACGGTCGGGCGGAGATAGCGGTGGCCGTGGTGGCCGCCGAGGCGTCGCACGTCCGTGAGGTGCTGGACTCCTGCGAGCGCCTGGTGGCCGGCCGGCCGGAGACCGAGCTGCTGTCGGTCCGGCGGCAGCTCTACGGCGCGGAGGACTGACACCGGAGCGCGGACGCGCCGGTGCCGGCGCCCGCACGGAGCGGTGGCGCCACCGGCGGCGACGCGCGCCCGGCGGGGCCGCGCGGGTAGTGTTCGAAATGTTGGCCGGTCGGGGTCCGGCGGCGCCCGCGCCGCCTGGTCCGGCCGGGAACGGGACACCGTGGAGGTGGCGGAGATGACGGATCCGGCCAAGGTACGCCGGCACGCGGAGCGGGTGCGGGAACTGGTCGCGTCGGTGGTGCGGAGCCAGATCAAGGACCCGCGGCTCGGCATGATCACCATCACTGACGCCCGGATCACCGCCGACCTGCGCGACGCCACGGTCTTCTACACCGTGCTCGGTGACGCGGCGGCCCAGGCCGGCACGGCCGCCGCCCTGGAGAGCGCCAAGGGCATGCTGCGCAGCACGGTGGGCAAGGCCCTCGGGCTCCGCCACTCACCGACGTTGACCTTCGTCCTCGACGACGTGCAGGACCAGGTCAAGCACATCGACGACCTGCTCGCCGCCGCCCGGAACGCGGACGCCGAGGTGCAGCGGCTGGCCGCCAAGGCCCAGTACGCCGGGGAAGCGCAGCCGTACCGGCTCGACGAGGACGAGGACGCCGACGCCGAGGCGGCCGCCGAGGACGACAACCCGCCCGCCGGCGGGGACCGGCG